>NZ_CP056199.1:3666537-3972082 GCF_013782625.1 Enterobacter sp. RHBSTW-00994 | reverse complement strand
CGGTGCTGGATGGGCTACGTAGCGCTGTGCAATATGATCGAACGTATTTCGACAAAATTGTTGCGTCACTGCTGCCGCTGCTTGAAAAGCTTACAACTGGTAAAACGGCCGCATTGCTGGCACCTGACTATACGGACCTGAACGATCCGAGACCGATCCTGGACTGGCATAACATTATAAAATCGCGCGGCGTGGTTTATATCGGCCTCGATGCACTATCCGACCCTGTTGTCGCAGCAGCAGTCGGCAACAGCATGTTCGCTGATCTCGTTTCCGAAGGTGGACACATCTATAAATTCGGTCTCGGTGATGAGGATGGTAGAAAAAGTTCGAAAGTGGCGATAAATCTTCACTGTGACGAGTTTAACGAGTTAATGGGTGATGAGTTTATTCCTCTCATCAACAAAGGGGGTGGTGCGGGCTTCCAGGTGACTGCATACACGCAGACTCTTTCGGACATCGAGGCCCGTATAGGCAGCAGTGCTAAAGCGAATCAGGTAGTGGGGAACTTCAACTCATTGATAATGCTCCGTGTGCGTGAAAAAAACACTGCCATGCTCCTGACCGACCAATTACCGGAAGTTGACGTCTACCAGAAAACCCTTACATCGGGTGTCACTGACGTATCCCGGCCGGGAGAGGGTACTGATTTTAACAGTAACGTTCAGGACCAGGTCAGTCTGGTTAAAGTCCCGATGCTCAACCCTTCAGACGTTATCAACCTGCCGAAAGGGCAGGCATTTGCCCTGCTTGAAGGAGGGCGCCTGTGGAAAATCAGGATGCCGTTGCCGGCTGATAACGACGATCCTTACATGCCCGCGAGCCTGAAGCAGCTGGCTGACAACATGGAGCAGAATTACCGAACTGGAGAATCCTGGTGGACAGGCGGTGATGCGGCATATTCGGGGGGGCAAAATGTCTCAGCATGACAGAGATACTGCCAATCGCAGTTCGCCATCCCGACAGAAACAATCCGGACCATTCGGCATGTTGCTCTGGGATTTGCCTGTCAGTTTAATTGGCATTCTGCTGGGGTCGCTTCTGGTTAGCCTGCTGATCGAATATGCCTGCATTGCCTTACTCTGGCCTGACGAAGGTGCTTCACACAGCTACCGGGTGATGGTTGCAGAAAGCCACTGGTTGTCGGAAGGGTACACGCGGAGTTTACTGATGGCAGCGCCGGTTGAGACGATTTCGCGGTGGGTACATACCGCCTGGAACTGGTTGTTTGTCGATAGCGGATTCAGCCATTGGCTTCAATCATTCAGGGAAACTGGTCAGAAGGGGACTGGAGTTATCCCAACGATAAACCGGTTCGGTGACTCACTAATCGGCTGGCTTGGGGAGTACCTGCAAGCTACGCTCTGGGTAACTCTGATTTTCTTCATCAGGGTGATGATCCTTTTCCTGAGTCTGCCGCTGTTCGGCCTGGTGATTATCACCGGCATAGTTGAAGGGCTGGTCCGTCGAGATTTGCGTCGTTACGGAGCTGGATATGAATCGAGCTTTGTCTACCATCACGCCAAACGTTTTATTAAACCCGCACTTTACGGCCCCTGCATGTTGTATCTGGCCTGGCCGACTGCTGTCTGGCCAAATCTCCTGTTGCTGCCATCAGCATTATTTCTTGGCGGTGTTCTGGCCATCGTCACGGCGTCCTTTAAAAAATACCTATAGCCCAGGAAGTAGCTGTTTCGGGAATTCCCCGGAGCCCGCTTGATGTCGCGGGCTTTTTTTTTGAAGGTTCATCTGTATTAACCGGCTCACTTTGTGGCATTTAATTTTCTGACCTTCATAAATATTTTCCTGCTGCCAGCATGTCCTGTTTGCGTCAATCTCCCGACGACAAGTTATTAGGGAGAGTCGCAAATGCGTCACACCACAATCATCCTGGCAATGTTATTGCCCGTTCTGCCGGTGCTGACCTGCCAGGCGTCAGAAAAAGATGAGCTGGCACTCGTGATGCGCCAGCTGGATCAGGTTCAGGCTGGCCTTGATCGCGCCCGCGTCGTAGCCAATCAGAATCAGGACGCTCGCTTTTATTTCGACTATCAGCAGGCAACCCGTGACATCTCAACGATGAGGCAGGGCATATCCACTTATCTCGAGCCGTCGCGCGCGCAGCCAACAGCACCCTCCACTTTATCCACTTTAGTCACCGGGCAGTACCGTGCTGAGGAGCCCTCATGGCGATGAATGGCTCTCAGCTAAATGGATGGAGTGCGGGCACCGGAAGCAGCCTCACGCCCGGGCAACTGAACCTCTTGATCCTCGGTACGCTCGCCATCGTCGTTCTCCTTTTCAGCGCATGGGCACTGGTGCAGGCCTACCGTGGCCTGGTCAGTAAATCAGTGACGTTCAGGCAGTTCAATGAGCTGCTAATTCGACTGATTGTGCTTTATCTGCTGACCCTGTTTCTGTTTTTCCACTGAAAGGATGACTCAATGAAATTCACTTTCTTCAGGCATTTTCGTTCTGCCTATTCCCGTGCGGGATATTTGTTGTTTACCGGTCTCTTAACTGCAAGTCAGGCTATGGCAGACTTGCCAGCTGTTGAACAGCCAACATCTGGAGGCGGTGGCGGAACCTACAACACCGTTATGGGCTACATCAAAATGGGGGCACTTGCGATAGGGCTTCTCGTATGTGTCGGTGCTTTTTTTGCCGTAGCGCATGCCGTGATTACCGCATTTCACGATATCCGTCGTGGTAAGGGGGAATGGACTCAGTTCCTGGTCTATCTGGTTGTCGGCATCATCCTCATCCTTTTGGTTATTTACCTCGCAACTAAAGCTTCAGATATCCTGTAAGGAGCCCATATGGCCGTCATTGATTTCCTCCCTGACAGACTGAACAACCCCCCCGTGGTCTGGAAAGGGTTCACATCCGGGGAGTTTGTGCTGGCGGCCGTCATCGGTGTTATTGCCGGTATCCCTCTGGCAATACCGTTAGCTCTGGTTCCTTTTGTCGGATGGCTGGCTTTTCCGACGTGCATGCTGCTGATGCCGCTGTTGGTCATTTTTTTTGGCGGCAACTGGATTGCCAGCTACAAGCGCGGTAAGCCAGAAAATTATATCTGGCAACGTCTGGAGGAATTGCGCTGCCGTGCACGTATGTCCCGAACCATGATTCTGGATAGCAGGGCGTGGGAACTTAAACGAACGAAACCTGTTCCGTTGATGCGCGGAGGGAAAGTATGAGTCGTTTTCGTAACGGTATAACCGCCCGCGATAATCATATTATTTCGCTACGTATCGCTTGTGTTTTGCTGGCTCTGGGACTGTTCGTCACCAGTCTGGGATGGATGCGAGCGCCCTCGGAACTGACAATTCACAACCCACCCGACCTGCGTTCCGGCAGCACCCGAAAATGGTGGGAGGTCCCGCCATCTACGGTTTACAGTTTTGCTTTTTACATTTTTCAGCAACTGAATTCCTGGCCGAAAAATGGGGAAGCTGACTACACAGCCAAAATTGCCCAAATGAGCCCGTATTTGACGCCGTCCTGTCAGGATTTTCTCAATAAGGACGCCGAGATGCGCAAGAATAATGACGAGCTGCGCGATCGTGTACGCGTGGTATACGAAATCCCCCGTCGTGGTTACAGCAACCGCAGCGTGACCATCATTGATGAAGATCATTGGGTGGTACGGCTGGACCTGGTAGCTGACGAATATTTCCATACCGAACCCGTTAAGCGTGCCCTGGCGCGTTATCCAATGAAAGTGGTTCGCTGGGAAGGTGACCCAGAGCGAAATCCGTTTGGGCTGGCACTGGATTGCTATGACAGCGCGCCACAAAGACTTGAGGCGATCTCCTTGCCTGAGCCAGAACAAAAGTCGGGAGCATTCAATTGAAAAAATTCTCAGTGATCCTGCTGACCCTGGTACTGGTCTCAGCCGGAGCTCGTGCTGTTGAGCTTATGAAATGGGAACGGATACCTTTGCAGATTCCCCTGACTGTAGGGCAGGAGCGAATCGTTTTTGTAAACAAAAACGTGCGAGTGGGGTTTCCGCCCGCACTCAACGACAAGCTGCGTATTCAAAGCTCCGGAGGTGTAGTTTATCTCGATGCGAAAGAAGCCTTTCCGGTGACGAGACTGGAACTTCAGAACAAGGAAAACGGGGAAATACTTCTACTTGATGTTTCTGCTGCCCCCGGTAAAACCACGCGGGAACCTGTCAAAATTGTCTACGACGGAGAAGTGGCTACCGCTTCGGCGACCGATAAACAGACGGTCAGCAGTGATGGGGACAGTGCCGGCCGTCAGTCGTCGGCAGAGGCAAAGGCAGAAAGCCGGAGGCCCTCAAAACTCAATGCGCCGCTGCCCGTTGTCCTGACTCGTTATGCCGCACAGAACATGTATGGACCGTTGAGAACGGTAGAGCCCGTACCGGGAGTAAGTCCGGTTTCACTGAAGCTTCCCCCCCGGATCACCACACTTATGCCCTCTGAGTCCGTCAGCGTCACGCCGATGGCTGCCTGGAGTCTGCAGGGCAGCAGTGTAATTGCGCTGCAGGTGCGTAACCGATCAGCAGTAAAGGTCATCCTCGACCCTCGTTCGCTGCAAGGTCAGTTTACTACTGCGACTTTCCAGCACCGTTGGCTGGGGCGTGCCGGTACACCGGAAGACACGACAGTTCTATATCTGGTTACTACAGGACGTCCCGAAAGTGCCTTTATTGCTGAACAGCGTTTACCCGAATCTGAAGGAAAGGAGAGTAAGCGGAGTAACCGAGGAGCGCATAAATGAAAAAGCCTGCTTCAAACCTGCTTGTGAAAATTGCTGTTCCCGTCGTAGTGGTGGGCGCCATCATGATTGGGGTTAAATCCTGTACAGATAAAAACGATAAAAATGAAGCAGGCCAGAAAACCTCTAATGTCGCCCTTAAGGATCTGACACCAGAAGATCTCAAAGCGCTGGGTGTGGAAGGTGACACAGCGCAGGATACTTTGCGTACCCTGGTTGGTAGTTATCGTAAGGTTCAGGGGCGGCTTGACAGCCTTGAAAGCGATAATAAAACGCTTGCTGATGAAAATAAGGAGCTGAAAAAAAACAATACCAATGTTGATCAGCAAATCAGCCAGGCTGTGGGGCAAGTTCGTTCCGAAGAGGCCCAAAAACGTGCACAACTGAGTTCTCAGGTCACTGATCTGAGCTCGCAGGTGAACCAACTTCTTGATCAACTCAAAAATGGGTCCTCCGGCTTAACGGCAGGAAATAAAGGTAACGCTGCAGGCAGCGATATTCCTGTGGGACTGGGTTATGACAATGGTCTGACCGGAGGCGCGGGAAATATATCCCAAACAGATGGCAACGGGTTGCAATGGGTTGAGCCGAAAGATGGTATTGCCACGGATGCGAACGGTCGACCTGTCTCAGATAAAAACAGTAATAACGCGACTGGTTTTTCTTTTGCCACCTCCTTTGGCGCTGCAGGTGATGCAGCCAGGCAGGCAACGTCAGCAGTAAGTACAACGGTCCAGAACAACATTCCCGGATCTGAAAAAAATGCCGCCCCTGTTTATACCCTTCCGGAAAACTCCACGCTTGTGGGCAGTCGGGCCATGACCGCTCTGTTGGGACGTATTCCCATTGATGGCAAGGTGACTGACCCTTACCCGTTCAAAGTGATGATCGGAAAAGACAACCTGACGGCAAATGGCATTGAATTACCTGATGTACAGGGGGCGATCGTTTCAGGAACCGCAACGGGGGACTGGACGCTTTCCTGCGTGCGTGGCGCCATAACCAGCATCACTTTTGTTTTTACTGATGGCACTGTTCGTACGCTTCCTTCACCTGAGGGGCAAGGCAGTAATGGTGGTAATCAGAACAGCCAGGGCGGGAATAACAGCAGTATTGGCTGGTTGTCAGATGACAACGGCATTCCATGCATTTCGGGTACCCGGAAATCAAACGCTTCTACTTATCTGCCAACCATTGCCGCACTTGCAGCTGCCAGCGCAGCTGGTGATGCCGTGGCCGAAAACCAGAATACCAGCCAGACCAATGGCTATGGTGGTGTGACGTCAACGCTGACGGGGGATGCCGGTCAGGCAGTGTTGGGTAAGGCGTTATCCGGCGGTATGCGTGAGACCGTTGACTGGGTTAAAGCGCGATATGGTCAGACGTTTGACGCGATCTATGTACCGCCTGGACAAAAAGTGGCTTTACATATCACTCGTCAGCTGGCGATTGATTATGAAGAAAAAGGCCGCAAGGTGAAATATGACGATTTCAGCCTCGCTGGTAGCAGCACGGGCATGGACTGATGGGGATAAAAATGCAGAACAATAAAAACCTCGAATATCGGGTGGACTATATACCACTGGGTGGCCGTCTCTTTGCCGGTTTTGTCAGGTGTGATAATGGCAAATGGGAAGGTAGCAGGCATGAAGTCACCGAACAGGCCCTGCTCGCTGTCGGAAAGAAGCTTCTGAGCGAGGGTAATGGAATGCAGATGCAACTGCCTGATGGGCGAGTGTTTCGTCTGTCAGCTGTCATCAGTGATTCGGATGAAGCGGAGGTGCATGTTGCTCAGTTTTAATCATCTGGCCACCATTATGTTGGTCGTTGTACCGCTTGCCCTCTCGGGTTGCAGTACGTCAAAAGAGGAAATGTTGCCGCCTGGCGACAGCACCATGCTTGAATTATGGAACGATGGTGCATCGGCAACTCATGCTACCAACGAGAGCAGAACAACACTTCGCCGGCCAGTTACAGACAGCGAACGTGAGATCAATCAGCAGGTCAGTAACAGCTACAGCCGCACCCAGGAAAATGAAATTCAGCAGACGTTTCCGCGTCTGCCAAATCCTGACATGGTCATGTATGTTTTCCCGCATCTGGCTGGCGGGAACACGCCGGTTCCAGGCTACAGCACCGTCTTTCCTTTCTACAGCCAGGTACAGTATGCGTTGCCTGGTGAGCGAACGGAGGATCTCTGATGGCTTTCCCTCTATTTAGCCGACGTCGAGCGTCTCAGGATGCTCATCAGTACGGTAACGGTCCGTTTTCCGTCAGTGGGTATGAACCGCTTACCCGGGAAGGGCAGCTGACTCATTCAGATGAAGCGCGTCTGTATTCCACTGCACCTTCCATTATCGATCATGTTCCCTGGGGCGAGTATTTGCCAGAGCATGAATGTATTCTGCTTGACGATGGCGTATCCGTTGGGGCCGTGTATGAGATTATCCCTGTGGGCACTGAAGGACGCCCGGAAACACGTCTGGACGAGATCTGCAATATTGCTGAGAACGCCCTACAGGACAGTCTCCCTGAACTGGATGATCATCAATGGGTGGTACAGTTTTTCTGCCAGGATGACTCTGATCTCTCTACTTATATGGATACTATCAGAGGCTATGTCAGGCCAAGAGCTCAGGGAACCGAATTCACTAAAGCCTGGCTGGCGGAACAGGAGCGCCACCTTGAAAATGTGGCGGTGGAACAGGGGCTGTTTGTAGACGAGGCTGTCACAGGGGCCGCCTGGAGAGGGCAAATTCGCAGAACGCGCATGGTGGTTTACCGTTGGGTCGAGACGCCATATCGTGACCCCATGCCACCGGAGGTGCTGCTGAAACAGGTCTGCGATCGTCTGACTGCAGCACTGAGCGGTGCCGGTATCCGGTGCGAAAAGCAGAACGGCGAGCAAATCCATAGTTGGCTGTTGCGTTGGTTCAACCCGGCGCCGGCGTGGGTCGATAAGAAAACATTGTATCGTTGCGCAAAACACTCCGATCATGCACCGGGTGATCTGCCTCTTCTGAATGATTTCAGCGAAAGCCTCTGGTTTACCCGTCCGCGAAGTGATGCCGAAAGCGGTGTGTGGTGGTTTGATGATGTGGCACATAAAGCTGTTCCGGTTGCCCGCCTGCGTACTGCACCTTCCACCGGTCATCTGACGGGGGAGGTTAAACGTGGTGATAATGTGAATGCCATTATGGATCTGCTTCCGGAAGGGACAGTTCTGGCCATGACCCTGGTGGTTCAGCCTCAGGACAAACTCGAAGAAAGTTTTGCGAGCCTGAGCCGCAATTCAATGGGGGAGAATGTTGATTCCCTGCGTGCTCGTGAAGACGCTGCTACAGCGCGTAATTTCCTGGGAAACAAACACAAACTTTACCGTGCGGCTATCACACTGCTTATCAAGGCTCAGGATAAGGAAACACTCGATAAACGGTATCTTGATCTCAGCAGTAAATTACTGAACTGTGGGATGGAACCGATAAATCCAGAACACGATATTGGTCCTCTCAGCAGTTATATGCGTGCGTTACCCATGTGCTTTAACCCTCAAATGGATAAACACAACTGGTACACGCGCCTTATGTTTGTACAGCATTTTGCATGTCTCGCCCCTATTTATGGTCGTGACACCGGTACCGGTCACCCGGGGCTTACGTTCTGGAATCGTGGTGGTGGCCCCCTGTCCGTAGATCCACTTAATAAAAATGACCGTACCCAGAATGCACACCTGCTGCTGTTCGGGCCAACAGGTGCCGGTAAATCTGCCACTGCGCTCGATAAACTGGCTCAGATGGTGGCTATCTACCGCCCCCGTATATTTTTGCTGGAAGCGGGTAACAGCTTCGGTCTGTTTGGCGATTACTGTAATTCGCTGGGGCTCTCAGTGCACCGTGTCAGTATCAAGCCTGGTAAGGTTATTTCACTTGCTCCGTTTGGCGATTCACATCTGCTCATGCAGGCGAAACCTGAGACGCTAGTGACAAGCGAAGAGGCCCTCCCTGACATTGATGAAGATGATGAGGACAAGGACGAAGAACGTGACATTCTGGGTGAAATGGAGATTGCAGCGCGGTTGATGATCACCGGTGGTGAAGCAGCAGAAGAGGAGCGAATGACACGCGCCGACCGCGGTATGATTCGTGAGGCGATACTCATTGCGGCTCGTAAAGCGTTTGACGTAAACCGCCAGATGTTACCGGAAGATTTAATGTTCTCGCTTGAGAACATTGCCCGCGATGTCAGCATGGGAGAAGACGGCCGCGAGAAACGCACGCCAGCGCGACGTGCGCGAGCTGAAGAGATGGCAGAAGCATTACGCATGTTTACCGAAGGTTTTGAAGGGGAGTTGTTTAACCGTCCGGGCGCGCAATGGCCAGAGGCAGACGTGACTATTGTTGATTTAGGTACGCTGGCGCGTGAAGGCTATGAAGCTCAGATGGCCGTTGCTGTCATCTCGCTGCTTAATACGATTAACAATATCGCAGAAAGGGAACAGTTCAGCGATCGGGATATCATTGTGCCAATCGACGAAGCGCATATTGTAACTGCTAACCCGCTGTTGGGCCCGTATGCAACCAAAATTGTCAAAATGTGGCGTAAGCTCGGATCATGGCTATGGTTGTTCACACAGAACCTGGAGGATTTCCCTGACACTGCGAAAAAAATGCTCAATATGGCGGAGTGGTGGATATGCCTCGTTATGCCACCTGATGAAGTTGAACAAATAGCGCGATTTAAGACGCTCACAGAAGAGCAGAAGGCGATGCTGTTGTCCGCGACAAAACTTCCGAGAAAATACACAGAGGGAGTTATTTTGTCCCGTAAGGTACAGGCGTTGTTTCGTGCGGTCCCCCCCAGTTTGTACCTGGCGCTGGGAATGACTGAAAAAGAGGAAAAAGCCGAAAGACGGGCCATTATGAATGAATTAAATTGCTCGGAGCTTGAGGCCGCATTTCACGTTGCGCGCCGCCTCGATGAGAAACGTGGCATTGGTACTATTCAGGGGACAATATGAAAAAACTGACTATGGCGACGCCGATCGTTGTACCGGACAAGGCTTTTATTGCCTCTGTTATTTTTACCGTTCCGCCACAGGGTTCTGCCTCAGTCGGTGTGGCTGACAGTGAGTCGATTAAGCATCTGCAAGGGGAGATCGTTAAGAGACTGGAGCAGCCTGTATTGCTGTCGGTCTATCCTCACCGGGTTGGCCGGCGCAGCTGCGTTGCAGTCCACCTCAGCGACGTGCATGAGAAAACCCTGGATATCCTGATAACTGTTACCGGCAATACACTCTGGCCAGCAGAACAGGAGTACCGGTCGGGTATCCGATGGAATATCTGTGTACCCGATGCAACCGATATGCTCTGGGTTCTTAAGGAAATCGACAGGGTGACCTGTGACACCGGATGTGACTTATAACCCTCCGACCTTGCCAGACAGCGGTGTGTTTTCCGCTGTCTGGTAAGGGGGGAGGCTGCGGGTGCGGGCGGCAAAGAGCCCGCGTGTATTAAAGTTCCTGCATTTAAAAAATGACATTTCCAGCGATCTGAGATTTATGCTGACGTACAGATGATGAATTACCAGGGCAAGATTAATTATCATTTTTCACGTCAGAATTAATTACTGACCCCTCCTTAAAGAGAACGCACCCTGAATAGGTTTTTCACACTCAGGGAGTGTTTTTCATGAAAATGCCATTTTGCTGCCTGGCAGCACTGTTCCTTTCCGTCGGTGCCAGTGCCGGCACAGTGATATATACCGACTCCTCTCATGCCATAGCAGCAAATCCTGGTCCGGATGTCTCCGTTGTTGAGCTCGATGCGCCCGAACGTGCACAGGCGGACATTTTCGGTCAGTTATCTGCCGATCCCGTTCTTGCAGAACAACGTGCCCGGGCAGTGATCTCTTCCCCGAATTTCCGGCAGCAGCAACAACAACTGGCGGAAGCTTATGCGGGTGTCACTCATGCCTGGTCCCTCGGCCTGGAAAAATACCCGGCTGTGGTTTTTGATGACGTCTTTGTTGTCTACGGTACGACTGATGTCAACGAGGCAACCCGTCAGCTCGCTGCCTGGAAGGAGAAGAACCGATGAAATCTTTCTCCTTCCGCCCACGTCGACTGGCGATCGCCACATTGCTGGTTTGTTCCGGCACCATGGCCAGCGTCAATACAGCGAATCTTCTGGCCAGCGCGGCAAGTACAGACTGTATCAGCTGGCGTGTCAGTGGTATCTGCTACTGGTTATTGTGTACCCCATTTGGTTGCACGGTGAAAACCTCGGTGAAAGTGACACATTTCATTCCGGAGGCTGTGGTATCGGCTTACCTCAACCCCGGAGATAACCCCTGGACTGAAATGTCCACAGTTAGTAACGCCGCCAGCGGTGCTGAAGGTTCTCTGCTGGAAAGTGTGACGGGCGTGAGTACGGGGGGCGGTCGTCAGGAGATGAAAGCTCCCGGGGAACGTAAGCAGAACCTGCATTTCTATTACGGCGACGCCTATGGCCATCCAGCAACAAAAGTCATTGGCGGTATGGTGCCGGGCTATTCATGCGACAGTGCTGCCACTCCTTTCATGCCATATTTCAACAGCTCACTGGATGCTCTGGTCTGGCGAACGGGTGTCCCGGAGACCCTTTATCCCGAAGCACTCATCCCCGGGCAACGAGAAATCGGGGAAACCACATCCGGCAATATGTGGGGGAACGTTTATCCACGTAGCGGGTTTGTCACCCAGACAGACAGTTACAAATCAGCAGCGGTTGTAGTTCAGCGTGTCGCTGACGTCATTACCCGCTCCGGCCAGCTCCACGTCTACAACCCCCTTACGGGACAGAAGTCCCCGGGTTACTGGCCACCCGAGCCGGTAAAAGAAAATACCGGCACGAAAAACCACAAATGGCAGCGACTTTCGCCTCAGTTGTCCCAGACCTGTGCAGTGTTTCCCGACACCAATGGCCAGATTGCCCAGGACGGTAACTATGCCTGGGCATTGTGGCAACCGTACAGCTGCTGCAAACGTCGCGGCCAGACGTTCCTTTCCAGCACCGATTTCTCATAAAGGTTCAGAACATGAAAAAAGCAGGACTTTTACTGATTTTTGCCTCGCTGCCGGCAATGGCAGCTGATATCTCTTTGTCTTCATCGGGGGCGTCAGTTAGCGGTAACGCTATCAGCGATGGGCTCTTTTATTCTATTGGTGGCGGTTCGGTTATTTCACCCCCGCCTAGTCGTAACAATATGTCCAGGATAGGCATTAATGGTGGCCTTAGCAGTGATCTGATGTGTGGCAATTTCGACATCAAAACAACCGTTGGCAACCAGCTGAATGGTATTACCAGCGGGTTTAAGGATCTGATGGGGAATGTGATTCAGGGGGCGACCGGTGCTGTCATGAGTATGCCGGCAATGGCTATTCAGCGCGCAAACCCCGGGCTGTATGAAATGCTCACCAATGGCGTTCTGCAGGCCGGTTTGAGCTTTGATAAAGCGATGTTGAATTGTCAGAGCATGTCGAAGAAGCTGGCTGATTATACCATTGGCAATAAATGGCAGCAGGTAGCTGTCTCTGAAGAGTACAAAGATATTGTGGCCACAAGTGGCGGCGATGCGGTTTCCAGCGACCAGAAACTGCAAAAAGCAACTGGAGAGGAAGGTGTGACGTGGGTTGGTGGGCAGAAAAGAGGCGGCAAGGGGCAGCCCGCAATTCAGCCCACTCGGGATCTGGCCAAAGCTGGTTATAACATGATGAATAATTTGCCAGTGACCAGTAACAGCAGCGTCGGCTCCTCGATCTGCAATGGTACCGCATGCCAACGTTATAAATCTTCTGAAGAGGCCGCAGCGGCCGTTGTTAAAGTGCTTGGTGATCGCTCCATCAGGACTTGCCGGGAAACCAGTGAATGTACCAGTGGTGGAACCGATAACCAGCCGGGCAGTGCTGTCGCTGGTACTGGCTTTTCTCCCATCCTTGAGGATGCCACGAAAGAGAATCTGGAGCAGCTTAGTAAGCTGATTAGTGGTGAACTGCAGCCCACCACTGATAACCTTTCCGCACTGAAAACCGGCAGTCTGGTTGTCACCCGCGGGGTAATTCAGGCATTACGTGACGATCCGGACAAAGCGGCCCTGGTTCAGCGGCTTGCCGGCGAACTGGCGATGTCCGATACCGTTGAAACCGCGCTAACAATGCGCAGGATGCTCACCACCGGTGAATCCGAACCTAATGCTGCAGAGCAGCCGGAAGCCATTGCTGAGGGTGATCGCCGCATCGATGCCCTCGATCGCGAGCTGACGGCGCTGCGTAATGAGATGGAGTTACGCAAATCTATAAGCAATAACAGCCTGCTGACGGCACTGGAGCGGCAGGGGACAAGGAATCAGGATAACCGTCTGCAGCAGAAAGCCGGTAACGAGGACCAGGGCTTCAGCCAGATGGGCCAGTCTCAGTCTTCCGGAGCAAACTGATATGAGACTTTACCCGTTCAGCGGCCATATTGGCCGCATTCTCCTTATGGTGCTGCTCATTCTGTTGATGACGGCCTGCATGTTTGCTATCGCAGCGGTATTTATGGCTTACGACCCTGATGGCCACATCACACGGCGCTGGTTGCATGACAGCCGATGGGGACTGTTTGCCTGGCGACTGGTTCTTTATGGCTGCCTTATTACCGCCTGGATATTGAAGGTACGCCCACAGGCATTAATCCGCTGGCCGGATGGGCGTCCGCGTCTTGTGCGTATGGAACTGATGGGGGTGTTGTTCCTGGTAGCCACGGAATATGTGGCCTGGACAAGCGCTGTGTAAGGAGAGGACGATGACCGCAAACAGTTTTCTGGAATATTTTCTCGTTCTCTTTGGCTGGGTAATGAACAATGCCATGTGGAGCATTCTCAGCAATACGGGCCTTTTTGCATTGCCACTGGTGGTCAGGGTTCTTGGCGTCTGGCTGAAAGTGAGGGAGGAGGGGGCTGACGAGGGGAACAAAGGGCTTCTTGCCCTTCCGCGAATCGAACATGCACTGTATGTGTCTTATCTTGTGATGCTCTTTTGCTGCATTCCACTGTTGCCGGTGGATATCAGCACGATCAAGTTCGACAGTTCGCGCGCTAAACAGTGCGGCGTCAGTGTGCCGACCCCACAGAATTCTGGCTACAAGGGGCTCGTTAATGATTTTGACGGTCGCACGGCCGAGGTTCCAGTATGGTGGTATCTCCTGCATATGATGTCGAAGGGCACAACGCAGGCAATGATTGCGTCAATCCCATGCGGTACGAATTTGCGACAGATGCGTTTTGACGTTCAGAACACGAAACTGCGTGATCCTGTGTTGCTGCAGGAGGTCCAGGAATTTGCAGATCAATGTTACTCGAGAGCATATTTCAGACTGAAAAACAGCAACAGTCAGCTCAGTGATGCCACCATCAACTCCGTGGGCTGGATAGGTAGCAGCTACTTCCTGAATACTTCCGGATATTATGACTACTACACGGCTATGACGCCACGTAGCCAGTGGCCTTACAACAGCAGCCGGGACAGTGGCTATCCGGATACTGGTGCAGGTGGATATCCAACATGTAAGACGTGGTGGTCCGATGGTACTTCCGGGCTTCGCAAACGAGTTCTGGCCAGCTTTAGTGATAACACACGTAAGGAGATGCAGCGCCAGTTCTCCGGACAGCAGTGGGAAGAAATCGCCCTACGCTGGCTTGTCAGCCCACGTAACGCAGATCTGTCCGGGGGCGGTACCACTTATGCTGTTGGCAGTAGCGATACAACCACCGGAGTAGTTGGTAATCTTACACGCCTTACCTCGTCTATTGGTGTAGGACTGAAACAGGCCGAGGCGTTACCTGGTTTTGATGCAATGAAGCAGGCACTGCCGATGATCCAGGCATTATTGCTGATGATGATAATCACGGTCATTCCTGCGTTAATGATGTTCAGCGCCTACGATCCGAAAACCATTTTTACTATCTCGTTCGCATTATTCGCTCTTCAGTTCATTACGTTCTGGTGGGAATTGGCAGGCTGGCTTGATGACAGATTGATCACCATCCTCTATGACAATATGGCTGAGCAGGGGATTGCAAACAGCTCGGTGCCTTTCGCGGCTTTCTTTAGTTCAACGGCTGATGGATGGATTATGAACCTGGTACTGGGGATGATGTACCTGGTCTTTCCGATGTTTTGGGTTGGTATGCTGAGTTGGGCTGGAGCCCAATTAGGTTCAATGGCAAGCATGATTAGTAACTCTGCAAAAATGCCAATGCAAGCTGGTTCTGAAGCAGGAAAACAAGCACAAGGAATAGCTATTGATGCAGCTTCAGGTGGTATCAAAGGTGGAATAAAAAAGGCCTAAGTAAGTTATATTTCAAAACGAAAACGGTGGTTATTACCACCGTTTTATTTAAAATCTTCTTTGCGTTCCCAGCTATACCAAAGCCACGGCCTATTTTTTCTGAATTCGGTATCATCATAATTTTTCGGCGCTTTAGAAACTGCAGATGCTACAAAATTCAGTACACTACTCCCCAATGAATTGGTTGCGCTTGTTAGTGCAATTGGCTCAGGTTTTTTCCGCTTCAGCTTGGATTCATCACAAACGATATTGCGGCGTTTTGTGGTGAAGCGCGCAAAGGTGCTGCTCAGGTCATCTTTATTGAAACTGTCCTCGCTCATGGTAACGACTCCTCATTTCGTCTAATAAATAAGCTACTAAATATCCACTATACGCGCAAATTTTTTAGCGCTATTTAAGCCGCATATTCTTGTTTCAGGTTTTTAGAAAACCGACCGTTCCGTGGGGGGCAGGCGTAGCGCCTCCCGTACCTGATCGACCATGTCTATGAAATCCTCTTCCTTCTGCAGGGAAAAAAAGCCTGATGTACCTTAAACAGGGTCGCCAGATCGCGGCGTTCCGCCTCGATAAAGAGTGCAAACGCCAGGGATGGCCAGCCTGCTCTCGTTGCTGCTGGATTGTTCTCGTGTTGTTTAACTCCAGATCCGAAAAATGGAGTTTTTGGATCCAGAACAGCAAAGTGCGTGATATTTCCTGTTAATGCAAATATATATGTAATTTATATTAAATAATGTTAACAATGCCGAATAAGCATTAGTCAGAGATTATTATTAACAATTTATGCAATAAACGCCTTCATGCCCGCTCCGGATATAAAAGAACGTCACCAAAAGCGTCCTCCGGCCGTCGGATGCTGGGACGCCAGCTTCGTCACCTATACCAGCCCTGGACAGTTTCGGGTGATTGACAGGGCAGTAATGTTCAGTAAGCGCGACTGGATCATAATCCCGGAATGCCATTAGGATATTCTGAATAACGATATAGCCCTGCACGTGGGCAGGACTTAACAAAATATACATTGTATTCAGGTTCCGGTAACAATGCTTTCTTACACACAGGACTGTATATGCGGCTCAGAAAATTAAAACTGAAAAACTTCAGAGGCTACAGAAATACCACAGAAATCATTATCGATGAGTGCATGACGGGCATTGTCGGCCGAAATGACTTCGGGAAATCAACGCTTCTGGAAGCGCTGGCTATTTTTTTTGAAACAGAAGGAATGAAGGCAGACAAGAATGACATGAACTGTTTCAGCCTGAGAGAAGGGGAGGGCCGTTTTGAAAT
Organism: Enterobacter sp. RHBSTW-00994; assembly: GCF_013782625.1. Taxonomy (NCBI): domain Bacteria; kingdom Pseudomonadati; phylum Pseudomonadota; class Gammaproteobacteria; order Enterobacterales; family Enterobacteriaceae; genus Enterobacter; species Enterobacter sp. RHBSTW-00994. The sequence goes on along the minus strand of NZ_CP056199.1, from coordinate 3,955,682 downwards.
AGCCTGTGAATTCGATGAATTACCCGATTTTATCATGATCGATGACAGGGTGCAGACCACTCTTGCCTTCGAACATCTGCTGAATAAAGACGGCAATTTTGAAATCGTCAAATCGTTTAAAGCAACGACCTCAGGAAAACCGGAGCAGACCTGCATCCGCTGCATCCACCCGGATGAGGAACCCCTGAGAAATTTACTGGGCATGAAAATTTCCGACCTCAGGGCGGCGGGAAAAGATGTGGAAAAAAATGTGGCAGATAAACGCACTGCATCGTTATGGCGTCAGGCCATCAGGGAAGCCGCAGCCCCCTATACCTGTTCGGAAATTCTGCTGGATGTCGATAAAGAGTTCGGAACCGATACAAAATCATTATGGGGTAAGATCCTCGACTTGCTGCCCACGTATGCGATTTTCAAAGCCGACAGGGAAAGCAGCGACGGGGATTCCGAAGCCAAAAACCCCTTACAGCAGGCCGTAAAAGACGCTCAGGCTGGGCTGCAGGACAAAATTACAGCGCTGGAAAATGAGATTCAGGACAGTGTACTTGATGTCGCACAGAGAACGCTGGATAAATTACGTGAAATGGCACCCGAACTCGCCAGTGAACTAACTCCACGATTTAAGGAGAAACCCAAGTGGACCTTCAATTTCACCCTTGATGGGGAAAATGGTATCCCCATCAATAAGCGAGGTAGTGGGATAAGAAGGCTTATCTTGCTGAATTTTTTCAGGGCTGAGGCTGAGAAGAATGTTGCGGGGACGCCCAGAAATGTGATTTATGCCATAGAGGAGCCTGAAACTTCACAGCATCCGAACTATCAGATGATGCTGATGAAAGCGTTACTGGCACTGGCAGGCCAGCCGCACCGTCAAATTATCGTCACCACCCATGTCCCGGCGCTGGCCGGATTGATCCCTGTCGAAGGCGTACGTTATGTCACCAGAAATGAGACGGGTGAACCCGTTGTAAAAATGCCGGATGACGATGTGCTGAAGGAAGCAACTGAAAGCCTGGGGGTGTTGCCAGAGACTGGTATGGAAAGGGCTAAAGGCATTGTTCTGGTAGAAGGAAAGTCGGATGTCACTTTCCTGAGGCATGCGGCCAGTTCATTTAAACAATCAGGTGTGCTGCCAGCCTCTCTTGAGGACGTGAAAATTGTGCCAGTCCTCATAGGAGGATGCGGGAGCGTCAAACACTGGGTTACCTTAAATCTGGCCAACGATCTGGGGCTTCCCTGGTGCGTATTTCTGGACTCCGATATTGGGGGAGACCCTGCACAGGTTCTGTCCATTCAGAAACGTAAAAAAGAAGTGGAGGAAGCCGGTAAGGTATTCTTCGCCACGCGCAAACGTGAAATAGAGAACTATCTCTGCCCGGATCTGATCGAAGAAATTACCGGTGTAGCAGTCACGTTTACGGACACCTGTGACGCTAAAAAAATAATCGGCCGGGCTGTGGGAATGAAACCCGATAATGTGCTTGATAAATTCTGGCCCCAGATGACAGCGGAAAGAATAATCTCAAGATCAACCTATCATGACGGAACGCAGGAAAGAATTGAACTGATTGAGATCCTGAGCGACATTATTTCCATGACGAGATAATGTGTTAAAATAATCGCAGCTGCATATATTCCGGTCCACAGCAAAGGACCGGAGTATAGAATATAAAAAACCCGAAATTAATCGGGTTTTAATTATTTAACGTTTAACAGGATCCCGTGCCCGGGAGTGATTTAAAATTACGCTTATCATGGCGTTTTTGCAATCTTTATTTTTGACTGCCAAGCCATTTATTCATCTGCTCGATTTCACCTTTCTGAGCTTTAATGATGTCCTGCGCAAGCTTTCTCATTTCGGGATCTTTTCCGTATTTAAGCTCGGTCTCAGCCATTGCTATTGCTCCTTCATGGTGTGCGATCATACCTTTTGCAAAAGCCTTGTCGGGATCGGACTCTTTTACAGCGGCCATCATTTTGTCATGCATACCTTTCATGCCGGACATATATTCCTGTGACGATGCCGATGAGGATATATCTGACATTTTCATTTCTGAATGTTCTGCGGAAATCGCTGGCAGGGATAACATCAGTATAACAAAAAGCGAATTTGTGATTTTCATATAATAAACCCTTTCAGATGGTTACCGGATAAGTTTAGCTGAGTCAGACAAAAAAGCCCCCTGAAGGGGGCAAAAAATAACAACATATCCGTATAAGGGACAATCTATCAAGGAAAGGGTAACCGCACGGAAACTTCAGTTGTCATCAGCCCGCATTGATCATGCGGCGGTGTGCATCAGCCATAGCCTGATGGGGGTCGGACTGACCGTTATTCGTAAATTCATGGGCAACAGCTGCTCTTTCATGTTCATTCATCGCCGCAAACGAAGTCGCCGGACGGGAAGCGTTAACGGTGCCAGTTCCCATCATCTTCTGATGACTTTCCGCCATTTTTTTATGTGCATCTGCTGAACCATTGTTCATGGTTTCATGAACAATAATAGCCTGTTCATGCTGATCCATACCGGCCATCCGTGGAGCTGCCCCCTGGATGGCGGCTGGAGTTGAAGAAGACTGCATCTGATGGGCCGGAGCCTGAGCATTATTGACACGCTCATGGATATTTACAGTTTCAGTGGCCCAGGCCGTAGAAATTAAGCTCAAACCTAACACTGATGCTAAGACGATATTTTTCATGGTAACTCTCCATTTCTGAATTAGTGATGTCCGTGAATTTCGATCTGTGTCCTCAGTAGTACAACTGACAACTCTACAGACCTTATTCCGCCGGGATGAGGCTTTAATACAACTCCTGGCTTGTGCTGATGCCGTGTATGGATGAAGTAATAATGCCTTCCTGATAAGTTGCACTAATTATATCGAATGGCTTCTGTTTGCTGCATGACAGGCTAATGACATCTTTGTCATTTAAATCTTTATTCTCAGTACTGGGTTTCCGGAATCATTTTCTCCAGTCTGGGCACGGATAGGATAAAACGAGTTGAACGTACGTCCGATTCCACCTGCACTCTTCCGTGATGTGCTTCCACGATGGACTTCACAATCGCAAGGCCGATGCCGCTGCCTTCTCCTTTTCGTTGTCTGGACGGATCCACCCGATAAAAACGGTCAAACAGCCTTGATAAATGCTCTTCAGGGATTGGTTTCCCCGGATTTTCAATCACAAGGTCAAAAAAGCTCTCCTGCTCTCTTATTGAGACGGTGATTGCCTGTCCCTCCGGGGTATAACGCAGGGCATTGGATAACAGATTATTGATCGCCCTTCTGAACATTTGTGGATCTCCCTCAACCAGGCAGGGCATCCCGTTAAATTTGAGCGTGATATTGCGTTCTTCGGCCCAGGCTTCGAAAAACTCGAAGACTTTCATGACTTCCGCTCTGAGGTCAAACATGACCCTGTCAGGTATCAGCTGATTATTATCTGCCTGTGCCAGGAACAGCATATCGCTGACCATTTTGGTCATCCGGTTATACTCTTCAAGACTGGAATAGAGGACATCCTCAAGTTCCCTCTGTGTTCGATCCTGACTCAGTGCGATTTCAGTCTGCGTCACCAGATTGGTGATGGGCGTTCTGATCTCATGCGCGATATCGGCAGAGAAATTGGCCTGGCGGGTAAAGACATCCTCAATCTTTCCAATCATATGATTGAACGAGATAACCAGTTGCTCCAGCTCAATGGGAACGCGTGTCGGTTCCAGTCGCGCATCAAGATTCTCGGAGGTGATGTTTTTAATGGCATTGCTGACATTACGAAGGGGCAGGTGCCCCTGACGGACAGCGATTCGAATGATCAGAACAATCAACAGGCTTATCACGACGGCAATCGCAATCAGGTTCTTTTTCAGCGCATCGAGGTAATGGAGATGGAAATTAATGGATAGGCCAGTCAGCATGACATAGTTCTGCTGTTTGCCCTGAAATATCGCCTGACCAGAGGAGGCGATAATCCTGTATGTTTCCATCTTCATTTCGGACCCGGTATCCATCGGTCCCGCAGGATCCTCCACCGTCCAGAGAAAGACATCCCGTGCGCGGCTGTGCTCGCTAAAATCTGCTGAATTCACTGCCGGGCGTAGTGCCGCCCCCTGAGCTGAGCTAAAGAGCACTTCCCCCCTGGGATTGAGGAGCAAAAGGGCAACGTTGCGGTAGCTGGCAATTGATTCCTTTATTTTGCTTATTTTTTTATCATCCGGATCCACCGGGGACTGCAGTATACGGTTCAGTGTGGTGCTGATTTGTTGAAGATCGCTGACATCCTGCTCGGCAAAATGATTTTCAACAGAATGCAGCATAAACCAGGTGAAGGCGATAAAAGCCAGTATCGTGGACAGGCTGATAAAAAAGGTCAGCCGCAGAGCGAGTGAGAAAGGGCGTCTGGAAGGTTTGCTATGCATCCGGGACCTCCAGCATGTAGCCCACGCCCCGGACTGTCTGGATCAGCTTTGTCCCGTAATCGTTGTCTATTTTAGCGCGGAGTCGCTTTACTGCGACATCGATCGCATTAGTGTCGCTGTCAAAATTCATGTCCCAGACCTGAGAGGCAATCAGGGAGCGGGGAAGAACCTCTCCCTGATGGCGAATGAAGAATTCCAGCAGGCTGAACTCTTTACTGGTGAGCACAATGCGGTTTCCGGCGCGACTGACTTTTCTGGATACGAGATCAATCGAGAGGTCAGCCACCCTAAACTGGCTTTCCGTGATCATCGTGTTTCCCCGCCTCAGAAGGGTTCTCACCCGGGCGAGCAGTTCGGCAAACGCAAAGGGTTTAACCAGATAATCGTCCGCACCCAGTTCCAGTCCTTTGACCCTATGTTCGATCGTGCCGAGGGCTGTCAGCAGTAAGACCGGCATACCCTTTCCGGCAGTGCGCAGCATGCGGATGATATCCCAGCCGTTCACATCAGGTAGCATGATATCCAGAATGACTAAATCATACTCGGCTGTCATGGCGAGATGATATCCGGTAAGACCATTATCAGCGTGATCCACTACGAACCCTGCCTCTGTAAGCCCTTTGCTGAGATATTCACCTGTTTTAATTTCGTCTTCGACGATCAATATTTTCATCTTGCTCCCCGGCTGGCTGCTAATGTCATTCTATTGCGCCCACGATCGTTATCAACGGATTACAGCAAAAATGACAACATTGTCATTATCCTGTCACCCGGCAAACAGAGAGCGTTAGGTAAAGTACCCCTATCAATACTCTGGACTTCATTTGAACCATTTACCAGGTCTGCCTGGACGAGAAGCGTTATGTTCAAATTAAAATTACTCAGCATTAGCACGATATTCATCCTGGCAGGCTGCGTGTCGCTTGCGCCTGAATATCAGCGGCCCGCAGCACCGGTACCCCAGCAGTTTTCACTGTCCCATAACAGCCTGACGCCAGCGGTAAATGGCTATCAGGATACGGGCTGGCGTAACTTTTTTGTCGATCCCCAGGTTACCCGGTTGATCGGTGAAGCTCTGACTAATAACCGTGATTTGAGAATGGCTGCCCTGAAGGTTGAAGAGGCCCGGGCCCAGTTCAACGTCACGGATGCAGATCGTTATCCCCAACTGAATGCCTCATCCGGGATCACATACAGCGGTGGTCTGAAAGGTGACAAGCCGACCACACAGGAGTACGACGCGGGTCTGGAGCTCAACTATGAGCTCGATTTTTTTGGCAAACTTAAGAACATGAGTGAGGCTGATCGCCAGAACTACTTTGCCAGCGAAGAAGCCCGTCGTGCCGTACACATCCTGCTGGTCTCCAACGTTTCACAGAGCTATTTCAGCCAGCAACTGGCGTACGAACAACTCCGTATTGCGCGGGAAACGCTGAAAAATTATGAACAGTCTTATGCATTCGTTGAGCAACAACTGGTGACCGGGAGTACGAACGTTCTGGCGCTTGAACAGGCCAGGGGGCAAATCGAAAGTACCCGCGCCGAAATAGCCAAACGAGAAGGCGATCTGGCTCAGGCAAACAATGCCCTGCAACTGGTGCTGGGAACGTACCGCGCAGTTCCGTCAGAAAAAGGGATGAAAGGTGGTGAAATCGCGCCAGTAAAACTGCCCCCAAACCTGTCGTCACAAATTTTGCTGCAGCGACCGGATATTATGGAAGCGGAATATCAGCTGAAAGCGGCTGATGCCAATATTGGCGCAGCGCGAGCGGCCTTTTTCCCCTCCATTACCCTGACCAGTGGTCTTTCCGCAAGCAGTACGGAGCTGTCAAGCCTGTTTACGTCAGGAAGTGGAATGTGGAATTTTATCCCTAAAATTGAAATTCCTATTTTTAATGCTGGCAGGAATAAAGCCAATCTGAAGCTGGCTGAAATTCGCCAGCAACAATCGGTGGTTAATTACGAACAAAAAATTCAGTCAGCCTTTAAGGATGTTTCCGACACGCTTGCGCTGCGCGACAGCCTTAGCCAGCAACTTGAGTCACAGCAGCGTTATCTTGATTCACTTCAGATAACTCTCCAGCGTGCCAGAGGATTATATGCAAGTGGTGCTGTCAGTTACATCGAAGTGCTGGATGCAGAACGTTCCCTCTTCGCTACGCAGCAAACCATTCTCGATCTTACCTATTCCCGACAGGTTAACGAAATTAATCTGTTTACCGCGCTGGGTGGCGGTTGGGTAGAGTAAATTTATTTAATTAATCAGGAAATTAAAAATGCGTAATTCACTTAAAGCCGTTTTATTTGGTGCCTTCTCTGTCATGTTTTCTGCCGGTCTTCATGCTGAAACACATCAGCATGGCGATATGAATGCTGCCAGTGATGCTTCGGTACAGCAGGTTATCAAGGGCACCGGTATCGTTAAAGAAATTGATATGAATAGTAAAAAGATCACCATTTCGCACGAAGCAATCCCGGCGGTGGGCTGGCCTGCAATGACCATGCGCTTCACTTTTGTTAATGCAGACGACGCTATCAATGCCCTGAAAACCGGCAACCATGTCGATTTCTCGTTTATTCAGCAGGGCAATATCTCCTTACTCAAAAGCATTAACGTTACGCAATCCTGATTGACACTCCGGAGCGAATACATCCAGTGCGCCTGAACATTCATTATGGGATTACTGTGAATGAATGATCGGGCGCATATGCCAGGTGTTTTGATTTTTCAGCGAGAAATTGTATGGCTTCTTTAAAGATAAAATATGCTGCAATAATTATCAGCAGCCTCATAGCAGGAGGGCTGATATCGGTTACTGCCTGGCAGTATGTAAACTCATCACAAAAAACAGTACAAACCGAACAAAAGGCACCGGAGCGAAAGGTACTTTTCTGGTATGACCCGATGAAACCGGATACCAAATTTGATAAACCCGGAAAATCTCCCTTTATGGATATGGACCTGGTGCCAAAATATGCTGATGAAAGCGGCGATAAAAGCAGTGGCGGGATCCGTATCGATCCAACGCAGGTTCAGAATCTGGGATTAAAAACGCAAAAAGTCACGCGAGGAATGCTGAATTATTCTCAGACAATCCCGGCTAATGTCAGTTACAACGAGTATCAGTTTGTCATTGTGCAGGCGCGCTCTGACGGTTTCGTCGAAAAAGTGTATCCCCTGACGATTGGCGATCATGTGAAGAAAGGCACTCCGCTTATCGATATCACCATTCCTGAATGGGTTGAGGCACAAAGTGAGTTCCTGCTGTTATCCGGTACAGGCGGTACGTCAACCCAGATAAAAGGGGTTCTGGAGCGACTTCGTCTGGCTGGTATGCCGGAAGAGGATATTCAAAGGCTGCGTTCAACCCGCACAATCCAGACCCGTTTTACCATTAAAGCACCTATTGATGGTGTCATTACTGCGTTTGACCTGCGCACCGGAATGAATATTTCGAAAGATAAAGTAGTGGCTCAGATTCAGGGGATGGACCCGGTCTGGATCAGCGCTGCAGTGCCAGAATCTATCGCATATCTGCTGAAAGATACGTCGCAGTTTGAAATTTCGGTACCGGCTTATCCGGATAAAACATTCCATGTCGAAAAATGGAACATTCTTCCCAGCGTGGATCAGACAACCCGTACGCTTCAGGTCCGTCTCCAGGTTTCTAATAAGGATGAGTTTCTCAAGCCGGGCATGAATGCCTATCTGAAACTGAATACCAAGAGCCAGGAGATGCTGCTGATACCAAGCCAGGCCGTTATCGATACCGGCAAAGAACAGCGCGTGATTACTGTTGATGATGAAGGCAAGTTTGTGCCGAAACAGATCCACGTTCTGCATGAATCACAGCAACAGTCCGGCATCGGTTCCGGCCTGAATGAAGGCGATACCGTGGTGGTCAGTGGCCTGTTCCTCATTGACTCCGAAGCCAATATTACGGGCGCGCTGGAACGTATGCGCCACCCTGAAAAAACAGAAAGCAGTATGCCAGCAATGTCTGACCAGCCTGTAAATATGCATTCAGGGCACTGAGGAGACGACGATGATTGAATGGATTATCCGGCGCTCTGTCGCCAACCGTTTCCTGGTCATGATGGGGGCCCTGTTTCTCAGCATCTGGGGTACATGGACGATTATTAACACGCCGGTCGATGCCTTGCCTGACCTGTCAGATGTGCAGGTCATTATCAAAACCAGCTATCCCGGCCAGGCCCCGCAGATTGTAGAAAACCAGGTCACCTATCCACTTACCACCACCATGCTGTCCGTACCTGGCGCAAAAACCGTGCGTGGTTTTTCACAGTTCGGGGATTCGTATGTGTATGTCATTTTTGAAGACGGCACCGATCTGTACTGGGCCCGTTCCCGCGTGCTGGAATATCTGAATCAGGTTCAGGGAAAACTGCCTGCCGGTGTGAGTTCTGAAATCGGTCCTGATGCCACGGGTGTGGGCTGGATTTTTGAATATGCCCTGGTCGATCGCAACGGAAAACACGACCTTTCAGAACTGCGCTCTCTGCAGGACTGGTTCCTGAAATTTGAGCTGAAAACCATCCCGAACGTGGCTGAGGTCGCTTCGGTTGGCGGCGTGGTGAAACAGTACCAGATTCAGGTCAATCCGGTAAAACTGTCCCAGTACGGTATCAGCCTGCCCGAAGTGAAACAGGCACTTGAATCGTCTAACCAGGAGGCCGGTGGCTCATCCGTTGAAATGGCCGAAGCGGAGTATATGGTCCGTGCCAGCGGTTATCTTCAGAGCATTGATGATTTTAATAACATCGTCCTGAAAACAGGTGAGAACGGCGTGCCGGTTTATCTGCGGGATGTTGCCCGCGTGCAGACCGGGCCCGAAATGAGGCGTGGTATTGCCGAGCTGAACGGCCAGGGAGAAGTCGCTGGCGGCGTGGTGATCCTGCGGTCGGGTAAAAATGCGCGCGACGTTATCACGGCAGTGAGGGATAAACTGGAGACGCTGAAGGCCAGCCTGCCGGAAGGCGTTGAAATCGTGACCACCTACGATCGCAGCCAGTTAATCGACCGGGCGATTGATAACCTCAGTTCCAAACTTCTGGAAGAGTTTATCGTGGTGGCCATCGTCTGTGCTCTGTTCCTGTGGCACGTACGTTCTGCCCTGGTGGCGATTATCTCTCTGCCGCTTGGCCTGTGTATCGCCTTTATCGTCATGCACTTCCAGGGACTGAACGCCAATATCATGTCGCTGGGAGGGATAGCGATTGCCGTCGGTGCGATGGTGGATGCCGCCATTGTGATGATTGAAAATGCGCACAAACGGCTTGAGGAGTGGGATCATCAGCATCCGGGTGAGCAGATTGACAACGCCACCCGCTGGAAGGTGATTACCGACGCCTCCGTGGAAGTGGGACCCGCGTTGTTCATTAGCCTGCTGATCATCACCCTGTCCTTTATTCCTATCTTTACCCTGGAAGGGCAGGAAGGTCGTCTGTTTGGCCCGCTGGCATTCACGAAAACGTACTCCATGGCGGGAGCGGCCGCACTGGCCATCATCGTCATTCCTATTCTGATGGGATTCTGGATCCGGGGAAAAATTCCTGCCGAGACAAGTAACCCCCTGAACCGGGTGCTGATCAAAGCGTATCATCCTTTGCTGCTGCGGGTCCTCCACTGGCCAAAAACAACCCTGCTGGTTGCGGCCTTGTCCATTTTCACGGTTATCTGGCCACTGAGTCAGGTGGGCGGTGAATTTCTGCCGAAGATTAACGAGGGCGATCTGCTGTATATGCCGTCGACCTTGCCTGGCGTCTCTCCGGCAGAAGCTGCAGCGCTCCTGCAGACAACAGACAAGTTAATCAAAAGCGTTCCTGAAGTGGCTTCTGTATTTGGCAAGACCGGTAAAGCAGAGACCGCAACGGATTCCGCGCCGCTCGAAATGGTGGAAACCACGATCCAGCTCAAACCTGAGGATCAGTGGCGTCCCGGCATGACAATTGACAAGATTATTGATGAACTCGACAGGACAGTCCGTTTACCGGGTCTGGCAAACCTCTGGGTGCCGCCTATCCGTAACCGTATTGATATGCTCTCAACCGGGATCAAAAGCCCGATAGGTATCAAAGTGTCCGGGACTGTTCTGTCCGATATCGACGCGACGGCGCAGAGTATCGAGGCGGTAGCCAAAACCGTGCCTGGCGTGGTGTCTGTCCTGGCTGAGCGACTTGAGGGCGGGCGCTACATCGATATCGATATCAACCGGGAGAAAGCCTCCCGCTACGGGATGACGGTAGGTGATGTCCAGCTGTTCGTCTCTTCAGCAATCGGAGGTGCTATGGTGGGTGAGACGGTTGAAGGGGTGGCCCGGTACCCTATTAACATTCGCTACCCGCAGGATTACCGGAACAGTCCGCAGGCGCTGAAACAGATGCCGATCCTGACCCCGATGAAGCAGCAGATCACGCTGGGCGATGTCGCGGATATTAACGTCGTTTCTGGACCAACCATGCTGAAAACCGAAAATGCCCGGCCAGCCAGCTGGATTTATGTTGATGCCCGCGGCAGGGACATGGTGTCGGTGGTTAACGACATTAAGACGGCCATCAGCGAGAAAGTGAAACTGAGACCGGGAACCAGTGTGGCATTCTCCGGACAGTTTGAACTGCTTGAGCATGCCAACAAGAAACTGAAGCTGATGGTGCCGATGACGGTGATGATCATTTTCATCCTGTTGTATCTGGCATTCCGCCGGGTTGACGAAGCCCTGCTGATCCTGATGAGCCTGCCGTTCGCCCTGGTTGGCGGAATATGGTTCCTGTACTGGCAGGGCTTCCATATGTCAGTGGCGACCGGAACCGGGTTTATCGCCCTGGCCGGGGTGGCAGCAGAGTTTGGCGTGGTCATGCTGATGTATCTGCGTCATGCCATTGAAGCGCACCCGGAATTGTCCCGTAAAGAGACGTTCACACCGGAAGGTCTTGATGAAGCCCTCTATCATGGTGCCGTACTGCGTGTCCGGCCGAAAGCCATGACCGTGGCGGTGATCATTGCGGGTCTGCTGCCAATACTCTGGGGAACCGGCGCAGGTTCAGAAGTCATGAGCCGTATTGCTGCGCCAATGATTGGCGGGATGATCACGGCTCCGCTGCTGTCCCTGTTCATTATTCCTGCCGCCTACAAATTAATCTGGCTGCGCAGACATAAAAAAAGCGTGTCATAACCCTGAAAGGGCGCCCCCAGTGGGCGTCCTTCTGCACTGATTCACCCTGACGTCAGGGTTTATATCGATAATATACAGAGGTGAGTATGAAAAAAGTGGTTCTAATGGCCCTGGCTCTCGGCCTGTCACTGCCTGCAATGGCGAGTGAAAAAGTCATTGATATGTACAAATCTGAAAACTGTGGCTGTTGTTCCCTGTGGGGCAAGGCGATGGAAAAAGACGGGTTCGAAGTGCGAACTCACGTCATGAATGATCAGGCGCTGTCAGCCCTGAAAGAAAAGCATGCTGTTCCTGCTGGACTACGAAGTTGTCATACCGCGGTTGTAGGTAATTTGATCATTGAAGGCCATGTGCCTGCGGCAACGATACATAAGGCCATGCAGTCTGGTTCGGGTATATACGGTCTCGCCACCCCCGGTATGCCAGCAGGAAGTCCGGGAATGGAGATGGGGGCCCGAAAAGAGGCTTACGATGTTATCGCATTCTCACCGGAGGGCAGTAAAAAAGTCTTCCAGCGAATCGAATAGTCAGCGGAACGGCTGATAACGGGACGCCGGCAGCAGGCACTCTTATGCCGGCGGCATTCGTGGTAATCGCATCCATGACATATCCTGAAGACAGAAAATGCTTCAGATATGCATAAGGAGAGTTACTGTGAAAAATGACAATGCAGTGGAACATAACAACCAGACTGCTTCTGAGCAGACATCATCCCCGGACGAGAGTCACGCATTGCATAAGGTGAGAGATCCCGTGTGCGGGATGGTCATCCTGCCTGACAAGGCGCACAGCAGCATTCGATACCAGGACCATCAGCTTTATTTCTGCTCCGCCAGCTGTGAGAGCAAATTTAAAGCCCATCCCGATCATTATTTTACCGAAGATGCCAGTGAACATCACCATCACCACGACCACCATGAAGTCAGCCCTGATAAGATAAAACAGTCTCACCGCCAGGCGGAGAAAGAGATTTCTGAAGGTGTGTGGACATGTCCGATGCATCCGGAGATACGCCGTAGTGGTCCCGGAAGCTGTCCTGTCTGTGGAATGGCACTGGAGCCGCTCGTAGCTACGGCATCCACGGGGACGAGTGATGAACTTCGCGACATGACAAGACGCTTCTGGCTGGGGTTGTTGCTGGCGTTTCCGGTTCTGATACTCGAAATGGGTTCTCATCTGTTTCCCGCTTTGAGGAATACAGTACCGCCACAGTACAACACATGGCTGCAGTTACTTCTGGCCTCTCCTGTCGTTTTGTGGTGTGGCTGGCCATTCTTCGCCCGGGCCGGAATGTCGTTACGTAACCGCTCCCTGAATATGTTTACCCTTGTTGCAATGGGGACCGGCGTAGCCTGGGTTTACAGCGTCATTGCAACCGTCTTCCCCTCCTGGTTTCCTGCATCGTTCAGAAACATGGATGGCCTGGTGGCCATTTATTTTGAAGCCGCAGCTGTTATTACGGTGCTTGTTCTGCTGGGACAGGTCCTTGAATTGCGGGCAAGGGAACAAACCTCAGGTGCCATTACTGCGCTTCTTAACCTTGCCCCCAAAACCGCCAGGCGGCTGGATCAAGACGGTCATGAAACGGATATTAATGCGGAAGATGTCCTGCCTGGCGATAAGCTCCGCATCAGACCTGGAGAGAGTATTCCGGTCGACGGTATCGTGGTCGAAGGCAAAACAACCGTTGATGAATCGATGGTGACCGGGGAATCTATGCCTGTTACCAAAACGGAGGGTGACCCTGTCATCGGGGGGACCATTAATCAGACAGGTAGTCTTATCATCCGTGCAGAGAAAGTCGGTGATGAAACGATGCTCTCACGAATTGTTCAGATGGTCGCTGATGCACAGCGTTCGCGGGCCCCCATCCAGAGAATGGCTGACAGCGTTTCAGGCTGGTTTGTTCCTCTGGTGATACTTATCGCGGTTGTTGCTTTCATGATCTGGTCTGTCTGGGGGCCCGAGCCCAGGATGGCGCACGGTCTCATTGCGGCTGTGTCGGTCCTGATTATTGCCTGTCCCTGCGCGCTGGGGCTGGCCACGCCGATGTCGATAATGGTGGGGGTGGGCAAAGGAGCCCAGGCCGGGGTGTTAATCAGGAATGCCGAAGCCCTTGAGCGTCTTGAAAAAGTGGACACGCTGGTTGTCGACAAAACAGGCACGCTCACGGAAGGTTCGCCGACGGTGACAGGGATTATCAGTCTCAATCCGGGTGGGGAAGCATCTCTTTTACGTGTAGCGGCCGCAGTGGAAAAAGGCTCGCAGCATCCGCTGGGTATGGCTGTAGTCCGGGCAGCCCAGCACAGGGGGATCATGATACCCGCAGTCAGTGATTTCAATGCTCCGTCGGGGAAAGGTGTTTCAGGCGATGTTGAAGGTCAACGGGTTGTTATTGGTAATGAACTGGCTATGCAGGAAAACAGTATCGTTATTGATAATCAAAAGGCCGTTGCGGATACGTTGCGGATGGAAGGCGCTACCGTTATCTATGTGGCCACAGATGGGTACCTTGCAGGCCTGATAGCTATCTCGGATCCCGTGAAAGCAACCACGCCGGATGCGCTTAAAGCTTTGCGTCAGGCGGGGATCCGCATTGTTATGCTCACCGGGGATAACCAGCTTACTGCTGAAGCAGTCGCACGGAAACTGGGAATAGATGAGGTTGAAGCCGGGGTTCTGCCTGACGGCAAAAAAGCAGTGATAACCCGACTGAAAGCGTCTGGTCATGTGGTTGCGATGGCGGGGGACGGTGTAAATGATGCCCCGGCGCTGGCAGCGGCTGACGTGGGCATAGCCATGGGAACGGGTACAGATGTGGCAATTGAAAGTGCCGGAGTCACCCTTCTCAAAGGCGACCTGATGATACTGAACAGGGCCCGTCATCTGTCAGAGATCACCATGAAAAATATCCGACAGAATCTGTTTTTTGCATTTATCTACAACGCACTTGGCGTGCCTGTGGCTGCAGGTCTGCTTTATCCTGTGTATGGAATACTGCTGTCGCCAGTTATTGCGGCGGCGGCCATGGCTCTTTCCTCCGTCAGCGTCATTGTGAATGCGTTGCGTCTGAAAAGTGTCAGGCTCGGGAAATAACACTGAGTGAAGGGTCAGTTACGAACAGAAGGAGTCCAGTATGAAAAGTACCACCTATGCGCTTATTGCTGTCGCCGCGATCGCGGCATTTGCCCTCCTGCGCGAACACTGGTCACATGTGGCAGGTTACTGGCCATATCTGTTATTGCTGGTCTGCCCGCTAATGCATCTTTTCCACGGCCACGGAGGGCATGGAGATCATCAACATCACGGAAGTGAAAACGATAAAAAAAATTAATCCGGCAGACGGGGCCGCGTCGCGGTCCCGTTATCAGTCCAGGTATCGTTCGTAGTCTCTGACATGCGCAAAGGCATGCTGTTCGAGTTTGTTATCAGCGGGTGCCGCTGCCCGGAACGCCAGAGAGTTAACAGGGTTGTTATTGATGACCAGCTCGTAATGCAGATGAGGACCGGATGAACGTCCGCTGTTACCGGATAACGCAATAGCACCTCCCCGTGTAACCCTGGCCCCTTTAGTAACGAGTATTTTATTGAGGTGGAGATAGCGAGTTTTAACACCGGCTTTTCCCGTTACTTCAACAAAATATCCCATGGTACTGTTGTATTCGGCCCGGGTGATTTTTCCGTCGATGACGCTGACTATTTTCGTGTTCATGGGCATGGAATAATCAATGCCATTATGGGGACTTACTTTTCCCGATACCGGGTTAAGTCTTGCAGGATTGAAAGGCGAACTGAGTCTTGCTGTGGCCGGTAACGGATAATCGAGACTGCCTTTCCCGGAAGTATCGGAAAGGTTATAGAACTTTTTATCTGATATACGATACGCCGTGTAATTAAATGAACCGGACGTAAATTTATAGGCCACGACACGTGATTTTCCCGCTTTCTTTTGCAGTACGAGTTTTAATGATTCATTTTTTTTCAAATGCCGCAGATTAAACCGGGAAGGCAAGGAGCGCTGAAGAGTAGCGATCTCGTTCGATTCCAGCCCCGAGCGGGTGGCTGAAAGGTAGGCATTTTCTTTTACGACATCGGTAGAATACATTTACTGGAATTCGCCGTTAGCATGAACACTGCGGCGTATGCTAGGGGTTTTCAGGAGGCGTGTCATCTGTCAGTTAATCGGGAGCACCGTTGATGGTCGTCATTTTTGTAACATATCTTGTTTCCCGTTTGCTCCTGAAGCTCTGGGAACTGTATGACCAGCCCGACGGTGATGATTAACGGGACTGAAACAGGTTACGGCAGAGCAATATGGGGCTCATGTCCTGCTACGTAACCCGTCAGTAAAGCCCTGCTGCGCACCTGACGCTAAGCACTAACCCGCCTGCAGTTACCTGGTCGAATACAGCCCGCGAAGCTTTCTTGCCTGCGTCTGATGTGCTTCCGCACCGGCATTATTGACCTGCTCATGCACGAGAGCGGCTTTTTCTCCGGCATTCAGTTCGTTAAAAGAAGAAGACGAGGTCTTTGAATTTGCACCACTGTCGGACAGCATTTTTTTATGTTCCTCAATCATTTTCTGATGTGCATAGGACGCGCTGTTGTTCATAAATGAATGAGCAACAATGGCCCTTTCATGTTCATTCATTTCAGAGAATGAGGGTGTGCTGTTTTTATTAATCCTGTCCGGCAAATTTTCATGCGTCGAGGAATTCACATGACTGACGGCTGAGGCATTATTAACAAAACGATGTGCTTCATGGGCAATATCACTGGACTGAGCAAAAGCTGCCCCACAAAATAAAGCTGTAAACGCAGTGGTCGTGATTAATATATTCATGTGTAATTACCTTCTGAGGTACATAAAAGTTGTCCTTACGATCATATATAAAAATAATCAACCTGTGGGGAAGATGACGTAAATGTAATACAGCTATGTACATTACACGATTGTAATGAATTTGTTTCTTAAGGTGTGCTAGCTTCATTTCATTGTAAGAGGATGAACCAGTAATTTAATTTAAATCGGTTCTCGAATTCTGTCAGTAACCATACTTTAAATAAGGGAACGCGCATGCTGTTGAAAACGTCTCGACGAACTTTCCTGAAGGGGTTAACCCTCTCTGGCGTAGCCGGAAGTCTTGGCGTATGGAGTTTCAATGCGCGTTCCAGTCTGAGCCTGCCAGTTGCCGCATCCCTGCAGGGTACTCAGTTTGACCTGACCATTGGTGAAACGGCCGTCAATATCACGGGCAGTGAGCGTCAGGCCAAAACAATCAATGGAGGCCTGCCGGGGCCCGTTCTTCGCTGGAAAGAAGGTGACACCATTACCCTGAAGGTCAAAAACCGTCTTAATGAACAGACGTCCATTCACTGGCACGGCATTATTCTTCCGGCCAATATGGATGGTGTTCCGGGGCTGAGTTTTAGGGGCATAGAGCCTGATGATACCTACGTTTACACCTTTAAGGTTAAGCAGAACGGGACTTACTGGTACCACAGCCATTCCGGTCTGCAGGAACAGGAGGGGGTATACGGTGCCATTATCATCGATGCCAGGGAGCCAGAACCGTTTGCTTACGATCGTGAGCATGTGGTCATGTTGTCTGACTGGACCGATGAAAATCCTCACAGCCTGCTGAAAAAATTAAAAAAACAGTCGGATTACTACAATTTCAATAAACCAACCGTTGGCTCTTTTTTCCGCGACGTGAATACCAGGGGGCTGTCAGCCACCATTGCCGATCGGAAAATGTGGGCTGAAATGAAAATGAATCCGACTGACCTCGCGGATGTCAGTGGCTACACCTACACCTATCTCATGAACGGGCAGGCCCCGCTGAAAAACTGGACCGGACTGTTCCGTCCCGGTGAAAAGATACGCTTACGGTTTATCAACGGCTCGGCAATGACCTATTTCGATATCCGTATCCCCGGGCTGAAAATGACGGTCGTGGCTGCAGATGGCCAGTATGTAAACCCGGTTACCGTTGACGAATTCAGGATTGCCGTTGCCGAAACCTATGATGTCATTGTGGAGCCTCAGGGTGAGGCCTATACCATCTTCGCACAATCCATGGACAGGACCGGTTACGCTCGAGGGACACTGGCCACGAGAGAGGGGTTAAGTGCTGCCGTTCCCCCCCTCGATCCCCGTCCTCTGTTGACCATGGAAGATATGGGTATGGGGGGAATGGGACATGATATGGCAGGAATGGACCACAGCCAGATGGGAGGCATGGATAACAGCGGAGAGATGATGTCTATGGACGGTGCTGACCTTCCGGATAGCGGGACATCCTCCGCGCCCATGGATCACAGCAGCATGGCCGGTATGGATCATTCCCGGATGGCCGGAATGCCGGGTATGCAAAGTCATCCTGCGTCAGAAACGGATAACCCACTGGTTGATATGCAGGCGATGAGCGTCTCTCCGAAATTAAATGATCCGGGTATTGGTCTTCGAAATAACGGAAGAAAGGTTCTCACGTACGCGGATTTGAAAAGCCGCTTTGAGGATCCTGACGGACGTGAACCTGGCCGTACCATAGAACTGCATTTAACCGGCCACATGGAAAAGTTTGCCTGGTCATTTAACGGAATCAAGTTTTCAGATGCCGCACCGGTGCTGCTGAAATACGGTGAGCGGCTCAGGATCACGCTGATCAACGATACCATGATGACTCACCCCATTCACCTGCATGGTATGTGGAGCGATCTGGAAGATGAAAACGGTAATTTCATGGTTCGTAAACACACAATAGATGTTCCCCCTGGTACAAAACGCAGTTACAGAGTGACAGCAGATGCGCTTGGCCGCTGGGCGTATCACTGCCATTTGCTCTATCACATGGAAATGGGAATGTTTCGTGAAGTCCGGGTGGAGGAATGATGCGAATGAAGAGAAATTTGAAGGCCATACCTGTTCTGGTCGCCGGTTTGTTTACCTCACAGCTTTCTATTGCGGCGGGCTCCGTCTCTGCAGATCCCCACGCCGGGCACGACATGTCTGCCATGCAGATGCCAGCAGATGAGAATTTCACTGAGATGACGTCAATGGAGCCCATTGTAACTGAGAGCAGAACGCCAATTCCGCCTGTTACCGATGCCGACCGGAAGGCTGCATTCGGCAATTTACAGGGGCATGCGATTCACGACAGTGCGATTAATTATCTGGTTCTGCTGGATCAACTGGAATGGCAACGGTCGGATAACACCAACAATTTCAGCTGGAGTGTTAACAGCTGGATTGGAGGCGACACAGATCGGATTTGGCTAAAGAGTGAAGGTGAACGAAGCAATGGGGAAACGGAGGCGGCTGAAGCGCAGTTACTCTGGGGACATGCGGTTGGCCCATGGTGGGATTTGGTTGCGGGTGTCAGGCAGGATTTCAGACCTGCTTCTGCCCGGACCTGGGCTGCTGTCGGTTTTCAGGGGCTGGCACTCTATAATTTTGAGTCTGAAATTACGGGTTTTGTCAGTAATGGCGGAAAAGCAGCCCTTCGTCTGGGAGGAGAATACGACGTTTTACTGACTAACCGGCTCATACTCCAGCCATCCTATGAGGTGAATTTCTACAGTCAGGATGATGAATCGCGGGGTCGCGGCAGGGGACTGACTGACACAGAGCTGGGGCTCCGGCTGCGCTATGAAATACGCCGTGAGTTTGCACCCTATATAGGCGTTTCCTGGAATCAACTTTACGGGAAAACATCCGATATGGCGAAAAGAGAAGGTGAGAAAGACCATCAGGTAGTATTCCTGGCGGGAGCCAGAATCTGGTTTTAACGCACTGATATAAAACACTCAACTAAACAGGTAAATAAAATGTCGATTTTACATAAAGCCATTCTTACAGGTGGCCTCGTTATGGGCGTTGCTTTCTCTGCTATGGCCCATCCGGAATTAAAAAGCTCTGTGCCACAGGCTGATTCAGCCGTAGCGGCCCCGGAAAAGATTCAGCTTAATTTCTCGGAAAATCTGACCGTGAAATTCTCAGGTGCAAAATTAACGATGACGGGTATGAAAGGCATGTCATCACATTCTCCGATGCCGGTCGCGGCAAAAGTGGCGCCAGGCGCTGACCCTAAATCGATGGTCATTATTCCGCGAGAGCCTTTACCCGCTGGCACTTATCGTGTTGACTGGCGCGCGGTTTCTTCAGATACGCACCCTATTACCGGTAATTACACCTTTACAGTGAAGTAATATTATGAACGACCTGATTATGATTGTTATTCGTTTTCTTCTTTATCTGGATTTGATGGTAATATTTGGATTGCCATTTTTTCAGATATATGGAATAAGCGGTGTCAGACATGAAACCTATAACCTGACTAATTTCAGGTCGTTTATAACCTTTGCTGTTGTTACAGGCATCATTCTTACTGGCATTAATATGCTCCTGGTATCTAATGCCATGAGTGGAGTAACTGACCTCAGAGAATTATCCATCCATGTTATCGAGATGGTGATAGAAGAAACTGATGTGGGTATTAGCTGGATTGTCAGGCTCTGTGCCCTGTTTACCACACTCGGTGCTTTGTTCCTTTACACTAATAAGAGAGTATTGTCCTGCCTGCTGATGACGATGAGTGGGGGCGTGGCGCTGGCTACACTTGCCTGGGGAGGACACGCCGTTATGCATGACGGTCTGCATTACTATCTCCATTTACTGAGCGATCTGACCCATCTCGGCGCTGCAGGTGCCTGGACAGGTGCTCTGGTTGCATTTGCTATCCTGCTGATGCGCAGAAACGAGCATAATGCACAGAGCGTCATTGTGATATCTGACTCCCTGGCAAAATTTGCCACGGCAGGAACGGTGATTGTTGTAGCCCTGATCCTGAGTGCGCTGGTCAACTATCTGTATATTGCTGAGGGTAACTTAACTCCCTTATTCAACAGTTCCTGGGGGAGGATATTGCTTGCCAAGACGGCTCTGTTTGTTCTGATGCTTCTTCTGGCTGCAGCAAACCGGTTTCACCTGGGTCCCCGGCTTGAAGTTATGGTCAGGGAAGGGAATTATGATCGCAGCGTTGCCCTGATGCGAAACAGCATCCTGACAGAATTCGTTGTTGCGATTATCATTTTGGGCGCCGTAGCGTGGCTCGGAATGCTTGCTCCGTCTCAGGTCAGCTAGGGGACAGCCAAAGCTCATGCGTGAGATTTTTACTTTCATATCAGCGAGTTGACCATGCAGCGTATTTTAATCGTTGAAGACGAACAAAAAACAGGTCGTTACCTGCAGCAGGGACTGGTTGAGGAAGGCTATCAGGCCGATCTCTTTAATAATGGCCGCGATGGTCTCGGGGCCGCGTCGAAGGGACAGTATGATTTGATAATACTGGACGTGATGCTGCCTTTCCTCGACGGGTGGCAAATCATCAGCGCACTGAGGGAGTCCGGGCACGAAGAACCGGTCCTGTTTTTAACCGCAAAGGACAACGTGCGGGACAAAGTGAAAGGACTGGAGCTTGGCGCAGATGACTACCTGATTAAGCCCTTTGATTTTACGGAGCTGGTTGCACGTGTAAGAACCCTACTGCGCCGGGCACGCTCGCAGGCCGCAACAGTCTGCACCATCGCCGATATGACCGTTGATATGGTGCGCCGGACCGTGATCCGTTCGGGGAAGAAGATCCATCTCACCGGTAAAGAATACGTTCTGCTTGAGTTGCTGCTGCAACGCACCGGAGAAGTGTTACCCAGGAGTCTTATCTCGTCCCTGGTCTGGAACATGAATTTTGACAGTGATACGAATGTGATTGATGTCGCCGTGAGACGTCTGAGAAGTAAAATTGATGATGACTTTGAGCCAAAACTGATCCATACCGTTCGCGGTGCCGGATATGTCCTGGAGATCAGAGAAGAGTGAGGTTCAAAATTTCCCTGACCACACGCCTGAGCCTGATTTTTTCTGCGGTGATGCTTACGGTATGGTGGTTATCAAGTTTTATCCTGATTAGCACCCTGAATGGCTATTTCGATAATCAGGACCGCGATTTTCTGACAGGTAAACTTCAGCTCACCGAAGAGTTTCTTAAAACAGAGACGTTCAGGAACAAAACGGATATTAAGTCATTATCAGAAAAAATAAACGATGCGATGGTGGGGCACAATGGCTTATTCATTTCTATAAAAAACATGGAAAATGAAAAAATTGTTGAACTCTATGCCAACAATTCTGTTGTTCCAGCGGTCCTGCTTAACAAGTCGGGTGATATTCTCGACTATATGATCCAGACGGAAGAAAATAACACCGTGTACCGCAGTATCTCGCGGCGGGTTGCCGTGACGCCGGAACAGGGTAAAAGCAAACATTTCATCATTACGGTTGCCACGGATACTGGGTATCACACCCTGTTTATGGACAAACTCAGTACCTGGCTGTTCTGGTTCAATATCGGTCTGGTCTTTATTTCTGTTTTTCTGGGCTGGCTGACCACACGTATTGGTCTGAAACCGTTACGGGAAATGACCAGTCTGGCTTCCTCCATGACTGTACACAGCCTGGATCAGCGTCTAAATCCCGATCTGGCTCCGCCGGAAATCTCTGAGACCATGCAGGAGTTCAATAATATGTTTGATCGCCTGGAGGGGGCATTCCGGAAACTGTCAGATTTCTCGTCTGACATCGCGCATGAGCTGCGCACACCAGTCAGTAATCTGATGATGCAGACGCAGTTTGCACTGGCTAAGGAAAGGGATGTTTCGCATTACCGCGAAATTTTATTCGCTAACCTGGAAGAACTGAAAAGGTTGTCACGAATGACCAGTGACATGCTTTTTCTGGCACGTTCAGAGCATGGTCTGCTGCGGCTGGATAAACATGATGTGGATCTGGCAGCCGAACTGAATGAATTACGTGAGTTGTTCGAGCCCCTGGCAGACGAAACAGGAAAGACAATCACGGTTGAAGGAGAGGGCGTTGTTGCCGGAGACAGCGATATGCTCCGACGTGCTTTCAGTAACCTGCTTTCCAATGCAATCAAGTATTCTCCCGATAACACCTGTACAGCGATACACCTTGAGCGTGACAGTGACTGTGTGAACGTGATGATTACGAATACGATGTCCGGCCAGGTTCCCGCTAATCTGGAACGTTTGTTTGACCGGTTCTATCGCGCAGACTCATCAAGGTTCTACAACACGGAAGGCGCGGGGCTGGGATTATCAATTACAAGGTCGATCATTCATGCTCACGGCGGCGAGCTGTCAGCAGAACAGCAGGGGCGGGAAATTGTGTTCAGTGTGCGTCTGTTAATGGATTAATACCGTTATTCAGGAGAAACCCGGAAGGTGACAAAAATGTCATCGTTCAGTCACGCGATAAACAGAGGCGGTTTTTTATAATCAGCCATAAATCAGGACAGCGTGATAATTCAATCGCCCGGTTCCTGGCGTGATGATCAACCAGCCCTGAGATCAAATGCTTTCTCTGTTATAAGCATTGATTGTTCGGGTATGAAAACACCGGAGACCCAACCATGAAAAAGATCCTTGTATCCTTTATTGCCATGATGGCTGTCGCTTCATCTGCCTGGGCTGCAGAGACAATGAACATGCATGACCAGGTAAATAATGCCCAGGCGCCTGCCCATCAGATGCAATCATCCGCTGAAAAAAGTGCAGTTCAGGGGGAGAGCATGAAAATGATGGATATGAGCGGTCACGATCAGGCCGCAATGTCCCATGAAATGATGCAAAACGGCAATTCTGCTGCCCATCAGGACATGGCTGAAATGCATAAAAAAATGATGAAATCCAAGCCAGCAGCTTCTAACGAAACAGCAAAATCATTTTCCGAAATGAACGAGCATGAGAAAGCCGCTGTTGTGCATGAGAAGGCGAATAATGGTCAATCTTCCGTTATTCATCAGCAGCAGGCTGAAAAGCATCGCAGCCAGATCACCCAGAATTAACCCGCAGCTCCACTTGTTAGACCCTCATTTGACGCCGAAGTCACTGGCTTACGCTCCCGTCCGGGAGCGTTTTTTTAACTCTCTCATAAATTTTCAACTGTCAAGGGAATGGCATTCATCTGACCAACGTAGTCACGCAACGCTAGATAACCGCATAAACCTTTTTTCCCGTGTAACTTGCAGTTTCTACGTAAGCGTGCGCCGAGAACCGTATTGACTGAAGTTGGTTATTCCGCTCGCAGTATTACTCGCCACAGCAGCAGTTCACTGACCCGTCCTGCCTTATCCACAATCATCAAATCGCCTGAATGTAGACCAATGTCCGTCATTGAGTTCCCTATGGTTCGTACAAAATAAGTCGAGCCCCTCCGCTGAATACAGTATTCATTCAGGTCAAGTTCCGTTTTTACGTAATATTGTGCCGGCGAAGGGAATCCGGCAGGGCATCGCTCAGTGAAAAAGGGGGCGGTAAAGGGCCCGGAGCTGGGCGCTGCTGGGACAAAACGAAGCATACTAAACCTCAAATAATACTGTATGAATAAACAGTATTATTAATCTTTTTTGGACGCTTTCAAGTTGTATCAGCAGAGTTATTGGTAATGCCCTGTTATTGCGCAGGAAATTTTAGCTATGGAAGAAAGGAGTAACAAATGCCTGACAACCCCTGCTGGCTCTATGTGGTGTAGGAAGGAGAGCAGTGAAAGAGGCAAAATGCATCAATTTGTAATCACTCTGATGCTTTATTTTGGTTTTTATATCTGATAATGTCTATTTAAATGTAATCACATACTTGAGGGTAGGCATGTTCAGATTCACACAGTTACTACAAAGCCTGATCAAAACGGGGAATATGGTTGCTGAAGATCGCATATCACAACTTGAAGATACATCCGTTAAGGAATTAACTACAGTTCGACTTCGTCCCGAAACAAAGGCCTACTTGCAGTCGCAAAGCGAGACTCTTGGCGTTTCACTTTCTCAGGTGATTAATATGATCCTTGACGGCGTGGTTTCAATGGAAATGAAACCAGCATCTGATAACAAAATCAAAGGAATATATGACAGGATTATGTCGCTGTTTGAATTGCATAACATCAATACAGTTGATATGGCGAAAATGCTCTCCGGCTATGGGATCAAGTTATCGCATATTCGAAATCCGGATAAGTTTATTGATATTCTTTCAATGGATATGATTAAGGAGATAGCTAACTGGTTTTCGATTAATTATAAATGGATCATAGGAGAAACAAACGAGTTATATTCTCCTCGGGATAACACCTGGTATAAGGATTCCTATGGTTTCTCGCTACTGTTGTTGGAGAAATCATTCCGACATTCTGATCTTAAGGTTTCTGTAGTTAAGGCAAATAATGTATCTTTTGAGAAAGCTGAGAAACTTGAAGAACAATATTCCAGGTTGTATGTCGGATTCATATTAAGTTATACATCTAAGGTTAATGGTGTATCTTTTACAAAATACGAAGTTTGCGAATTCCAGAGATGGAATTATAATAAATGTCGTGGTTACTTAAGATTCATTTTTTATTTTTTGGATTCTGTCAGGACGAGAATAAACTGCCAGGGCGTATCATTCAATGAAGAGATTGTTGATGGTTTGATGGCAGGTAGGTTATTTCCATCAACAATTAAAGGGATGTTATCAGAAACTTGGTTCATTGCAGAACGAATAGGGCATATAGAAAGTAATTACGATGTAGAGATAAATCCAGTTGAGTATTTGAACAGGTTTAACAGACTTATACGTTTATTTCGATTCGGTAGTTCTGTGACAATTTTAGATATTGAATATACAACGAAAGATTTTTCATATGGATGGATTATAAAGTATTCATGTAATGGGAAATATCATACGGAGTTTTACCACAGTCTGGCCACTGGTCTGGACGATATTTATGATAAGTTCATCGTCGAGAATCCTTCATAAAGGTGACTAGTGATTACATGTAAATCATTAAAGGAACCCTTCAAATTTTGGAGGGTTTCCTGCAGACTCGTCTTCCATGTCACAGATAAAAACTTGATAAAGGATCACGCTCCGATCTAATATCTTTCTCGTTGTACCGTTGCGTTGTATGCAACATGCCAATGCCTCGGTGATCTGAGAGAGGCGCCTTCGGGTGATCGCCATGCCAATGCCACCGTGACCTGAGAGGTGGCGCCTTCGGGCGGTAACTTCGTTTACCCTTTGAAAACGAAGATCGCATACAGTTTGAATCTGGCGATGAAGGTCCCTTTCACTTCTGTATCTGTTTTTCAGATACGTCTTGCAGCCGTTGTCTGGTCGCAATTTTCTTATCGTTTTCACTTTTTATGACGCTGCTGGCCATTGCGAACTTTGCGGTGTGGGTATGACCATTTGGAACATTTGGGCATATTCCACGACTGCATTGAGAGCAGAGGAGCGCGGCGTCACTTGTGCACGAGTGAAACGAGTACCAAGTGACGCGCGCAGCGCATAACTGGCAGAGCTGACGCACTGCCATTTCGACAACTTTTTTACCAACTGACCAACACGTACTTAAAGGTTTTAAGGGCCTTAAAAACGTACTTCATTCACTGCTTGTTCATTTATCAACCAAACGTCTTTTCCGTAAAAACGGGTAAGGACTTCATTCTGAAAGGAGAAAATCGACACGATATCGATGGCGACGCCAGTCAACATACTGGTGTGTGGAAGCAGACTGATTAATTTCAGCCCGGTGCAAACCGCGAACAGGTCAGAGACCTGGGGAGCTTCGCAATAACTCAACATTTCGCCGCCCCGATGCACAGATATCTGTCGAGACGCAGGAAGCGCAACCATAAACCGTGCCGTCGGGGTGAAATTCATCGTCTGTAGCTGTGGCGCAGCCGGTGTCAGTGCTTTTCCGTTCACGCAGACGGAAAAGCACTGACACCTGTTTAAATGGAGGGTTGTTTATGGCAAAACTGAATAAAAATCTTAAAACACTTGCCAGGCAGGCAGGGGGAAGTTTTAAAACCGTTTCTGACCGAATGAAAATTGCGGACAGGTTTGCCGAACGTTTATTAAAACTTAATGTTCAAGTCAGAGATATTAAAAATATCAAGACGGGGCATATCGAGTTGTATATGAAGAGCCGCCTTTCCGAAGATATTTCCAGACGCACACTTCAGAACGAAATGGCAGCTATCCGGGCTTTGTTACGTGTTGCGGGGAAAACATTCATGGCAAATCCTTCTCATGAAAAACTGAGCAATCAGGCTCTGGGTATTTCGGAAACGAGCCGGGATGGAACTAAGGTTGCTATTCCCGATGCTTATTTTCGGCAGGTATTGACGAGTGTAGAGCAAAAGGATGATGGCGTTGCATGTGCAATGAGATTATCCAGATTACTCGGGTTAAGAACAGAAGAAACAGTACAGTCTGCTAAATCGTTGCGTACCTGGAAAAAAGCTTTACTCAATGGTGACGAAAAAATACGTGTTGTATTTGGGACAAAAGGAGGACGACCAAGAGATACAACGGTATTAGATCGTGAGTCAACCCTGGCTGCAATCAATGCGTCCCTTAAACACTTGAATGAAAATAATGGAAAGTTGATTGATAAGCCATCATTACATACGGCTATTGAACGTTATCGCAATGTTGTCCGTGAGTCCGGATTAACAGGAAAATATGCGCCTCATAGTTTACGCTATGCCTACTCTGTTGATGTCATAAATTATCATATGAAAAGAGGTTTCACTAAAGAAGAGGCACAGGCTCTGGCATCAATGGATTTGGGACATGGCGATGGCAGGGGGCATTACGTGGCTCGTGTTTATAATAAGGTAGAGGGT
Organism: Enterobacter sp. RHBSTW-00994; assembly: GCF_013782625.1. Taxonomy (NCBI): domain Bacteria; kingdom Pseudomonadati; phylum Pseudomonadota; class Gammaproteobacteria; order Enterobacterales; family Enterobacteriaceae; genus Enterobacter; species Enterobacter sp. RHBSTW-00994. The sequence continues at coordinate 3,928,316 of NZ_CP056199.1, read as the reverse complement.
AATGAGTAAAAGCATTTTTGTTTCTGGTGAGGATTTGGTTATTGGTCGTGTGTTTTTGGGATGGAAGGAAAGGATTTCACGTATTATCGACAGGGGGCATTACGAGGTGGGCTGTTCACAGGAGGCTCATGCGCATTACGGCGACAAATTTACCCGTACTTATGCCTGTCTGTATTTCATCCGTGGCGCACTGTCTGAAACTTTCAGGAAATCACTGAGAGAAAAAGAAAACGCTCATGAAATGTAAAAATATGATCCTTTTTTCTGGTCAATTTAAACATGACACATTTTCTCAGGATATTCTCAGCAGTAGTGACTTTCCCGTTAAGGGCTTCATCGTCCTGGTTCAATCCACAATGTGGGAAGATCTTTGCGTTGACACTATTGCCTGAGGTGCGGGAATTGTGTACGCTTAATTTGCTAACGTTGTCTCTGACAACTGCCAATGCCTGAGTGATTTGAGACAGGCGCCTTCGGGTAATCACATGCCAATGCCATCATAACCTGAGAGATGGCGCTTTCGGGCGGTTCAAACCTGTTTAACCTTTGCAAACAGGAACCTGATTACAGGTTAAGGTCCTATTCTACTTCACTTCACACTACCAAACACCTGATTTACTCATCCGGCATTTTTGGCCTGATTCTCACCCTGAGGGATACTTTCCCTTTGGGACGATTCCCTTTTTTCATAAGGAATCGTACCCATGCATTACACCAGAATGATCAATCCGCTCGCGTTACTGAGTTGTGACTCACCCGCTTCTGCAAAAATCATTGTGGATTACGTAAAAACTCAGCTTAACCGTCTGGATAACAAACTCATGGTCGACGCAGATCCTCAGGTTCCTGCTGACGGCCTTCCTGATTACCTGACTTTTCTCAGACATGTCGCGCATACAGTTGGTTTTGCAACTGAGCATGCCTTCATAAAACATACCTTTGTCGAAGAAGCAGTGAGCGAGCTTACGCTTCTGGGGACAGATGTTCACAGTTTTCACTGGAGTACAGCTTTTCTTCAGGGCGTTACCAGGTCTCGCGAGGAAAAAGAGCTGGACGAAGCTACAGAGCAATTGCGCGAAATGTTTTATCAGAGCGCCCATTTCTCAGACATCGCCTGACGGCCTTATTAGTCGAAGATTTTCTCACCCTAACGGGACTTCTGTCCCAGTCAGGGACAGGATTCCACAACTCTTTAAGGAATCCTTTATGAACGAGTTAATTCTCACCGAAGATTTTCACATCCGTGCCAGCGAGCGTAATGCTCACAAAGTTGCACTGGCTAAAGCTGAAGGCGAGCTGCTGAGTATCGCAGCGCTTCGCCGCCTTGACCTAAATACCGGGACAGATGAAGACGGCTTTCCGTATTACGTCTGGGATATGGCTTCTGTTGCCCGGGAACTGGCTGAACTGTATGTTCGAAAACTTATACCGGGATCATGGGAGGCATTCTTTAACGACCTCTGCCGCATGGCAGAAGGTATTGATAAAGAAGCCTGGACATATTTCTACAAAAGCGCAGTCAAAGACGAAGAGGCCTTTCTGTCTATGGAACGCAGCGATGCTGATTTTTGACGTGATGCACTGAACCCTATGGGGACTTTCTCCATACGGAAGTGGCTGTGTTTTCTGAATGAAGCCAGCTTATAACTGATGTACCAACCCATGCGGGGACAACCTCCCTGCATCTGCGGTGATGGTTTTCTCCGCATTAACTAAGGAGAAAACCATGAGCAGTATAATACTGTTGTTTATCACCCATACCACGCGCGTCCTCAGCCGCATTTCAGAAGCAATGCGGCAGCAGCAGGCCGAATGGTTCACCAACCGTAGCGGTCACAGCAGTTTCCGCGCCGAGGTCGTTCAGTCTGAAGGGGGTTTTACCGCCATCATTTCACGCAGAACGGGCTACAGTTCGCGTGACTGGCAGTATCAGCAACTGGCCAGCGCCGGTCAGTTTGCCTCCGCACGTAAGGCTTTACGGGCGGGACGGCAGATGGCGCAGCAGATGGCCTGGCTGCGTTACCGTTTCGACTGAATCAGTTCTGACTGATTAACACTTCCCGGAGGGACCTTCCCTCCAGGGGAGGTCTCCTCCTTATTAATTTAAGGAGTCCTGATGATTCGCTTTACCTCAACCGAATTACGCCCTCTTTTATCACAGCAGGGCGGTATGCAAAGGCCACTGCTGCTTGAAAAGAACCTTGGTATATACATCCGGGTTCCGGATGACCGAAACCCCGGCGAATGGCTCAGGGCATGGGCGGAAGGTTGTAATCCCTCGAAAGATGCAAACTGGTCGGAAAATGCAGACCTGTTAATTCCCGAGAAGGAATACGCTTTTCAGACCTTTATGGAGCAGAGCAAATTCGACGCCGTTCTGAACGAATACCACGATCTTTTTATGATGCCATCGGCCGGTCCACTGGGGACTGGTATGACAATTCGTAAGGAGACCCGTCCGCCAGAAAAGGTGTATGTCCTGGTGGAGGAATATCGCAGCAATATTCGCTGGCTCTACGATCAGTCTCTCCGGCATTTACCTGCCTGTGTAGGGAATGCGGAACGTCTGAGCTGGCGCTCACAGGCGCTGTCTGTGCTTGACAGGGTAATCCGTCTCGACTGTAAACGGGCGAAACCGGCTGATCGCGCGATGTTTGAGAGTGCGGTTCGCAGCGTACGCAGCAGCGTCAGCGAGGTGATGTCTGATGGCTCTTTCCGTTACGCGGCAACCCGCCGCTAGGTTGTATTACTGACTATCTCTGACTTTTTTCCACTCCCGGTGGCGCATTCTTCCGCCCCGGGGAGGATGCGCCCTTTTTTACAGGTTGCATCCTTATGAACAAATCCATTCGCGGCCGTAAGGCCGCGCCGGCTCAGAAAGCCGATCTTTACCAGCAGGTCACCGACAAAATCATTGCCGCCCTGGAAAAAGGAGTTCCACCGTGGCGCCGGCCGTGGCGTTCTGCACAGAACGTACATGGCAGCGCGTTACCGGTGAATGCCACAACCGGCCGCCATTACAGCGGAGTGAATATACCCTTGCTGTGGATGTCTGCTGAAGAGCGGGGATTTCCATCCGATCGATGGCTGACATACCAGCAGGCGAAAGCCGTGGGTGGTCAGGTGCGCAAGGGTGAAACCAGCTCGATGGCCATCATCTACAAACCGTTTGAGAAACAGGCGACGGATGGCAACGATAACAAGCTGTTCGATAAAGACGGTAATCCCGTCATGGAGTCGCTTGCGATGCTGAAGCCGCTGCAACTTTTCAATGTCGCCCAGTGTGATGGACTGCCGGATGCTGTTGCCGGCATGCCGCCAACAGAGGCAGAAGAGGAGCGGCATTCCATACTCAGTGAACAACAACAGGGGCAGGTACTGTCAGTACTGAATGCAACCGGTGTGGTTTGCACATCGTACCGACAAAACCGGGCGTATTATCAGCCATCAACCGATCGAATTGTGATGCCTACGACTTCACAGTTTAATTCTGAAGCTGATTACTGGTCCACGCTACTGCATGAACTGGTTCATGCAACCGGCCACAGCCGCCGCCTGAGCCGTGAAGGGATAACATCTTCTTCGCGAAAATTCGGTGATCCGGTTTACGCCTTTGAGGAGCTTATTGCCGAAACCGGCAGTGCTTTTCTTTGTGCAGAGCTGGGTATTTACGGTGATGTTCAACATGAAAGCTATCTGGCCAGTTGGTTGAAGGTACTCCGTGACGATAAAAAAGCCTTTTTCCGCGCCTGCCGGTTTGCCCGGGAAGCGTCGGATTTTTTACTGCAGCCACTGAACCGACAACCGGAACAGAACAAGGCTGCTTAACAATAAACTTGATGGCCCTGGTCATCAGCATCCCCTGAGGGTATCTCCTCAGGGGATGCCCTCTGTCTAAACTAAAGAGGAGTAATAACTATGTTTTCATGGTGCAAAAACCGTCTGGAAATCACTGCGAAATCTGTTTGTATTGACGTGATGCAGTCCTGGATTGCCGGCACTGAAACTCCGCGTTATCGACATGCCATACGGCAGGCCATAAAGCTGTTTCTTGCTGGATGTGCCGGGATACTTAAGCCAACAAAAGCGACAGAGTTTACTGCTTATCCGATGCTTACGACCGCCGGTACGGGGGCTTCTACTTCGGCAAACCAGGCGTTCCAGCATTTCCTGGAATTAATGGAAAAGGATGCGTGGCTCGACAGCGCTACTATTGCACGTATGGAGAAGATCTGGGTTCAGTCCGGCCTGGAAACACTTAAATGGGAGAGTATTCCAGTTTCATCGCGCCAGATAATGTCCCAGTTGATGGCTGTTCACTATGCTGACTGGTTTGGTGTTGCCAGCTTCGGGGAACAGTTCGATCCGCAGGAGCGTTGGGAATGGCTCAGTATAATGCCGGCCGCGAGTTGTCCCTGCGATATGCTGATGATAATGCCGTCACGTCTTGCAACTGAGTTGAACGGTAACAGTGGTTTGTTCCGGGAGCTTAACACAACTGCAGATCTTTACACGCAGCTGTATGGTGTGGAGTTCCCGGCTGGTCATAAAGCCAACTGGAGCCGTGAATCACTGGGCACGATATTACTGACGTTCGATACCCCCTGGTACCCGCCATCTGGAGAGGTTATGGGTGAGATGTCAGAGCTGTTTGACTGTGAGATCCGTCATTACTGGAAATCAGTGGATGAAGGTTTTTCCGGATATAACTGTTTTGACCGCGGTGATCACGTTGACAGTGGCCCCTGGCCGGAAGAAATGCAGCAACTGAGCAACGGTGAAACAACAAGAATGTACCTTGTCTCTACGGAAACCACCGCGGTAACGCCATATGCGGCGCCAGCGGCACAATACGGGAGCATTCGGGCCTGACACTAGACCAGGATAACCCCGGCTAACCGGTTCAACATACTGGCCACAACACTTGTTGTGGCTTTTTTTCACCCTGACGGGAAACACTGTTTCCCTGTCAGGGGCGTGTTTCCCGTTAAAGGAGGCATGCATGAAAAATCTTATAAACCATGAAAAGGCGTTCATTTCGCTTTTCAACCAGACTGCTCGTTATCACCATCGACATCAGGTTTTCGAAGACTTCATCAGTTGCAGCGTTATTGCTCTTCAGAATGCCCTCAGTTTCTGCGAAAAGCGGGAGCAGAAATATCTGCGCATAGTTGCACGTTATGAAAAGAAGGATGTAGTCCGTATGGCAGAATTGCTGGCCCATGTTGTCAATGGGCTGGATGATTCACCGGGGGATTTTCTTGGACAGGTTTTCATGCAGCTTGAACTGGGTGATAAATATCGTGGTCAGTTTTTCACACCATGGGATGTGGGCATCATGATGGCGCGCATGCAGCTCGGCAACGTTGCTGATAATTTTGCGGACAAACCCTTTATTACCCTGGCGGAGCCAGCCTGTGGCAAACGTTACATACAATGTTTTAATTACACACCACACATGCTTCAATGGTGACAATTTAGACCGCTCCATACTCAGAAGTGATTTCTTCCTGAACGGTATTGAGTCGGAGGGGGAAATGAATAGCTAAGCACACTTTGAAGCTTTGGTTGACGATGTGAAGTCTACTGTCTCAAACTCGATGGATGAGTTTGCAAGCGGATATGTTTGAGAAGTAGTGAGTCGCTACTTGTGTTTTTTGGACGAATAATCTGAATAGGAAGTCAAGATGAAGCTTGGATTGGATTTGCAGAACTGTTACGGCATCAATAAACTGGTGAAGGAGTTAGACTTCACCAGAAATGATGGCATTGACGGCGTTTGCTCGTTGTATGCGCCTAATGGAACATTGAAAACCTCCCTAGCCAAGACACTAAAGGACATTGAAGAAGGCAAGCTGTCAAAGGACATTATCTTTCCTGATCGCGAAACAAAACGACTTGTCACTTTGGATGGTCTGCCTGCAGCTACTGATCAGATAATGGTCATTAATTCATACGACGAAAGTTATAGCTCCAAGCAGGTCTCCACACTATTGGTTAACGAGACCCTAAAGCGCGACTATGACGAAGCCTTAAAAGAAGTCGATGATAAAAGAGCCTTACTAATAAAAGATTTGGCAAAGTCCTCCGGAAAGCAGAACAAAGTGATTCCGGAACTGATCTGTGAAGCATTTGATCGACCGGAAAAGGAGTTTCTTGACCTTTTAGCTGAATTGAAGTCTCAGAATACACAAGATTATTCTAGCCTTGCCGAGTTTAAATATGGAGACCTTTTCAATCCAAAGGTCTTGGACCTCGCCGCCACAGACAGTTTCGATCAGGAGCTGAGTGATTATGTGGAAACCTATGAAAAGCTCATTAGCGAATCAGCGGTTCTATCAAGGAATTTCAATCACCAGAAAGCGGGAACTGTTTCAAAAAGTCTCTCTGATACAGGTTTCTTTGATGCATCTCATAGCGTCAATCTTTCAATTAATGGTCAAAAGCAAGAAGTAACGTCAAAAGACCGATTGAATGAAATTTTACAGGAAGAAGAGAATAAGGTTTTTCAGAATCCCGAACTGAAAGAAAAATTTAGCAAGGTCGATAAAAAGCTAACCACAAAAGAGACTCAGGCATTTCGTGATTTTATTTCAGTTCACCAAGCGTTGTTGCCAGAGTATAAGGATGTAAAGAGCTTTAAGAAAAAGCTGATTATAAGCTATCTTCATTCACATCAATCATCCTGGGACGACCTTGTATCAACCTACAAATCGAATCAGGAGAAAGTTAAATACATCGTTGACCAGGCGAAGCAGCAGGAAACGATTTGGAAGGGCGTTGTCGATATATTCAACAAGCGATTTTCTGTTCCATTCAAGCTTAGGGTGGATAATCAAGATGATGTCATTCTTAATAATGCGGCCCCATCTATTGAGTTTGACTTTGATGATGGGCGCGGTGGTCAGCAGAAGGTTAAGCATGAAACCTTACTCGATACTCTAAGCCAAGGCGAGAAGCGTGCACTTTACATCCTGAATGTTCTTTTTGAAATTGAAGCCAAAAAGAATGCTGGCGCACCGGTATTGATTGTGATAGACGATATTGCCGACTCCTTCGACTATAAGAATAAGTACGCAATCGTTGAGTATCTTCGTGATATCGCGCAGGTATCGCATTTCTATCTTTTGATTCTTACGCATAACTTCGATTTCCATAGAATTGTAGGTGGCCGAATAATTGGTAGTAGAAGCCGCGTTGCGCGTCAGCGGCGAATGCTGGCTACCAAGACATCCACAGAAATAAAGCTTAATCCTGAAAAGTATCAGAATGATGTATTCGTCGCTTGGAAAAATGGGTTACGTCAGAATGAGTCATATATGCTTGCCAGTATTCCATTTGTTAGAAATCTTGCTGAATATTGTGGGCATGAAGCTCATTACTTAACACTAACATCATTGCTTCATCTAAAAACAAATAGTCGAAACATCACGGTGCAGGATTTACAAGATATATATCGTGCTGTACTTGTAAATGAACCTGGCTTGATCCTGCCTGATAGTACATCAAATGTGATTAACAAAATCTTTCAAAAGGCAGACGAATTATCAAACGATGCCCGCGAGTCACCAGAGCTTGAATCCAAAGTTATTGTTGCAATGGCCATCCGACTTAAAGCGGAGCAGTTCATGATTACTCAGATTAATGACCAGACATTTGTGGACGGTATCGAATCAAATCAAACCAGAGAATTGTTTGATAAGTATGTTGAAATACTTCCTGGCGAGACGGAGATAATACGCATATTGGATCAGGTTAATCTGATGACCCCAGAGAACATACATTTGAACTCATTTATGTACGAGCCGATCCTTGATATGTCTGCCCATCGTCTTTACAGCTTGTACAATGAGGTGAAGCAGCTCGGAAACTAATGGCAACGTCTCATCCTGAAGTCAGCAATAGTGATAGACGTGCTGGATAACGAGGTGGTGACAAAAATACATAAATGTCACCACATAGAATTGTAACCTATGGACAAATTGGAAATCGCTAGACTTGCCTCATAGGTCACCAGACACTTCGCCTCTCTTAAAATAAGAGGTAGTCTTAGACCTATGTTTAACACCAGTCACCGGGGATACTGTCGGGGATGAACCCCGACAGTGTTTACGCCGATATGGCGAGGGCCTATCGAAACATCATCATGGCGAAACATCATCATGGTGTATTGATGATATTTCTGGGGATCCCTCAGCCCTCCCGGGGGCTTTTTCATTGGATACAGGGATTGAATGGTTGATGAGGCACCACCTTGCTACTGGCCGTTTATAGTAGTCTTATCTGAGATGGCATTTCTCCGCGAACGAATTTAATGGTTAGCGGAGCATCAGTTCTGACCTGCAAAAGTGCTTTTACTTCCTCTTCAATTTCAGGCCAGTACAGGCCTGTTTTCTTATATGCAGGGAAAAAGAAAAACCTGATAACGGCAACGATCCTGTTCATCCAGTTTGCCTTCACGGACTTGTGGATGTATTCAAACTCATCCAGTGTCATAGCGCCAATTTCCTTCCCGTTGGCTTCGACTACCCAGTACACATCTTTCATTCCGTCACCTCATCGTTCAGGCTTTTCAGTTTATCTACATCGTCTATTAAGGTGTTTGCCTGGAGATGACGAAGTGCGAATTCCAGTGAGGGAAACTCCATCGTTTCCTGACGTGACATAAAGCGATCTGTGGCGATGCCATATGTACCTGTTTCAATATTAAAAACGAAGCTGTGGCAGCAGTCCACCGCGGGGTAGTTATAAATCATTAATGATTTTTCTTTTCGCTCATCAGCAATAAGATACGGTAGAACAAACTCCACCATGTGGATTGTTTGCTCCAGTTCTTCTTCAGACTTTGTTGTGAAACCAACCCCGTAAACTGACTGTCCGGTATAAATATTGCCGAAGGCAGTTAGACGCAGACCTGCGATCGTACCGACCCATTTATCACGGTATGCTCGCATGGTAGTTGAGGCATCCTCACTCATACTAAATATTCCATGCCAATTGGGAGCATCTCCCCAGCTCGCTATGACGAGTTCATCTCTCTGATTTTCCAGGTCTGCAAGGTGGTCTTCGGCTATTTCCAGATTTCGTTCTGCACGTCTGACTGAGCGCTCTCGCTTTGCAATAACCTCTGAGGCATCGCTAATTAGCTTTTCAATGGCTTTGATATTTTCACCAGTTGGTAAACTGGACATATCAGTCTCCTGCGGCCGTGGAGAAGGTGACTTGCTCATTGCCCGACCTCCCGACTAACCTTCGTACCGCGTGCGACTTCCGGAATTTGTTTCCACAGGCGCGCGGTCCATTCAGGTTTAAGATGCTCCGGATTGGAGGAACGATAAATTGCGGTCACGTTGCTGCGTTTAGCATCGCCTGTGACTTCTATTGTCAGACGATCATTAGCTGCCCAGTTCCGGCTCATGCGATAATAAGACCCAGGTTGGGCTGACCAACTGGCACCTTCTGAAATTGCCGATGCTGACCAGCCAGCATTTCCCTGACCATTGTTTCTTGCGGCTGAAACATCTTCATCAGAAGGAAAACCATAATGCTGCTTCAGGCGTAGTGCAGCAGTGTCTACGCCGACTGGCAGGCTGAATGCCTGGGCAATCTCATTACGTTCAGCCTGTTTGTCAGAAGGATGCTGCTCACCAGGTGATATCATCGTGCTGACATCTGACAGTTGCCGCTGAAACTGATTGAGCTGGTTCTGGCTACACCCTGCAAGAGCCATAAGTACAAAAGAGATACCTGAGCAAAGAATACGTTTTTTCATAGTGTTCTCCTGAGGACTTCCAGGGCTGTCAGTAAACAGCCCCTTCATTTTGCTGGATCAGAAAGTGAATTGAAGTTGTGCAACCGCCCCGTAGGTACGATCAGTGCCTGCGATACCCGTGATATCCAGGTGAACCACATCAAATGGAGAGAACCCCAGGCCGGCTGTGAAAGTATTGCCTTCTCCGGAAGCCATGTTCTGGCGGTAACCCGCGCGCACCTGCATCCAGTTCCAGGCATTAATCTCGGCACCCAGACTTGCAAACTGGCGCTTATTATCACTGGTGAAACCACTCGCTTCAGTCAGGTCGACATCGAGCGCGGTTGTGATGAAGCTGTTGTGCCATGAGGCGCCGGCAGTAGCCTGAGGTTTAATCTTGAACGTTCCCTTTTCACCATTGACTTCTTTGGTATCGATTGAGCGGGGGATGATATTTTGTACGGCCAGACCGAGAGTCCAGTTATCGTTCAGGTTTGTGGACAGACCGACATCGGCGTTAAAACCGGTTTTGGTATTGCGGTACTCACTGGAGTCAATGTCGTTTTTGTCAAAATTACTCACGGTAACGTTGTAGTTAAACAGGTCAATGCGCTGGTATTTTGGTGTGATACCAAAGGACCAGGCATGTCCTGCAGTTTCGAACTCATGCGCCATGGCCACGCCGACATCGGTGATCACAGCTGCACGGCCATAGGCTCTTGACGTAAGTGAGTCAGTATCCACTGCAGAAGGGGGGATTGTGCCATCGGCGACCTTGTCGAGGTATTCCAGGTCGTGATCGCTGACCTTACCATCGACAGAGACAGTACCCCATGATTTCACAACAACGGCGAACGGTAGTGTCTGGTTCGGCACAGTTGCAATAACTGAAGCCCCGACCTGGCCGTTCGCATGTGTGTTTTTCAAATCCTGAAGCTTACTCTTGAGTGCCGCGGCGCTTTCGCTGACACCGGACTGATTAGCGACGGCGCTGTCGAAACGATCCCAGAGGTCCTTAACATCATCCGCTTTATCCACGGTTTTATCCGGGTCAGAGACCTGGGCGCCCACCGATGGCAGCACCAGGCTGAAATCATCGGTTGGTCCGGACATAGTTAACAGAGCAGGGTTAGACAGAGCAGCTGTACCGTAGTGCGCGGATGCCACGCCGGTGCCACCCATAGCATCACCGCGTGCCTCCATCCAGTTCGTCGCAGCATTAACCGACGGCGCTGCGGAAACCAGAAGAGCAAGGGAAACGCAGCGTGTAATCATTGAAATTGAAGCTTTCATCATTTATATCCTTTGTTGTTTATGGTGTTTAAGGCAAAAAAATCCCCTGGCGCTGGCGCACCAATAAAACAATGTGTCTGACTGGTTATTTCACTTAATATTGAGGGCTGTTATTTGGCTAACAAATTTACTCCATTCTGGTGTTATAAATTCCTCAGGGAAAAGAAAAGGTTCTCTTTCCTCTTCGGTCCATATATTTTGAGAAAACTTACCTGACTCTGTTCGTTGAAGTTTCTGAATTTCCCACAGTGCAGCGGCCGGAAGTATCTTTCCTTCTCTCAGCGCATCCAGTAAATAACCGGATGCATAAAATGTGTCGAAACTGTTGAGAATATGCGCCCTGAAGAGAATGTTGCTCATGCTCAGGAATGAATTAAGTTGTGTTTTATAAGCACCTGAAGATGGACAATGCCCGATACATTCAACTACACGAATTGTTGTGTTATTAACGGTTTTATAGCGCCGAATAAAAATGAAAACATGTCCGGATTCGTCTTTGATATCTCCTGAGGTGTATTGATTCTCTCTGACCAGGAATATGTCAGGACGGGTCAGGTTGTCGTCAGATGTATATTCCTGAATTCTTTTTTTAATTATCATGGCAACCTGAATCCATTCGCTGAAAGCGGTCAGGTTCACTGGCCGGGGATCACTTCCTTCCAGCCATCTGGTACTTACACAGAACCAGTCAGATAGCTGTTTCAGCAAAGGTGCAGTTAAGTAATCCATCGTTCTTTCACGGCTTTCCAGAACGCTCAGACCGATATTCCAGTCCGAGAGCAGGCGAGCCACGTCCAGTACCGACAGGCGGTGCTCATCCATCAGCAGCCAGAACCGTTCGTGGATATGTGTGATCACAGCCTGTCGGGGGATAAGCGTCTCGCGCATGATACCCTCGACGAGAATATTGACCAGTTCAGCTGATGAAATACCCAGGCGTCCTGATACCAGTGTGACGAAATCCCTGACAGCTGGTTTAAAACGTATTGCAATAGGGCTGCCAGACGTTTTCTTTCCGTCCGAAAGCTGGGCTACCAGCTGCTGCATATTTTCATCCCGTTCAGTGATGATACTGGCAAGGATGGAGGTGACGTTCAGACGGTTCATATAATTTCCCGGTGTTGGCTAATACATTAATTCGACTTAAGTTATTAATTATTGTATCCACTGTGGATACGTTACCGCGCACCAGAGTGGATGTATAACGATGAAAATCGATCGTTCAGATCGACTACATTGATGTAGCCAGTGTGACAACAGGTGAAAAATCAAAACAGGGGAAATTATTTTTCCGGATTGAAAGTTTTTCGTATGACAAGAACGGGCCATAACGTTCTGGACGGTACACGCCAGCGCCACTGTGCAAGAAGAATTTCCAGTTGCATAACTGCACGCGCAGCGGGTGTGAAGGGGACATGTATGACATGGCTTCGGTAATGTCCGGCCTGAATCTGAAGATGCCTTCTGATACGTTTAATTCGATAAGAGGTGAGGAGATGGGAGGCAATCACGATGGTGTTTTCTCTACCACTGAGAGCGTCCTCTATACTGGTTAGCACTCCATTCCAGAACCAGACCACACGTTCGGATGAAATACTGACGGTTGGCTGGTTTGGCGACAGATGCACGAATATCCTTGAGCTGCGCTTATGGTAGCTCAGGATGCAGGGCTGGTTGATGAGTCTGCGCTGCATCCAGTTCACCACTCTCAGAGAAAAAGGGGATATCAAAACAAGCCCCCAGAGATACACCATCCCATCCCGATACCCCGTAATTAGAGCGATAAGCCCGTAACTCACAAGACCCCAGCAGAGGATAATTCCAGAGACTACTAATCTTTGCATTTCTGTCGCTTCCCTCAGATTTCTGATGGCGCTTAAGGAAGCATGCTGATGAATTCTCTTCATCTGAAAACTGTGAACCGGCCTTTAAGGATTAATGCAAGTTCGTTTTGTTTAATCAGGAACTAAGGCTTTTGACTTGCAAAATACAACCGTCTCCATAGCGTAGCGTCAATTCAGAATCTGGTTATGGGGTGGTTATGCGAGGACTGAAATGGTTAACAGGCCTTGGGCTGGCAGTCGGAACGGAACATTCAGTAAGGCCATCCGTGCAGCCGGCGCAAGCGGGAGGGTTCCGGAACGTACTGTCCGGTCAGTTGTTACTGGGAACTGCTGAGCGACAGAAGTTCGTCCGGATGTTGCGGGAAAATTGCCCACTGTCACAGTCTGCCTTTGACGAATTCTGGCTAAAACCCTTAGAGCAAATGGCCGCTCGCGTTCAGGAAGTACCGGCAGCCTGGGCGGGGCCGTTCGCCACTCCAGGGGGCTTTACTGACCTCAGTTTATCCGTGGCCGCAAGTGCCGTGAGGCTGGTACGCGGTATGATGTTACCTCCGGGAGCGACGCCTGAGGAGCAGGCAGAGCAGGGGCCTGCCTGGATATGCGCAGTGTTCTGGGCTGGGCTTTTTCATCATCTTGACTGGTTGTCGCAGATTGAAGGGAGCCTGGCGAACGGAAAAGCCTGGTGTCCGGGGATGGAAATACCCGGTGCAAACTGGCGGGTGCGTCCCCGGCAGGGGAGAACGGCTTCAATGAACGGAATGTACATTGCCAGTAAACTCATCCCGGATGCTGCGGCTATCTGGCTTCAACGCTGGCCGGCGATTTCAGGTGCGCTATTTTTGTACCTCAGCGGACAAAAAGCTCAGTCTGGAATTCTCAACAGCATCATCAGCGATGCGCTTGCCAGCGTTGCCAATAAATCAGGAACCGTTTCTGGTACAGCAAGCCCCTCTGAAAGCGATAAGGTGATCACCACAGGGGAGGAAGGGGAGGAAGAATCCAGAACAAACAATATCCCAAATTTAATAGACGACGATATGCATCAAACGTCCAGTCACAAAAATATAACACCGGTTCCAGAGCCAATTAACAATGTATCAATAGGTTACGATACTAACCAGACAGGTGATTATGCTGCCAGGGATGTTACCGGTCAGGTTACGTTGCTTTCGGCATTTGATAATCATGATACTCAGTCATCCGATGAACGAACAGGTGATGAAACTGTCCCGGATGAGTCGGTATCAACCGCAGCACTTCTTAGCGTGCTTGACCAGATGTCGGGCTCAGGTGCTCCTGTTGTTGAAGCGAAGGTTGAAACTACTTCTTCTGAAGAGCCTCCGCTGGTCGGGATGGAATCTGGCACTCCAGGAGAAAAGTTTCTGGACTGGCTGAAATCCTCAATCCTTGACGGTACGGTTAGTGTCAATGAGGGCGAGAGTTTTGCACATATTCTGGCTCAGTTTGTATTCATTGTTTCACCTGAGTGTTTTTTTAAATATTTGTCGCTGAATACAAATGAGTCACTGGATAAATCGGAGTTGCAAAAAAGCTTTGAAGCTCTGAACGTTCATTATTCACGAAATGGTAAAGGTCTCTGGCATTACCATAAATACGACACGCCGGACAAAAGCGGTCGTTACACCAAAATGTCAGGATACATGCTGAGCGCTGACATTATTTACAGAAAAGGAACTTGTCCACCGGACAGTTTATGGCTTGCACGAAGAAATTAATACTATTGCTTAAGTCAGAATAACAATATACGAGGTGAATATGAACAATGCATTTGAACAAGTGCTGGATGATTATTTTTTCAGTAAATCTTTGCGCCCGGCTACGGAGTGGAGCTACAGGAAGGTAGTCAGATCATTCATTTCCTTTAGCGGTGAAGGTATTTCACCTGAGCAGGTTGATAAAACGCTGGTTTTAACGTGGCGCCGAAAAATTATCCATGAGGAAGGACTGAGCAGAACGACATGGAATAATAAAGTGACTCATATGCGCGCTATATTTAATCACGCCATCGTTAATGGGCTTGTAACGATGAGGGAAAATCCTTTCAACGGGGTAATTACCCGGCCCGATGTCAAACGCAAAAAAACACTGACTGATGTACAGATGAATAAAATTTATCTGCACATGCAGGCGAGGGAAGAGGATGAACGGGTTGGTATGATGGAGTTAAGAAAAAGCGCCTTACGGCCAGCATGGTTCTGGTTAACGGTACTGGATGCATTGCGGAGAACAGGAATGCGCCAGAACCAGCTGCTGCACATTCGCCTGGAGGATGTAAATTTTGAGCACCGATGGATTAATCTCCGGCCTGAGGGTTCCAAGAACCATAAGGAACACCGGGTTCCGATTACTGAAAACCTACGACCCAGACTTGAAAGGCTCTATAACCTTTCCCTTGAGCGTGGCGCGAAGATGCAGGACCAGTTGTTTAATCTTTCTCGCTTTGATGGCCGGAAGAATGAAATCAGTAGCAACATGGATTATCCGCCGTTGCGTGCGTTTTTCAGACGACTTTCACGAGAATGCGGTTTTACAGTCAGTCCGCACAGGTTCCGACACACCATCGCGACTAACCTGATGCGTTTGCCGGATCGTAACCTGAAGATGGCACAGGACCTGCTGGGTCATTCAACACCGGCGGTCACGCTGGAATATGTTGAAAGTGACCTGGATAAGGTCCGGGACATGCTGGAGGAGCTGGATGCGGCATAAGACTAATCTTAAGTTAAATCTAAGTTGATGAAATTAAAAATGGAAAAAAAAGGGATGTTTGCTTTACAAAAGATTGACACAGGGCAGATCTGAGGGTAAATACGTTCGTGAAGTAAATTTTGGACGAGAGAAATCCAGAGGATGGCTGAAACATCCTCTGGATTTAAGTCCCGTGTTCAACTGATGCGGTAACGCAAGTACCATAATCATGCCGTCTGGGGACTACTGTCTTGCCCGTTAAGGATCTCATCTCTTAACGAACAGGCTCTGAATAAGTGGTGCCCGGACTCGGAATCGAACCAAGGACACGGGGATTTTCAATCCCCTGCTCTACCGACTGAGCTATCCGGGCAACGGGGCGCATTAAAACCGATTCGCCCTCTGCCGTCAACGAAATTTGTCGTTTTCGTTACAGACTGCACACTCTCTCGCCACTTCGCTGCCATCTTAGGCGAAAAAGTGCGTCCAGAGCGCGGAAAGCGGCATTGCAATCAATAATGCAGGCAGCATGTTGACCACCGCAAACATCTTAATTCCGCAGATACGTAGTCCTGTTGCCAGCAGGAGCAGGCCGCCTACGGCGGTAAAGTCTGCCATCATAGCGGGCGTTGTCAGCGGAAGGATGAGTGTCGCACAGGTGGCCAGCGCGAGTTGGATCAACAGCATCGGCACGCAAATAGCGGCAACGGCGATGCCAAGTGTTGTGGCGAAAATAGTTGCCGTAAAGAAATCAAGAAATGCCTTAGCAATCAGTATGCTTGGATCACCCGTCATGCCTTCCTGCATTGAGCCAAAAATCCCTGTTCCACTGGCACAGAAAAGAATAATTATCGCGACATAGTTTTGAATAAATGATTCGTGGCTACCGTTTTTCGTCTTACCAGGGCGGGAGATCATATTTTTGGCTTTGCTTACCGCGCCGTTGATGCCCTTTTCCAGATAACACAACTCACCAATCAGTGCACCAAGCAGCGTGGCGAGCACCATGACTGGCAGGTTAGCGCACTTGATCACCAACAAAATACCAATGCCTAACGAAGCCAGACCAAAAATAGAGGGCATGGATAAGCGAATACGTTCCGGTAATCGCTGGCTTAACACTGCGCCGAGCACGCCGCCCAATAGTACAGCACCTGCATTAATAAAGGGCCCGATAACCACGGTAAACTCCTGTTATTTAATCATTGATATTGCATTATTATGACACGGCATCGCGGTTTAAGGGGGTAACATTCGCTCATTAAATGCATAATGATTCCTTCTTGCACCTCAAAATAAAAGGTGACATGATTGCGCGAATTTTCTCCTCTTCAGATACGGAGCCGCCCAATGATGACGCTGTTTACCGCTGCGCGAATGCCATTCCGTATCACTATTTTCACTTCCTGTCCCACCATGCGGTGAGGGTAACGCAGGCTTGCTGCAGGACAACAGTAAAACCAGACGCGTTCTGATTTTACTGATGTCTGGCGGTCGGAGCTGAGTTCCGGTCAGACACATTCGTTGGGCAGCGTGATAACGCTGTCCGGGGCTTTTTCTCCCCTGAAACGGGTATTTGCGCTTATGAAATCAATGAAAATTGCCGTCAGCCGCGAGCTGGTATCCACGCTGTCCACGCACCGCGAAAAGGTGACTCTGGACAATACAGACTTTACCGATGTGGCGGCAGTCGTCATTACGGTCGCTGAGAGTTGTAGCGGCATCCTTGCGTTACTGAAACGCACGGGCTTTCAGTTGCCTGTTTTTATGTTCTCACAAGAGCAGGTTGAGATCCCTGATGGGGTCACAGCAATCATTACGGGCAAAGCCCAGGAGTTCCTGGAACTGGAATCCGCAGCTTGTCACTACGAAGAGAATCTGCTGCCGCCTTTTTTTGACACCCTGAGCCAGTATGTGGCAATGGATAACAGTACTTTTGCCTGTCCTGGTCATCAGCACGGTGCATTTTTTAAAAAGCACCCGGCAGGACGCCAGTTCTATGATTTCTTTGGTGAGAATGTCTTTCGTGCCGATATGTGCAATGCCGATGTGAAACTTGGCGATCTGCTGATCCACGAAGGCTCTGCCAAGCATGCGCAGAAGTTTGCGGCAAAAGTGTTTAACGCCGATAAAACTTACTTTGTCCTTAACGGTACATCCGCCGCAAACAAGGTTGTCACTAACGCCTTGTTAACCCGTGGCGACCTGGTGCTTTTTGATCGTAATAACCATAAATCGAACCATCACGGGGCGTTGATTCAGGCCGGGGCTACACCGGTCTATCTCGAAGCAGCAAGAAACCCGTTTGGCTTTATTGGCGGTATTGATGAGCATTGCTTTGATGATGCCTATCTCCGCAGGCTGATCCGCGAAGTCGCTCCTGAAAAAGCCAATGATGCACGCCCGTTCCGTCTGGCGGTGATCCAGCTTGGAACCTACGATGGTACGATCTACAACGCCCGCCAGGTCATCGATAAGATTGGTCATCTCTGCGACTACATTCTGTTTGACTCCGCCTGGGTGGGATATGAGCAGTTTATTCCGATGATGGCAGACAGTTCGCCGCTGTTGCTGGAACTGAACGAGAACGATCCGGGCATTTTTGTGACGCAATCGGTGCATAAGCAGCAGGCCGGGTTCTCGCAAACCTCGCAAATTCACAAGAAAGATAACCATATCCGTGGTCAGGCGCGCTTTTGTCCACATAAACGGCTCAACAACGCGTTCATGCTGCATGCCTCAACGAGCCCGTTCTACCCACTGTTTGCCGCGCTGGATGTGAATGCCAAAATCCATGAAGGCGAAAGTGGGCGCAGGCTCTGGGCAGAATGTGTGGAGCTGGGGATTGAAGCGCGCAAGGCGATCATTGCGAACTGCCACATGATCAAGCCTTTTATCCCGCCAGTGGTTGCCGGACGTCCGTGGCAGGATCACGCGACCCGTACCATCGCCAGCGAGCGCCGTTTCTTCAGTTTTGAACCGGGTGCGAAATGGCACGGGTTTGAGGGGTATGCGAGCGAGCAGTACTTTGTGGATCCCTGCAAGCTGTTGCTCACCACGCCAGGTATTGATGCTGAAACGGGCGAATATACCGGGTTCGGCATTCCGGCGACCATTCTCGCGCACTACCTGCGTGAAAACGGCATCGTGCCGGAGAAGTGCGACCTCAATTCGATCCTCTTCCTGCTGACGCCTGCTGAAAGTGCCGAGAAGCTGGCGCAGCTCGTGGCTATGCTCGGTCAGTTCGAACAGCATATTGAGGATGACACGCCGCTTGCTGACGTGCTACCAACCATTTACCAGAAATACCCGGTGCGTTACCGCGATTACACGTTGCGTGAACTGTGCCAGGAGATGCACGACCTGTACGTCAGCTTTAACGTGAAGGATCTGCAAAAAGCGATGTTCCGTAAGGAGAGTCTGCCGGCAGTGGTGATGAATCCTCAGGATGCCAATCAGGAATACATTCGCGGAAATGTCGAGCTGGTGCGCATCCGGGATGCCGAAGGCCGTATTGCTGCGGAAGGTGCGCTGCCATACCCGCCGGGTGTGTTGTGTGTTGTACCGGGTGAAGTGTGGGGTGGTGCAGTACAGCGTTACTTCCTGGCGCTGGAGGAAGGTGTGAACCTGCTGCCCGGTTTCTCGCCGGAGCTTCAGGGCGTTTACAGCGAGAAAGACGCAGATGGAATCAAGCGGCTGTATGGGTACGTGTTGAAATAAGTGCGGCTTAATCCTCTCCCCAAAGGGGAGAGGATTAAAGTGAGTGGCTCAAACTGCATTGCGCTTATACATTCTTCGCGGATGCCCAATCTTCCCGTACAACATCTCTACGCTCAAAAAACCCGCCTCCACGCAATGTTCCAGGTAGCGGCGTGTCGTGGTTTTGCTCAATCCCGTCTCGCTGACCACTTCGTCGACTGAAAAGCAATGGGCCGACTTTTCATTGAACAGTGCCTGTACCAGTGACAACGTGTTCTCTTCGATCCCCTTACTGCCATTATCCAGGCGGTAGTTTTTCGCCTGTAGCTGATACAACGAGTCCACGTTTTGCTGATCAACAATTTTCCATACGCGTTGCTGCTCTGCAAATTGCACAAAGCGCTCAAGCGACTGGCTGAGTCGTTTCCAGGAGACGGGTTTCAGGATGTAGTCAAATGCGCCGTTGCGAATTGCCTGGCTACAGGTGTCCATATCACTGGCTGCGGTAATAAAAATGACCGAGCAGTTTGCGCGCGCCAGCAGGGGATTACTGATAAGCGTAATCCCCTTGCCATCGGGCAGGTAGTTGTCTAACAGCATGAGCTGCGGGTGTTTGCTTTCTAGCTGAATATGAGCATCAGCCAGCGATGATGCTATACCTACCAGCCTCAGGCGCGGGTGTTTACTGATAAGTTCAGCGTGAAGTTGCGCCAGCTCGTTCTCGTCTTCAACAATCAATACGTCGATAAGTTCATGTTGCATAGTCGGTATCTTCCAGTTCCTGTGCGGGATGCCGGGCGGTTCCTGTGGCGGGGATAAACAGAGAGAAAATAACGCCACGGGGCGTGTTATCGGCAACTTCTATCGAGCCGCCAGTCTGGGTGACATAGCTTTCGATCAAATACAGACCAATACCATGATCGCCGCGTGTTTTCGTCGTGATGCCGCGTTCAAATATTCGCTCACGGATCTCCGGCTTAATGCCAACGCCCTGGTCAGCGACTTCGATGATCAGTTCGAGTTCGTTCAGCTTTATCAGTACCTCTACAGGCTCATGCGGGAGTGGTGCGCGCTGGGTCGCTTCAATCGCGTTATCCAGCAAATTACCGATAATCGAAATCAACTCAGCTTCAGGCAGCGGAATAAAAGGTTTGTCCATCCGGCAGGCGGGGTCAAAGCGCAACTCGACCCCTTTTTCCCTGGCGCGTGCGGATTTACCCAGCAGTAGCCCACACAGCGTGGGTGAACTGAAGCGCGAGGAGATAAAGTCCAGCAGCTCTTGTGCATGTTCTGATTGTGCCTGAATGTAGCCAATTGCCTCATCATAACGGCCCATATGCAGCAAACCTGAAAGCGTGGTCATACGATTAAGCTGCTCGTGACGCATAATGCGCAGGTTGTCGACATAACGCTTCACCTGGCTCAGTTGAGCACTGAGGGAGTCTATTTCGTTGCGATCGCGGAAGGTGATCACCCAGCCCTGAAGTGAATCTTCAAGCATGATCCGCACACGGCTGGCAATGACCGTCAGTTCATTGAAATGACAGATCTCATCGTGGGTGTCTTTTTCCAGCATGGTGTGGAGCGTAAAGAAGGGCACAGGAGCGATAACCTGGCTTATCAACTGCCCGCGTAACTCGCGTGCGGGCTGGCTAAGCCCCAACAGTTTTCTGGCTGCCTGGTTGATCACCTCAATCCGCAGGTTATCGTCGATCGCAATGACCCCTTCATAAATGGACTCCATCATCGCTTTTTGCTGGCGGACCAGCAGGCCGATTTCTCGCGGTTCAAGGGAGAAGATCTGCTTCTTAATACTGCGGGTGAAAAACCAGGAGAAAATAAAGAGTGCGATCAGCAACAGCACGGCGGCAATCAGGATATTGACCACTTTATTCACGGTGATGGTATCGAGATAACTCGTGAGATACCCCACGGATACAATGCCCACCACTTTACCGGCATCGTTGATAATGGGCGCTTTACTGCGCAGTGAAATACCGAGCCCTCCCTTGCGGATCGTTGTAATGCTTTTGCCTTGCAACACCTCTGCATTGTCGCCACCGACCAGCGTTGTCCCCACCCGATCAGAAAACACGGAGTGGAACAGGTGCTGTCCTCTATTATCACCAATCACAATAAAACTGGCATCGCTGCGTTCTGCTATTTTCTGCATGAAGTTATGGATGGCTTTGATATCTTTTTGTTCAACTTCATTGCGTAAAGTCGGAATAATTGCAATTTCCTCAGCTTGTATTTTCGCTCGCCCGCTCATTTCCTGATATAGCTGCTTTCCGACTTCGGCGTAATAATATCCGCCCAATAACGCAAACAGCACTGAGAAAAAAGCCATCAGCGAAACAAACAGTTTGATTTGAAAAGATACTTTCATAACTATCACGCAAGGTATCAATAAAGGTTGCCAATATATCATCTTTTTCAGTGTCGACGCTGAGTTTGCCAAAAACTTGTGATCCCTTGCACAGCAAGGGTTGTAAAAGATTTATGTGAAAGCGTTACCGCCTTTATACCCAATTACTAAATGTTATTTGTTTGTTCATTTAGGAAAAGAAACCATAAAAACCACAGCAATAAATAAGGTGTTAATCACATTAAATAAAAGAAACCATTAAAACCATAGTGGCCATTAAAACTTCGGTTTTAATATGTCATTCCTCACATAAAGTAAGCCTTTGTGACTTTAAGCTGAACGTACAAAATAACCAAGGGGCTTATTATGAGCACAACTGACGATTCTTTCTCTGTTACCCACGACCCGATTGATATTCAGCGGCCATCTCTCAAAGAGCGTTGGTGGCACATTATGGATACCTGGAAAGTCGGGATCATTCCTCTGCCACTGTTTGTGTTAGCAGGTGCACTCATTGCGATTGATTGTCTGGGTGGTAAATTGCCCAGCGATATTGTCGTGATGGTCGCGACGCTCGCGTTTTTTGGCTTTGCCTGCGGTGAGTTTGGTAAACGACTGCCGATTGTCGGCAAACTGGGCGCGGCGGCCATTTGCGCCACCTTCATCCCATCAGCAATGGTCTACTATGGCCTACTGCCGGATGTGGTGGTGGAGTCCACCACCAAGTTCTACAAGTCCACCAACATTCTTTATCTCTACATCTGCTGCATTATTGTTGGCAGCATTATGAGTATGAACCGCACCGTGCTGATTCAGGGCTTCCTGCGTATCTTCTTCCCGATGCTGTGCGGCGAAATCGTCGGCATGATTGTGGGCATGGGGGTTGGCCTGGCGCTGGGGCTTGAGCCATTCCAGATCTTCTTCTTTATCATTCTGCCGATTATGGCGGGCGGCGTAGGTGAAGGTGCGATTCCGCTCTCTATTGGTTATGCCACATTGTTGCATATGGACCAGGGCGTTGCGCTCGGCCGTGTCCTGCCAATGGTGATGCTCGGTGGCCTGACCGCCATCATTATCTCCGGCTGCCTGAACCAGCTCGGCAAGCGCTACCCGCATTTGACCGGTGAAGGTCAACTGATGCCAAACCGTGCGAACGCCGATACCACGACCGCACAACCGGCATTCTCGGGTAAGGCGGACGTGACTACCATTGCCTCCGGCGCGCTGTTGGCTGTGCTGCTCTACATGCTGGGGATGCTGGGACACAAACTGATTGGCCTGCCTGCACCGGTTGGCATGCTGTTTATGGCTGTACTGGTCAAACTCTGTAATGGCGCGTCTCCACGCCTGCTTGAAGGTTCGCAGGTGGTTTACAAATTCTTCCAGACTTCAGTGACCTACCCCATTCTGTTTGCCGTTGGCGTGGCGATCACTCCGTGGCAGGAACTGGTGAATGCCTTCACTGTGAGCAACCTGCTGGTGATTGTCAGTACCGTCTCTGCACTGGTGGCAACAGGCTTCTTCGTGGGCAAAAAGATTGGCATGCACCCCATTGATGTCGCCATCGTTTCCTGTTGCCAGAGTGGCCAGGGGGGGACGGGGGATGTGGCTATTCTGACAGCAGGCAACCGTATGAGCCTGATGCCATTCGCCCAGATTGCAACCCGTATTGGCGGCGCGATTAACGTCTCTATCTCTCTGCTGATATTAGGCAACTTCCTCGTTTAAGTTTTCAGGAAAGAACCATGAAACTCGCAAGTTTTCGTTACCAGGGTAAACGCAGCTACGGCATCGTTGAGGCCGAAGGTGTGATTGATTTAGGCCGCCGCATGGGCGACCGCTACAGCGACCTTAAAGCGCTGTTGCAGGGCAACGGGCTGGCAGAAGCTACCCGTTATCTTAACGATGCAGTTGATGTGCCGATGAGTGCCATCACTTTCTTACCGGTGATTGAGCAGCCAGAGAAAATCCTTTGCGTGGGCATGAACTACGCCGACAAGCGCAAAGAGTTTGACCAGCATAACCCGGCGCCAACGCTGTTTGTTCGTTTCCCGGATTCACAGACGGGTCATAACGAACCGGTATTGAAGCCGCGCCATTCAAGTGAGTTCGACTACGAAGGTGAGCTGGCGGTGATTATCGGTAAAGGCGGCGAGAACATCAGCCGTGATGACGCCCTGCGCCATGTAGCGGGTTACAGCTGCTACATGGATGGCTCAGCCCGCGACTGGCAGCACACCTGGTTCACCGCGGGTAAAAACTGGCGGCAGACCGGCGCGTTTGGTCCGTGGATGGCGACTGCCGATGAGATACCCGACCCGCATCAGCTTTCTATTCGTACCTGGCTGAATGGTCGCATGGTGCAGGAAGACAACACCAGCAGCATGATCCACAAGGTTGCCGAGCTGATTGAATACATCAGCACCTTCACCCGCTTAAGCCCTGGTGATGTGATCATCACAGGCTCCCCTGGCGGCGTGGGTAAAAAGCGTAACCCACCGTTGTTTATGAAAGAGGGCGATCGCATTGAGGTGGAGATCGAGCATATCGGTCATCTGAGCAACGTGATCATGGAAGCGCCAGCGAACACGCTGACGGCAGCGCACTAAGTAAGGCGGCAGTATGCACTCGCAACCCACAATCGATTTTCGTCTTACCGAGGTGACGAAACACCCGGAACGCTTAAGCCAGATCCGCTATCTGCTGGCGGATAGCGGTCTGGGGCTGGACAACGACATCACGCTGTTTGTTGAAGCCTGGTCCGGAACACAGTTGGTGGGTTGCGCAGGGCTGGCGGCTAACGTTATCAAATGTGTGGCGGTGGATGAACAACTTCGCGGTGTGAACTTAAGCGCCCGCCTGTTGGCAGAGGTTGAAAATGCGGCGCTGGCGCGCGGGCATTTTCATCTTTTTCTCTGCACTCGTCCCTGTAACAAAGAGCGGTTTGCCCGCAGTGGTTTCTGGCCAATTGCCCAGAGCGGGAACAACGCCGTACTGATGGAAAACACGCCTCAGGGAATCGAACGTTACTGCCGTTCGCTCGCGGCGAAGCGCAAGTGCGGGGCGAAAATTGGCGCGATTGTCATGAATGCCAATCCCTTCACCCTCGGACACCGTCATCTGGTCGAGCAGGCAGCGGGGCAGTGTGATGCGCTTCATCTGTTTGTCGTTCGCGAAGATGCCTCATTCTTCCCGTTCCATGCGCGTCTGGACATGGTGCGTGCGGGCGTGGCGCATCTGTCGAACGTGACCGTACATGAAGGCTCGCAGTACATCATCTCTCGCGCCACGTTCCCGGCCTATTTTCTGAAAGAAACTGGAAAAGTGCAGCAGGCCTGGAGTGAGATCGACGTACTGGTATTTCGCGATTACATCGCGCCAGCGCTTGGGATCACCCATCGCTTTATCGGCTCGGAGCCGTTTTGCGATATCACCCGTCAGTACAACCAGACGCTACACGCTCTGCTTTCCTCACACATTGACGTGGTGGAAATGCCACGCATGAAGGCGACCGGAAACGCCATTTCGGCGTCGGAAGTGCGCCGTTTACTCAAGACACAGCAGTTTTCCCGGATCCGGGAGATTGTCCCGGAGTCCACTTTCGCACATCTTGAAACGCACTACCGTGCGCGTGCGGAAGTCGCATAACTATCAGGAATTTATCATGAAAATTGTAAGGGAGGCGCTGGCCGGAACGCAGGAGTCCAGCGACCTGATGGTGAAAATCGCCCCCGCTAACGGCGAGCTGGAGATTGTCATCCACAGTGAAGTGATTAAGCAGTTTGGCGAGCAGATCCGCCAGGTGGTGGATGAAACATTACGCGCCATGAACGTGCACCAGGGATTAATCATCGTTGAAGATAAAGGCGCGCTGGATTGTGTGATCCGCGCTCGTCTGCAAAGCGCGGTGCTCCGTGCGGCAGAAGAACAGTCGATCGACTGGAGGGCGCTGAAATGAACAAACTCCGTCGCAGCATGCTGTTTCTGCCCGGCGCAAACGCCGCCATGCTCTCAACAGCCTTTATCTACCGTCCTGACTCCATCATGTTCGACCTTGAAGATGCCGTGGCTCTGCGTGAAAAAGATACCGCCCGCCTGCTGGTCTTCCACGCGTTGCAGCACCCTATGTATCAGGATATCGAAACCGTGGTGCGTATTAATCCGCTGAGCACGCCGTTTGGCTTGCTGGATCTGGAAGCGGCGGTGCGAGCGGGCGTTGACGTGATTCGTTTGCCAAAAACCGATACTCCGGACGATATCTTTGAGCTCGAAGGTCACCTGGAACGCATCGAACGTGAGTGCGGACGCGAAGTGGGGTCCACGCGTGTGATGGCGGCGATCGAATCCGCCATTGGGGTCATTAACGCCGTGGCGATTGCCCGTAGCTCTCCGCGATTGATTGGTATCGCGCTTGCTGCGTTTGACTACGTCATGGACATGCAAACCGAACGTGGCGATGGCACGGAGCTGTTTTATGCCCGCTGTGCCGTGCTGCATGCGGCGCGCGCGGCCGGGATCGATGCCTTTGACGTGGTGTGGTCAGACGTTAATGACGAAGCCGGATTCCTGCGTGAAGTCGATCTGATCCGCAAGATGGGCTTTAACGGCAAATCGCTGATTAACCCGCGCCAGATCGACTTGCTGCACAATGCTTATGCGCCAACCCAGCAGGAAGTGGATCACGCAAAACGGGTGATAGAAGCAGCAGAAGAGGGCGAACGTAACGGCCTGGGCGTGGTATCGCTCAATGGCAAAATGGTCGACGCGCCGATTATTAACCACGCGCAGATGGTGCTGGAACGCGCGGCGGCCTCCGGCGTGCGTCGCTAAGGATGACACAATGAATCAGACAGAACTTCTCCATGTGAACTTTCCCCATCTGCGGGATTTAAAACCCTTTGACACCGCCCACAGCGCCACGCCATGGCTGGATAATCTGGAAGAGAAACACACCCGCAAGCTGTGTGAATCGCTTGAGCAGGCGGTTGTACGCAGTGGTTTGCAGGATGGCATGACCATTTCATTTCACCATGCGTTTCGTGAAGGTGACCGGGTGATCAACTCCGTGGTGGCGAAGCTTGCGCAGATGGGGTTCAAAAACCTGACGCTGGCTTCCAGCTCGCTGATGACCTGCAATGATGCGCTGATCGAACATATTCAGAGCGGTGTTATCACGCGGATCTACACCTCTGGCATGCGCGGCAAACTGGCGGACGCCATTTCGCACGGGCTGATGGATGAGCCTGTGCAAATTCACTCCCACGGTGGGCGCGTGAAGCTTCTCCAGGATGGCGAACTGAAAATTGACGTGGCATTTCTTGGCGTGCCGTGCAGCGATGAGTTCGGCAATGCTAACGGTACACACGGTAAATCCTGCTGCGGCTCACTGGGGTATGCGATGGTGGATGCCCATTTTGCCCGAAAAGTGGTGCTGTTAACCGAAGAGCTTGTGCCGTTCCCCAATATGCCTGCCAGCCTGGTGCAGGACCAGGTGGACTTTATCGTACAAGTGGAGAGCGTAGGTGACCCGGCAAAAATCAGCGTTGGTGCGGCGCGTGTCACCAGTAACCCGCGCGAATTGATGATTGCCCGTTATGCGGCAGACGTGATTGAACACTCCGGCTATTTCAAACCGGGCTTCTCCATGCAAACCGGCTCCGGTGCAGCGGCAACGGCCTGCACCCGCTTCATGGAAGAGAAGATGGAACGCAGCGGTGTGAAGGCTCGCTTTGCGCTGGGAGGCATTACCGGGGGGCTGGTCGATCTGCATGAAAAAGGGCTGATTGAAAAACTGCTTGATACTCAGTGTTTTGATGGTCAGGCGGCGGCTTCTCTGGCGCGTAATCCGAATCACGTTGAGATCTCTACCAATGTCTATGCCAACCCAGGCAGTAAGGCTGCGAGCTGCGATCAGCTTGATGTGGTGATCCTGAGTGCGCTGGAAATTGACGTCGATTTTAACGTCAACGTGATTACCGGCTCTGACGGCGTGATGCGCGGCGCATCCGGCGGGCACTGCGACGTCGCTGCGGCCGCCAACCTGACCATCGTGGTCGCGCCTTTACTGCGTAGCCGTATCCCCACCGTCGTGAAGCGTGTCACCACGCGTCTAACGCCGGGGGAGAGCATTGATGTTCTGGTCACTGACCATGGTATAGCGGTGAACCCGGCGCGCCCGGAAATCCGCGAGCGTCTGGTGGATGCGGGGCTGAAAGTTGTCGATATCGATGTGCTGTTTGCGCGAGCGATCTCGCTGACCGGAGAGCCAAAACCGATTGAATTTACCGACAAAATCGTCGGAGTGATCCGCTACCGTGATGGCAGCGTGATTGATACCGTCAGACAAGTGAAGGAATAACGTTCATGACAACAGCGACACCCGTCAGTGCGGGTGTCAGCCTGGAGGCGCTACTGGCTGCAAAAGAGAGCCGCGCGGCGCGCCAGGCTGACTGGCTTACGCACTATCAACAACCCGTTATCTCGCTCACTCTGGTCACTCCGGGTGAAATCAAAGACAGCCTGCGCTATCGCAATACCATGGGCGTAGCGCTGCAAATGTGTGACCAGCTATTGTGGGAAAATCGCTGGCAGGTGCTGGACCGTCAGGTACTGTGGCTGCCGACGGGGCCAGAGGCGTTGTGGTGCGTTGCACATCCGGCGGCGGAAGTGAAAGCTCATTGCGCGGATCTGGAACAGACACATCCACTTGGCAGACTGTGGGATTTAGATGTGATCTGCCCGCAAAACGGCCATGTGGGCCGCCTGTCTCTAGGGGCGCATTTGCGTCGTTGCCTGATTTGCGATGAACCTGCACACGCCTGCTCCCGCTCGCGGAATCACCCCGTTGAGCAGGTTGTCGCCCAGGTGGAGAAGATGATCGATGACTGGTTTGCTCGCGACTAAAATACGCTCAACAGATGTGCCGCGACTGGCCGAAGAAGCACTATGGCTGGAGCTGGAACTGACGCCAAAACCAGGACTGGTCGACAGGCTTAACAACGGTTCTCACCGCGATATGGATCATGCGATGTTTGCCCGGAGTATTGCGGCAATTTCCCCGTGGTTTAGCCGGTTTTCGGATCTTGGGGAGGAACATGCAGATAAACCGGTGGCGGAACAACTGCGATTGCTCCGCCCTGTAGGGATGGCCTGCGAGCAAGCTATGTATGGCGCAACCGGAGGCGTGAACACCCATAAAGGCGGGATTTTTGCGCTGGGGTTGCTCTGTTTTGCTGCCGGACGGGTGAAAAATGTGAGCGCGCAGACGTTGTGTTGTGAAGTGAGCAACATGTGTCGGGGGCTTGTGGCGCGTGAACTTGCAGGACGTAGCGGCATGGCGACTGCCGGGGAGCGGCAGTTTCAGCAGTATGGTTTAACAGGTGCGCGCGGCGAGGCAGAAAATGGCTTTGCGACGGTGCGTCACGCGATGGAGAGCTGGAACGGTCGTCAGCTTCACGACCTGCTGTTACGTCTGATGGCGGTTAACCGGGACAGTAATCTGGTGTCGCGCGGTGGGATCGCCGGGCTGCGCTATGTGCAGGATTATGCGCAACGATTGCTGTCAAACGGCTGGGATTGGGAAGCGCTGGCTGAAATGGACAGGGCGCTGATGGCGCGTAATTTAAGTCCCGGGGGCAGTGCGGATTTGCTGTCGGTAGGATGGGTATTGGCAGAATTACCCCTCTCCTGAAAGGAGAGGGGATAATGAGGAGTTAGTGCGCGACAGGCTGAGCACCCGCCGGAACACGAACGTGTTTGTATTTGAACAAGGCCACGAATGCGAAGGCCAGAACCAGCGAGTAAGCCGCGAAGATAAGCCACACTGGCTGCCAGTCTGTGATGCCGTTGGTGGTGTACATTTCAACCACTTTACCGCTCACGACGCCACCCAGAATACAGCCGAAGCCGTTGGTCATCATCAGGAACATACCCTGTGCACTGGCGCGAATTTCAGGCTTCACTTCTTTTTCCACAAACACGGAACCCGAGATGTTGAAGAAGTCGAAGGCGCAGCCGTAAACAATCATCGACAGAACCAGCAGCACTGTGCCGAATGGGGTTGGGTCGCCGTAGGCGAACAGACCGAAACGCAGCATCCACGCGAAAATACTGATAAGCATCACGTTCTTAATGCCGTAACGGCTCAGGAAGAACGGGATGGTCAGGATGAACAGGGTCTCAGAAATCTGAGAGATGGACATCATGACGGATGCGTGTTCAACGATAAAGCTGCCGGAGAACAGCGGGTTGTTATCGAAGCTGTGCAGGAAGGTATTCCCGAACATATTGGTGATTTGCAGTTCAGCTCCCAGCAGCATGGAGAAGATAAAGAAGATCGCCATACGTTTGTTTTTGAACAAAGCAAACGCATCCAGACCGAGCATGGTGCTCCAGCTTTGATTTTTCTGCTGATTCGACACTGGAATGTGTGGCAACGTCAGGGTAAACAGGGCCAGCACAACCGAGAGCGCTGCACCAATGTAGAGCTGCATATGGCTCAGTTCAAAGCCTGCGAAGCTTACTCCCCACATTGCCATGATAAAGCCGATAGTGCCCCAGATACGGATTGGCGGGAAATCAGTAACGATATCCATCCCGGCAGATTTAATGCGGTAGTAGGAGATGGTATTGATCAAGCCCAGCGTTGGCATATAGGCCAGCGAGTTAAGCAGGATAACAATAAACATTTCACCCGGCGTTGTGACGCTAGCCGCCATAAATAGCGTACCAGCCCCCACCAGATGACAAAGCGCGTAGACCCATTTTGCGCTTATCCATTTATCCGCCACGATCCCCAACAGCGTTGGCATGAAGACCGCTGCAATACCCAGCGAGCTATAAACTGCACCGATAGACGCACCATCGAACTTGAGCGTCACAAACATGTAGGAGCCGAGCGTTGTTAACCAGCTCCCCCACAGGCAGAACTGCAGAAACGACAATATTTTAAGCTGCAGCTTAAGGTTCATGTTACTTTCCTCACAATTGAGCGGGAGATATGTTGTTATTGGAACATTCAGGGTTGGAATTTGATGCAATTCTATCAGCAGGCAACGTTATGTTTTGTTACCTCCCGCAAAAAAATGCAATCCACATTAATTTGCAGATTGGATTGTGATGCAAATAACATTTTCGTATGGCTGGGTGTTGGGTGCAGCCTGATGCCCTGACCCTCTCCCACAGGGAGAGGGGAAGCAGAACACTCTCTCCTTGTGGGAGAGAGTGAGTTGATCATCGGCGGCGGTAGTTTTTCTGCGCCGTATTCACCTTGTAAAGGTAACGGCGGGACTCCGCTGACGGATGACGGGAGGTCAGTGTTGAATATACATCCCCTGGCGCCATGCTGTTGATGATGTTAGCGGCCTGAACTTTGTCGCTGGAGAACACGCGCAGTACGCTGCCTGCCCCACCGTTATAGGCGGTGATGACGGCATAGCGACGTGATGTTGGGTTATCAATACCGCTCAGGTAAACGTTGTTCAGCATGGCCAAATAGGCTGTACCCGTATCGATGTTGCTGGCCGGGTCAAACAGGAAGTTACGGCTTGGCGTTCCTGATTTACCCTGAGCACGGAAAACATCTTTACCGGCGCTGTGCTGGACAACCTGCATCAATCCCAGTGCATCGGAACGGCTGACGGCATACGGGTTGAATGACGATTCAGTCTGCATGATGGCCAGGATCAGAGACTCATCCACACCATATTTACGCGAGGCTTGACGCACCATACCGACGTATTTATGCGCACGTTTGTCGAGGTGGTTTGGCACGAGGTTGATGGTGACGCTGTAGATAATACGCAGACCGTTGCTGCGGCTCTTGAGACGCGTTTGCAGCAGGTAGTCGGCAAATTTGTTGGCGCGGCCTTCCCAGCGGATGGCTTGCCCGGTCTGATCAACAACCTGCCCGTAGAGGAACGGCTCTTTGGATATGGTGATGTCATCAGCATCGGAATAGAGGTCTATAGAACCAGGGTCATCGCCCATCAGCAGGGTTTTCACGATCGCCTGACGTAAACGCGCCGCAGGCTCTGTACCTGCAATCGTCTCAACGGTGATCGTGCCATCATCAAAGTTAATGTGGCTACGTGTCTGGTAGGCATCGGTGTACTTAACGTAGTCCTTAGGTCCGGCAATAAGAACTTCGTTAAATCCCCAAATATTTTCGATGTTATGGGCGAATTGCCCCATCAAAATGTCAAAACCGTTGGTGTCCTTTACCCAGGCTTCGTTATAGCTATCGCCTTTATTTTTAGAGGAACAAGAAACAAGCAACGGCGCAACAAGGGCTAGCGCTAAAAATTTTTTCATCATTCCGGAAGTGCGTGTTGTGTTTATGTAAAAGGGCCGTACGGCCCTTCATTTATTTTGCGGGAGGCGTGTAGCCTTCAATGTGCACATCTTTACCTTCAAACAGGAAATTGACCATCTCCTGCTCCAGCAGTTTGCGATGCTCCGGGTTCATCATGCTGAGTTTTTTCTCGTTAATCAGCATCGTTTGTTTTTTCTGCCACTGTGCCCAGGCTTCTTTGGAGATCTCATTATAGATGCGCTTACCCAGGTCACCCGGATAGAGCTGGAAATCCTGGCCTTCAGCGTCACGCTGCAGGAAGGTGCAAAAAATGGTTCTGGCCATACTCATTCCTCTTTTTCTTACCGATGCTAAACCATTGCACCGGCACGTAATTGCTGTAACAGGCGCTCGACGGGAGCTGCCAGCCCGACAGACGGGGGTTGCGCTAAGTTATACCAGAGAGCCGCGCCTTCATCCATGCAGGAACCCACTGAGGACACGGTAAGCCACATAGGCACAATATCCAGATGGAAATGGCTGAAGGTGTGACGAAACGCCGTGAGCTGGGTCAGAGTATCGACGTTTATCTGTCGCTGCGCCAGCCATGCCCTGAGGTCGTCTTCATTTTCAAACTGTGGGAAACAGTACAATCCTCCCCACAGACCACTGGGGGGGCGCTGGGCGAGAAAGACGTCGTTACCATGCTGCATCAGCAGCATAAAGCCTGTTCGTTCGGGGAGCGTTTGTTTAGGTTTTTTACCCGGATAGTGTGCCCAGGACTGGTTAGCGTAAGCCACACAAAGGTTATTGACCGGGCAGAGTTCGCATTTGGGTTTTGAGCGCGTACAGACCATGGCGCCAAGATCCATCATCGCCTGATTAAAGCGCTCAACGCCTTTGGCTGGGGTCACATCTTCACTGATCTCCCACAGTCTTTTTTCCACCTCTTTTTTACCCGGCCAGCCGCCCACGGCGTAGCAGCGAGCCAGGACGCGCTTGACGTTACCGTCGAGGATCGGGAAATGTTTGCCCAGTGAAAGAGAGAGAATAGCTCCTGCGGTTGAGCGACCAACGCCGGGCAAATCCGCCACCTCGTCGAAGGTTTCGGGGAATTTTCCGTTGTGGCGGGTCACAACTTGCTGTGCGGCTTTGTGAAGATTACGGGCGCGGGCGTAGTAACCCAGGCCGGTCCACAGATGCAGCACTTCATCTAAAGGTGCATGGGCGAGATCGACCACCGTCGGGAAACGTGCCATAAAGCGCTCAAAGTAAGGGATCACCGTAGCGACTTGCGTTTGTTGCAACATCACTTCAGAGAGCCATACTTTATAA
Organism: Enterobacter sp. RHBSTW-00994; assembly: GCF_013782625.1. NCBI lineage: Bacteria > Pseudomonadati > Pseudomonadota > Gammaproteobacteria > Enterobacterales > Enterobacteriaceae > Enterobacter > Enterobacter sp. RHBSTW-00994. The sequence goes on along the minus strand of NZ_CP056199.1, from coordinate 3,895,026 downwards.
GGCGTTTTTTCAATTTGCCAGGGCAGGGTTTTACGCCCGTATTTATCGTACCAGTCCAGCACCTGGGCTGAAAATTGAGTGGCTTGCATGGTCTTTAGATTCGCATTATCAGGGACGCAGATTGCAGCACAGCGCCTTGCGACTGTAAACCGGATCTTTCCCATGCTTGCATAGACGCCTTAACTTTGGATAATGCCCGTTTCCCGAACATTCTCACAAGCAGACAACACTTTTATGAAAAACGACGTCATTTCACCGGAATTTGATGAAAACGGTCGCCCGCTGCGCCGAATTCGCAGCTTTGTCCGTCGTCAGGGCCGCCTGACAAAAGGGCAGCAACACGCGCTGGACAACTACTGGCCGGTGATGGGCGTTGAGTTCAGTGAACAGCCTGTTGATTTTTCCGCGCTGTTTGGCCGCGATGCGCCGATTACGCTGGAGATCGGTTTTGGTATGGGCATGTCGCTGGTGGCTATGGCGAAAGCCCGTCCTGAGCAAAACTTCCTCGGCATTGAAGTGCATTCCCCTGGCGTTGGGGCGTGCCTCGCGACGGCACATGAAGAGGGCGTGGAAAACCTGCGCGTGATGTGTCATGACGCAGTGGAAGTTCTGCACAAAATGATTCCTGACAATTCTTTGAACATGGTTCAGCTCTTTTTCCCTGACCCATGGCACAAAGCACGTCATAATAAACGCCGTATCGTTCAGGCGCCTTTTGCTGAGTTAGTGAAAAGTAAGCTAAAACTGGGCGGTGTCTTCCACATGGCGACCGACTGGGAACCGTATGCGGAACATATGCTGGAAGTGATGTCGTCTCTGGATGGTTATAAAAACCAGTCAGAGAACAACGACTATGTACCGCGCCCGGATTCACGTCCGGTAACGAAATTTGAACAGCGTGGCCATCGTCTTGGTCACGGTGTATGGGACTTAATGTTCGAGAGGGTGAAATAATGGCAAAGAACCGTAGCCGTCGTCTGCGTAAAAAAATGCACATCGAGGAGTTCCAGGAAGTTGGGTTCTCTATTGCATGGCGTTTCCCGGAAGGGACAAGCGTAGAGCAAATCGATCAGGATGTTGATGCCTTTATCGATGAAGTGATTGAGCCGAACAAACTGGCGTTTGACGGCAGTGGCTACCTGGCATGGGAAGGTCTGATTTGCCTGCAGGAAATCGGTAAATGCACTGAAGAACATCAGGCAACCGTGCGCAAGTGGCTTGAAAACCGCAAAGTCGAAGATGTTCGTGTCAGCGAACTTTTCGATATTTGGTGGGACTAAGTAAGCAATACCGGGCCAGCATTAGCTGGCCCATTTTGTCTGAGGGAGTTTTTATGATGCGCAAAACGTTGCTGGCTGCCGGGTTGATGGCAACCGTGTTCACCGCCCATGCGGAGTACAAATGTAGCGTCACGCCACGCGATGACGTGATGTTGAATCCGCAGCACGTACAGGTTAAAGGCGAAAACGGGGATCTGGTGATTACGCCAGATGGCAACGTCACGTTTAACGGCAAGGTGTACAACCTGAGTGCTGCACAGCGTGAGCAGGCAAAAGATTATCAGGCTGACTTGCGCTCCGCACTGCCGTGGATTGATCAAGGCGCATTGACCCGGGTTGAAAAAAGCCGTGTTGCGCTGGATAAAATCATCACCAAAGAGGTGGGAGAGAGCAGCAATATGCGCACTCGCCTGACCAAGCTGGACAAACAGCTGAAAGAACAGATGAACCGGATTATTGAGCATCGCAGCGATGGCCTGACGTTCCACTACAAAGCGATTGATCAGGTTCGTGCCGATGGGCAAACCCTGGTGAATCAGGCTATGGGCGGTATCTTGCAGGACAGCATCAACGAAATGGGTGCAAAAGCGGTGCTGAAAGGTGGTGGTAACCCGCTACAGGGCGTATTAGGCAGCCTGGGTGGATTACAGACCTCTATCCAGAATGAATGGAAGAATCAGGAAGATGATTTCCAGCAGTTTGGCAAAGACGTGTGCAAACGCGTGGTATCGCTGGAAGACAGCCGTAAGGCGCTGGTGGGGACGCTTAAGTAAGATCTCTGCGCGCAGGCCCCCTGACCCTCTCTCATGGGGAGAGGGGCAGGGCATCAGGCTCTGCAATTTTTGCAAAATAACCAGCAAGACTTCTTCTTCGTTCGCCCTGAACTCGTTATTCCAGAACCGCATCACATCCCAGCCGTTTGCCTTTAAAAATGCAGTTCTTCGCAAATCATAATCTTCTTCATCCTGATGTTGTCCTCCATCCCGCTCAATAATCAGCTTCGCCTTAAAACAGGAAAATCCACGATGTAGGCGCCAACCGGCATCTGGCGGCGAAACTTGTACCCATAGAAGCGACGGCCTCAGAGTAAATACCAGAGGCGTAATTCTTCGGGCGTCATTTGTTTTCGGCGTTGTTTTGATATGTCCATTCCAACACTCTGCCAGCCTTTCCCTCAGCCAGCAGAACGGGATGCAAAATCCTGAATCAGCTTTCAGGATCTTCGGCGAGGAACAGCTCAAGAAGGGCGTTTAAGAACAGTTTTCCGTGCTCGGTGATCTGCCAGTATTCATTGCTTTCCGTGAGATACCCTTTTGCCAGCGCTTCGTCAATCTGTGGGCGAATCACTGACTCCGGCAAGCCGGTATAGCGTGTAAATTCTGCACGTGGCGCAGCTTCCAGTAGGCGGAAACGGTTCATAAAGAACTCAAAAGGTTTATCTTCCACTTCGACATCGTGACTGCGTTCCAGATAACGCCCTTCCATATATCCGCGTGGATGACGCGTCTTAGCGGTACGCAGAATGCGCCCATCCGGGAACGTCACTTTTCCGTGTGCGCCACAGCCAATTCCTAAATAATCGCCAAAGCGCCAGTAGTTCAGATTGTGCTGACACTGGTAGCCCGGTTTTGCATAGGCAGAGGTTTCGTACTGTTGATATCCGGCTTCCGTCAGCAACTGGTGACCTTGCTCGAAAATATCCCACAGGGCATCGTCATCAGGCAGGACGGGGGGGCGCGAACCAAACAGCGTGTTTGGCTCAATAGTTAGCTGATACCAGGAGAGATGCGGCGGGTTGAGCGCAATTGCCTGTCGCAGGTCGTCAAGGGCCTCATCCAGTGACTGGTCCGGCAGGCCGTGCATCAAATCAAGGTTAAAGCTGCGCAGGCCAAGTCCGGTTGCCAGATGAGCCGCGCGCTTAGCCTCTTCCGTGCCGTGAATACGACCCAGGCGTTTTAACTTCGGTTCACTAAAACTCTGCACGCCGATGGAAATGCGGTTCACCCCTGCGCGCTGGTAATCCACGAAACGCTCAGCTTCAACGGTTCCCGGATTCGCCTCCATCGTGATTTCTGCATCGTCTGCCAGGTTCAGGCGCGCACGCACGCCATCCAGCAGCGTTTGCATTGCCGGGCCTGAAAGCAGGCTCGGCGTACCACCACCAATAAAAATGGTCTTAACTTCGCGTCCCTGCGCGTAGGGCACGTCAGTGTCCAGATCGGTTAACAGATGCTGAACATAGTCATCGTGCGGTACTTCGCCTTTCAGCGCATGCGAGTTGAAATCGCAGTACGGGCATTTCTGCACGCACCAGGGAATGTGAATGTAAAGACTTAAAGGTGGCAAATTAGCCATTACGTAATGTTTCCAGTAACAGTTTTAAGGCGCGCCCACGGTGGGAGATGGCGCTTTTTTCTTCGCGGGTCAGTTCCGCAGCGGTTTTGCCCTCAGATGGGACAAAGAAAATAGGATCGTAACCAAAGCCGCCATTGCCTGCTGATTCGCGGGCAATCACGCCCGGCCAACTGCCGTGGCAGACGATGGGCGTGGGATCTTCAGCGTGACGCAGATAGACCAGTACGCAATGGAATTGCGCCTGACGCTTTTCGTCAGGTACGTCTTTCAGTGCAACAAGCAGTTTTTCCAGATTCTGCTGGTCCGTGGCATCCACGCCGGAATAACGCGCGGAGTAGATCCCCGGCGCACCGCCAAGAACGTCGACGGCCAGACCTGAGTCGTCGGCGATTGCGGGCAGGCCGGTCACTTGTGCGGCATGACGCGCTTTCAGGATGGCGTTTTCAATAAACGTCAGTCCGGTTTCTTCGGCGGAATCCACGCCTAATTCAGTCTGCGCAACCACATCCAGACCAAAATCATTTAACAGCGAGGCCAGCTCGCGCACTTTACCGGCATTACCGGTAGCGAGAACAACTTTCTGCATTGTTTATTCCTGTTCTTTCAGAGCCGCGACTTCTGTCGGGATGGATTGCGGGTTAAGGATTTTTACCTGTTTATGTCGCCCTAGTTCACCCTTTTCAATGATGACCTGACTTTTGGCAACACGAAACTGTTTGGCGAGGTATTTGGTCAGATGCGCATTCGCCTGGCCGTCAACCGGTGGCGCGGTGATGGCGACTTTTAACTCGTCGCCATGCAGTCCAACAATGCTATCACGGCTGGCTTTAGGCTGAATATACAGCCGTAAAACCAGCCCGTCAGCGCAGGAGCTTACTGCACTCATAATGCCATCCACAGCCCCGGCAACAGCATGTCACCCGTAGACTGTAACAGCTCGGCGATCCCCATGTTGATGACATACAGCAACAGCACCAGGATCATCGGTGAGAAGTCGATTCCGCCCATAGAAGGCAGCAAGTTGCGAATTGGGCGCAGCAACGGCTCGGCGAGTTGCATCAGCGCATATTCAACCGGGCTTCGTCCCTGGCTGACCCAGCTCATAATGGCCATTACCAGCAGTACCCAGAAAATCAGCAAGCCGACCGTTTTGACTAAAATCAGTACGGCGGCGATCCAGATAATCGGCTGGAAGGTGATGACCATAAACAGGGTAATGGCTTTGATCACGCTAAGAATGAACGCGACCAGTAATGAGGAACTATCAATCGGGCCCATTGCAGGAATAATGCGACGCAGCGGCCCCACAACAGGTTGCGTGATCTTCACGACAAACTGCGAGAAGGGATTATAAAAATCACAACGAGCCCACTGCATCCAGACGCGCAGCAAAAGTGCCATCGTATACAGTTCAATGACCGTTGAAAGCAGGAAAGTCAACGTCTTCATGGCGTTCCTCAGTTTTCCTTATTTTGGGGAGTAATCGCGCGCACCGAAAATCGCAGTGCCAATGCGCACCATAGTGCTGCCTGCCGCAATAGCGGCTTCCATATCATCCGACATGCCCAGTGAAAGCGTGTCTACCGTTGCATAGCGCGCTTTAAGCGCTTCAAATGCTACAGCCATTTGCTGTGCGACGGCAAACTGCCTGTCGTAATTCGGTTCTGGTGCAGGGATAGCCATTAACCCGCGCAGGGTAAGTCCTGGCAGTTTAGCGACCTCTTCCGCCAGGGCATTCAGCTCAGTGAGCGCAATACCGGACTTACTGTTTTCATCACTAATGTTAATTTGAATCAGAACGTTAAGTGGTTTTTTGTCCATCGGGCGTTGCTCGCTAAGACGCGTGGCAATACGCAGACGGTCGATGGTATGACACCAGTCGAAATGCTCAGCCACCAGACGACTTTTGTTCGACTGCAACGGGCCAATAAAGTGCCATTGCAGTTCCGCATTCCCCAATTCCTGGAAATAGCGAATCTTGTCCACACCTTCCTGCACGTAGTTTTCACCAAATGCGCGATGACCTGCATCGATCGCTTCTGCGATGGCGCTCGCAGGCTTGGTTTTACTGACTGCAAGCAACGTAACTTCTTCTGAAGCACGACCGCAACGTGTTGCAGCGGCTGAGATTTTGTCCCGGACCTGTGCCAGGTTATGCGCAATGTCGTTCATTATTCCGAGGAGTCATGTATGGATATGGAAGAAATTGTGGCGCTTAGTGTAAAGCATAACGTGTCGGATCTACACCTGTGCAGTGATTCCCCTCCGCGATGGAGGCGATTGGGCAAGCTGGAGCCTGCGCCATTCCCATCACCGAACGTTGACGCGCTATTGAAAACCTGGTTAACCGACGAGCAGCAGGGCATCTGGTGGGCGAATGGTCAGGTTGATTTTGCGGTTACGCTCGCCAGTCAACAGCGTTTGCGTGGCAGTGCTTTTGTGCATATTAACGGTGTCTCAATGACTTTGCGGCTCTTGCCTCTTGCCTGCCCGGTATTGTCAGCGCTTGGCGTACCACGTGCACTGCCCGAACTGTTATCCAGTGACAATGGCCTGATTCTGGTCACGGGGGCAACGGGGAGTGGTAAATCCACAACACTTGCCGCGATGGTGGACTACCTCAATAAACATGCCGATGGGCATATTCTGACACTGGAAGATCCCGTTGAGTTTATTTATCAGAGTGAGCGTTGCCTGATTCAGCAGCGGGAGATCGGCCAGCACAGCACATCGTTTGCAGAGGCGTTGCGCAGTGCGTTGCGAGAGGACCCGGATGTGATCTTACTCGGGGAACTGCGCGACAGCGAAACTATCCGTTTGGCACTCACGGCGGCGGAGACAGGGCATCTGGTGTTGGCAACGCTGCATACGCGTGGGGCGTCTCAGGCCATTGAGCGTCTGGTCGATACCTTCCCGGCGCAGGAAAAAGATCCAGTGCGCAGTCAGTTGGCGGGAAGTTTACGTGCGGTATTGGCGCAGAAGCTGGTTCGCGATGTTCAGGGAGGGCGTGTTGCGCTGTACGAATTGTTAGTGAACACCTCAGCGGCAGCAAACCTGATTCGTGAGGGTAAAACCTGGCAACTTCCCGGTGTTATTCAGATGGGGCAACAGGCGGGAATGCAAAATTTTGACCAAAGCCAGGCAGAACGCCGGGCGCAGGGACGCCTTCAGTAAAGGTAAGGTATCTCGCTGAGATGCCTTGTATCCTTTTTCTCCGGCGTTAGAATTGGCTTTCATTCTTCCAGGTAAACGAAACCCGCTATGTCATCACAACCGAATCAAAGCCTGATAGACGGTATTCGCTGCTTGCAGTATCTGGTGTCCAGTGGCCGTGCTATTGGCTGTCGTGAGCTGGCCCGCCTGATGGGAATAAATACCACCCGCGCGAATCGTTTGTTGATGACCATGGCGTCGATTGGTCTGACGATGCAGGATGAACAACGTCGCTATCTGCCTGGACCGGGTATTCACGCCCTCGCTGCGCAGGCTATTCGCGGATCTGAACTCTTTTCTCACGCCCTGCCGATGCTTGAGCGTCATGCTCCGCGCGATATCGTCGTCGCACTGGGCGTGCTGTGGGAAGATCAGATTATCTACATCTGGCACTCAGTGCCTGGCAGTCAAACGACGCAGGCGCTGGCTGGCTACCGAATGTTACCGGCCTGGCAGTCAGTCATTGGTATGTCGTTATTGGCAGCTGAAAGCGATGAACAATTGAAGCCTCGCTTTACGAGCGAACAATGGCTGAACCTTGCGCCCCATATCGAGCAACAACGTAAAACAGGCCACGTTATCTGGCATCATGATGATGGCGAAGTCTCAATGGCGCAGCCCGTCGGCGCACATCATGCCGCGCTCGCCTTTGCCGGAATGTGGGAGGTTGATGACGCGATCGTAAAGGATCGCCTTCAGGAATTGATGACGCTTAACGGTAAACTGCTGGAAATGCCCGAACTCGCGGGCAAATCAGTAGAGGCTAGTAACCCTGATCGAAGTAGCTTTCAAGAATAATCACCGCTGAGGCGGAGTCGATGCTGCCTTTGTTAAGCGCTCTGAAACCACCATGCTCAAACAGGCCAGCACGCGCTTCAACGGTACTCAGTCGTTCATCGTGCAGTTTCACCGAAACACCAAAACGGCCATGGATTTTATTGGCGAATTTTCGCGCGCGGGCGGTAAGCGGTTGCTCAGTGCCATCCATATTAAGCGGGAGTCCGACAATCACGTCATCCGGTTGCCATTCCTTGAGCAGACGCTCGATCAACGTCCAGTCTGGCGTGCCATCGTTCGCTTTCAAGGCTGTAAGTGGACGTGCCGTTCCGGTGATGCGCTGACCGATCGCCACGCCAATACTTTTCGTTCCAAAATCAAAGGCGAGAAGTGTTCCGCTCATTATGCATGTCCCGCAACGCCAGGCATTGTCTGGATATCAATGCCAATGAGTTTTGCTGCATCCCGCCAGCGATCGGCGATCGGCGTTTTAAACAGAATATTCAGGTCAGCAGGTGCGGTAAGCCAGGCGTTGTCGAGGATCTCTTGTTCCAACTGGCCTTTTTCCCAGGAGGAGTAACCCAGGGCAACCAACACTTCAGAAGGCTGCTTCGCAGTACCCAGCGTTTCGAGCACATCGCGAGATGTGGTGATCACCGTGTTATCTGAAATTCGAATACTGGAAGAAAATCCTGGCGGCGTATGCAGTATAAAACCGCGATCTTCTGCAAGAGGCCCACCTAACATCACCGGCTTATCAAGACGGACTTCCGGGATACGTTCTTCCGTAGTGATTTTGAGTTTGTCCAGAATTCCATCAATCTGCAGGTTTTCCAGCGGCTTATTAATGATAATCCCCATAGCACCGTCTTCACTGTATTCGCAAATATAGACAACGGAGCGGCGGAAAATGGGATCCTGGAGAGCAGGCATGGCAATAAGAAAGTGATGCTGTAAATTCATTGTCAGAGGTTCTGTTTCCTGGTTTAAAAAGCGACAGCGTCCAGTATGCGTACAAACTCTGACGCTGTCACTAATAGTATTGGTAGGTTATTTCTGTAAACGTTTTTCGATGGCGTCCATCAGCATACCGGTGATCGAGATCGGGAATTCGGCTTCGATTTCGCGAATACAGGTTGGGCTGGTGACGTTCACTTCGGTCAGACGATCACCAATAATGTCCAGTCCGACAAAGATCAGACCTTTGGCTTTGAGCGTTGGTCCGACGCGGCGGGCGATCTCCCAGTCGCTTTCGGTCAACGGACGGGGTTCGCCACGGCCACCGGCTGCCAGGTTACCACGGGTTTCACCACCCTGAGGAATACGTGCCAGGCAATAAGGGACTGGCTCACCATCCACCACCAGAACACGTTTATCACCCTCTACGATGGCCGGCAGATAGTTCTGCGCCATACAGTAACGGGTTCCCAACTCGGTCAGCGTTTCGGCGATCACGCCGATGTTTGGGTCGCTCTCTTTCACGCGGAAAATAGACGCGCCACCCATGCCGTCCAGCGGTTTCATGATGATATCGCCGTGCTTCTGCCAGAATTCTTTCAACTGTGCTTTGCTGCGGGTCACTAGCGTTTCTGGCGTCAGGTCGGAGAACCAGGCGGTGTAGAGTTTCTCGTTACAATCGCGCAGGCTCTGCGGCTTGTTGACAATAAGTGTGCCTTTTTCTTCTGCACGCTCAAGAATATAGGTGCAGTAGATAAATTCGGTATCGAACGGCGGATCTTTACGCATCAGGATCACATCGAGATCGGCCAGTTGGATATCTTGCTCTGTGCCGAATTCGTACCATTTGTCGTAGTTTTGCTCGACGTTAACGATGCGGGTGCGTGCCCGGGCTTCACCGTTGATCAGATAAAGATCGTTCATCTCCATATAGTGGAGTTCATAACCACGACGCTGCGCTTCCAGCAGCATAGCGAAGCTGGAATCTTTCTTGATGTTAATGTTTGCGATGGGGTCCATCACGATGCCGAGCTTGATCATGTTCTTCTCCGTTAATGGGTCAGGCTTTGCTTCAACCCAGATCGCCAAACCGTACCTGTAGCGCGGTTATGGCCGTGAGTGCCGTGGTCTCAGTGCGCAGAACGCGAGGTCCCAACAGAATATCAGTAAACGCATAACGTGCCGTCATGGCAATTTCGTCAGCTGACAGGCCGCCTTCCGGGCCAATAAGCAAACGCACGCGCTCTACGGGCAGCGGCAGCGTATTGATGCTGGCGCTGGCGCGCGGGTGAAGATTGAGCTTAAGCCCACTCTCCTCTTCAGCGCACCAGTCTTCCAGAGCCATTGCCGGACGGATCTCTGGAATACGGTTACGGCCACTCTGTTCACAAGCGGCAATGGCGATTTTTTGCCACTGCTGGATCTTTTTATTCAGACGTTCAGCATCCAGTTTAACCCCACAACGCTCAGAAAAAAGTGGCGTAATGAGGCTTACACCGAGCTCAATGGATTTCTGAATGGTGAATTCCATCTTTTCGCCGCGCGACATCACCTGGCCCAAATGAATGTGCAGGGGGGATTCACGATCGTCCACTTCGCCATGCAGCACCTTAACGTGCACGCTTTTTTTATCGGCCCGCGTAATTTCAGCGTTGAAAACCTGATTAGAGCCGTCAAACAGCTGAATCGCCTGGCCTGCGCCCATACGCAGAACGCGGCCAACGTGGTTAGCCGCTTCGTCAGACAGGGCGATTTCGCGGCCGACATTAATCAGTTCAGGGTGGTAGATGCGAGGAGTGCGCATAGTCAGAAATTCCATGTGTCATGCGGTGTATGCCAATTGCCGCTAGTGTAGGTTAGCTCTTTTGTGCCTGGCAAGCCCGCTGGACGTAAGGGTTATGATTTCCCTGTACTTTGGCGATGCGATCGTCGCGCTGACATTCCCATTCCGTCACCGGGTATTGTTTGTCCCAGGCGTTAAAGAGCTGTGTCTGCTGGCGAGAGAGGGTAAGGTTGTAACGGTCGCGCATGTAGAAGTAAGTGCGGGCAATACTGCCACGTGCGCGAGCAGGTGGTTCGGCGACTTTCTCTTTAAAGTCGATCTTCATGGCACACTGTCCGTACTGGCCTTCGCCACCGTTCCACTGGCTGTACATGAAGTTGCCGCGATCACCATTAACCTCGCCCACGGCGGGTTGCAGATTGTGCATGTCGCTTTCTATCTGACGATAAACGGGATCTTTGGCGCAGTTTTTACGTCCGCCATCCTGCCAGCACTGGCGCTGGTGGCCGAACTGCCATGCCGGAACCACATGTTCCCACTCAATACGGCTGGCGCGGTTCTCGTTTTTACGCACTTTATAGCCGCAGGACGTGAGGTCTACGACCCCTTTTTTACCTTGCCAGTTGATCTTGCAACCACAATAGAAATCGCCCGGTACGTCGGCATTGACCTTAACGCCCGCAGTTTTGGCCTGAGAGAAACTGTTGATACCATCAGCCAGAGCATGGCCTGAGAGCGCCGTCGTCAGAAAGGCGACCGCGAGAGAGAAATTACGGGACATCTTAAACTCCGTGTCAAAACGAGCCCGCAACGTAACGAATGTTGTTCTTGTATGCAATCAGTCAGATCAGGAAAGTTCCTGATTGTTCTTATAATTATTCTGCGACCAGTGGTTCACCGCATTTTACACAACGGTAAGTGGCTTCGCCGCGTACCACGCGGTTATGACGGCGAACGGTCAACTGATGTTGCTGACACTGGCAGCGGTAGGGAAAGGTATTAGCGCGCACAGATTCCAGTTCGAACTGGTGCGTGCGGCGTGCCGGAACGCCAAGCACGGCTTCCATCATCCACTTCCACTCTTTTCCGTGTGGTGCGACACGACCAAAATGTTTCCACACCAGTAGATGCGCCAGTTCATGTGGAACAACTTCATCAATGAACGCCTGCTGGTTTTCCAGCATCAGAACAGGGTTAAGGCGGATTTCGTACGATTCCAGCCAGGCGGTTCCTGCTGACGTTCCACGCTGTGACCATGCAAGTTTAGGTTCAGGGTAGTTTCTCCCGAGCTTTAGGTTGGCCTGGGCGAGTTTCTCTCGCAGGCTGCGCATAACGGCTTGCTGGATGGCGATGGGAAGGCGGGGTGTTTTCATAGAGGCAGAGGATAAAACGCGAAGCGGAGAGGTGCAAGAGGCAGCCTCTCCGCCGGAAGGTTAGTCGTGTGCGCCGATTTCGCGAAGCGGACGACCTTTCATCAGGTTACGTTCAATGTGTTCCAGTGAAACGTGTTTGGTTTCAGGAACCAGCCAGATAGTCAGAACAATGAAGAACAGATTCAGACCAGCATAGACCCAGAAGGTGTTTGCATTGCCCAGGCTATTAAGCATGGTCAGGAACGTTGCGCCGACAATCATGTTGGCAATCCAGTTGGTTGCGGTTGAGCAGGTGATGCCGAAATCGCGCCCTTTCAGTGGCTGGATTTCGGAGCACAATACCCAGATCAGCGGACCTGCGCTCATTGCAAAACCAATGATAAACATCAACAGCATCGCGACGGCAAAGTACTGGGCGGATGGCGAGTGAATGCCTACATGCATCATTGTTCCCAGGACCCCCATCCCGACGGCCATCACCATGAAACCGAGGGTCAGCGTAGGTTTACGTCCCCAGCGATCAACCAGACCGATTGCAATAAAGGTCGCCAGTACGTTGGTCAAACCAACAATAACCGTCCCCCACATTTGTTCAGTGGTGTTGGTATAACCCGCCAGTTCAAAGATTTTTGGCGCGTAATACATAATGACGTTCATCCCGGTGAACTGTTGCATCACCTGTAGCAGGACACCCAGGAATACTGCGCGACGGAAGTTGCTGTTCTCTTTAAACAGCGCCCAGCCTGATTGCTTAACCTTGAGGCTTTCGCGGATCTCTTCCAGCTCATTTTTCGCTTCAGCGCTGGTATCACGTAGACGCAGCAGAACACGTTCGGCATCGACAAAGCGACGTTTCGCCGCGAACCAGCGAGGGCTGTCCGGGAGGAAGAAAACGCCAACCAGCAGCAGGATCGCCGGGATGATAATCACACCCAGCATCCAGCGCCATGCTCCGCTATAGCTGAAGGCGGTGTCAGAAAGGTAAGCCCCCAAAATACCGATGGTGATCATCAACTGGTACATCGAAATCATGCTGCCACGGATTTTCTCTGGTGCGATTTCGGATAAATACAGTGGGGCAGTGTAAGAGGCCACACCGACAGCCAGGCCAAGCAGCACGCGGGAAACCAGCAGTACTTCAACATTGGAGGCGGCAGCAGAAAACAGAGAACCGGCGACGAACAAAATCGCACCAATCATCAAACTCTTTTTGCGGCCCAGTTTGAAGGAGAGCCAGCCGCTGCCTACTGCACCAACAGCAGCACCGAACATCATGGAGCTTACGACCCACTCCTGGGTGTGCGCGCTAATCTGGAATTCGTCGGTGATAAAGGGTAATGCGCCGGCAATCACGCCGATATCCAGGCCAAAAAGTAATCCTGCCAGGGCTGCGAGGAAGCAGACAAAAAATGTCATCGCTTTGTTGGACGTACGCCCCTGTTTTTTATTGTCAGGCATTATGCCCTCCAGTTGGGTTATCAGGTTTATCGATGTAAAGGGTAGGTTAGTGAGGCGTAAAAATATGTGATATTCATCACGTTAGTGTAATCGCTTACATGGCCAATGAAGCATAAATTAAATTAACAATTTGAAAATTAAAGGATAAATAAAGTGATGTGCATCCTGTTTGCATTATTTTCAGACTTAACTGAAATAAAATGTAACAACAGGGAAAGTGAGATCAACTAAAGAGATTAATCCGAAAGAAAGGTAATTTAGATGAGATGTAAGCGGTTTCATTATGATGCAGGAGTCATACTACCAACCGATTAAAAAGCAAAAAGGCCAGCACGAGGCTGGCCTTTTAAAACGTAGATGTCAGTCGATTATTTCAGACCGGCAGCTTCGCGCAGCAGAGCGGCTTTGTCGGTTTTTTCCCATGGGAAATGTTCGCGACCAAAGTGACCATATGCTGCGGTTTCTTTGTAGATTGGGTGCAGCAGATCCAACATCTGAATCAGACCGTATGGACGCAGGTCGAAGAACTCGCGCACCAGCAGAGTCAGTTGCTCAGAAGGCACTTTTTCAGTACCGAAGGTTTCCACCATGATGGATGTTGGTTCTGCCACGCCGATAGCGTAGGAAACCTGAATCTCACAGCGGTCAGCCAGGCCTGCAGCAACGATGTTTTTGGCAACATAACGTGCAGCGTAGGCAGCGGAACGGTCAACCTTAGACGGGTCTTTACCGGAGAATGCACCGCCACCGTGGCGAGCCATGCCGCCGTAGGTATCAACGATGATTTTACGACCGGTCAGGCCACAGTCACCCATTGGGCCGCCGATAACAAAGCGTCCGGTTGGGTTAATGAAGTATTTGGTAGAGGCGTTCAGCCATTCCGTCGGCAGAACCGGTTTGATGATCTCTTCCATCACTGCTTCTTGCAGGGATTTCTGATCAATATCTTCGGCGTGCTGAGTTGACAGAACGACGGCATCGATACCCACGATTTTGCCATCGTCATACTGGAAGGTGACCTGGCTTTTCGCATCAGGACGCAGCCATGGCAGCGTACCATTTTTACGAACTTCAGCCTGACGCTGCACCAGACGGTGTGCGTAGGTCACCGGCGCAGGCATCAGCACGTCGGTTTCGTTGGTCGCATAGCCAAACATCAGGCCCTGGTCGCCAGCACCCTGTTCCAGCGGATCAGCACGGTCAACACCCTGGTTGATGTCCGGAGACTGTTTACCAATAGCGCTCAGGACGGCACAAGAGTTGGCATCAAAGCCCATATCAGAATGCACGTAACCAATTTCACGCACGGTATTACGGGTGATCTCTTCAATATCAACCCATGCGCTGGTGGTGATCTCACCGCCAACCAGAACCATGCCGGTTTTGACATAGGTTTCGCACGCCACGCGCGCTTTCGGATCCTGAGTCAGGATCGCATCGAGCACTGCATCGGAGATTTGGTCAGCGATTTTATCAGGATGCCCTTCTGATACGGACTCGGACGTAAACAGGTGTTTTGCCATGTTTTATTTCACCTAAGAAGAATTTATTTAGCTCAAACTGCCGTGTTGGATAGCAATGGTAGATAATTATACCAAGGCAAGCAGGTTAATAACACTGGCAGTCTGAGTGTTAATCAGTATGGATGGATTAACATCTGGACGGCTATTTTAGGTCACTTCTTCGCCCGATTTCCAGTTTTTTTTGACTAAGCTCTCACTGTGTTGAAATCACAGCTGGAAATTTTTCCTGACGGTGCTGGCAACACGCACATTAATCTTTTGCATTTTGTCTGTCTTCTCGGTATAAAACGCGGCGCGCGGCTCACTACCAAAAAAGCGCTCGATGATCTCATCGTGTCGCCACTTCCAGCCGGGTTAAGCAGTGAACTTTTAGCTTTGGCTTGTGGTCCGTTTCAGCAGAAGCGGCCGTGGAGGTGATACGAGATAATGAACCATCGTTTTTCGCTAATTCAGCGCAGCCGTTCTGGCGCGCCTTTGATTCCCGCAACCCGCAAATCTAGTCTGCAAACCTGCCGATGTTATACCCATTTCGGTGCTTCTCAGGATTCCAGAGCCGGTCATCCGCTTGGTGAAAACTGAACAAGGGCGCTCTTGTTAATTCAGGAGTTATCTCGTGGTTTCGCCGAACCTTGTCATACAGAGTTCGGATACGTGTTTTACAATGATATGAATAAGAAACCGGTCGCACGGTCTGTATTCCAGCATTCTCTGCTGGAAAATGGGGCCGTTTATGGGTTGTTATCGCGGTGTAACGCTGCGATAGTAGTCAACTGTTTTACACTTAATACAAAGAGTTGAGGTTCGCTATGTCTGACGACATGTCTTCGGTTTCGCCTTCGTCAGCGGGCGAACAGGGTGTACTACGTTCCATGCAGGAGGTTGCGATGAGCTCCCAGGAAGCCAGCAAGATGCTACGCACTTATAATATTGCCTGGTGGGGCAATAACTACTACGACGTCAATGAACTGGGCCACATCAGCGTTTGCCCTGATCCTGACGTACCCGAAGCTCGCGTCGATCTTGCCAAACTGGTGAAAGCGCGTGAAGCACAGGGCCAACGCCTGCCCGCATTGTTCTGCTTCCCGCAGATCCTGCAACACCGCTTGCGCTCCATTAATGCAGCGTTTAAGCGTGCACGTGAATCCTACGGCTACAACGGCGATTACTTCCTGGTTTATCCGATTAAGGTTAACCAGCATCGTCGTGTGATTGAGTCGCTGATTCATTCAGGTGAGCCTTTAGGTCTGGAGGCCGGTTCAAAAGCTGAGCTGATGGCGGTTCTGGCTCATGCCGGAATGACCCGTTCGGTGATTGTCTGCAATGGCTATAAAGACCGCGAGTACATTCGCCTGGCGCTGATTGGCGAGAAGATGGGCCACAAGGTCTATCTGGTCATCGAAAAAATGACTGAGATTGCCATCGTACTGGAAGAGGCTGAGCGTCTGAATGTGATCCCGCGCCTAGGTGTGCGAGCGCGTCTGGCGTCGCAGGGTTCCGGTAAGTGGCAATCCTCTGGCGGTGAAAAATCTAAATTTGGTCTGGCGGCGGCACAGGTTCTGCAGTTGGTTGAAATCCTGCGTGAGCGCGGCCGTCTGGATAGCATTCAGTTGTTACACTTCCATCTGGGCTCTCAGATGGCGAATATCCGCGATATCGCGACCGGTGTACGTGAATCAGCCCGTTTCTACGTTGAACTGCACAAACTGGGTGTAAACATTCAGTGCTTCGATGTGGGCGGTGGCCTGGGCGTAGACTATGAAGGCACACGTTCGCAGTCGGATTGCTCCGTGAACTACGGCCTGAACGAATATGCGAACAACATTATCTGGGCGATTGGCGATGCGTGTGAAGAGCACGGCTTGCCACACCCAACGGTGATTACCGAGTCTGGCCGCGCGGTGACCGCGCATCATACCGTACTGGTTTCCAACATTATCGGCGTAGAGCGTAGCGAAATTTCCGAAGCTACGCCGCCGCAGGATGATGCGCCTCGGTCCTTGCAAAATATGTGGGAAACCTGGCAGGAGATGCACGAGCCGGGCAACCGTCGTTCACTGCGTGAATGGCTGCATGACAGCCAGATGGATCTGCACGATATTCATGTCGGCTATTCATCCGGCACATTCAGCCTGCAGGAACGTGCGTGGGCAGAGCAACTGTATCTGAACATGTGCCACGAGGTGCAGAAGCAGCTTGACCCAAGCAATCGCGCTCACCGTCCGATTATCGACGAATTGCAAGAACGTATGGCGGATAAAATCTACGTCAACTTCTCGTTGTTCCAGTCAATGCCGGATGCGTGGGGGATTGATCAACTGTTCCCGGTATTGCCGCTGGAAGGGTTGAATCATGCGCCTGAGCGTCGTGCAGTGTTACTGGATATCACCTGCGATTCTGATGGCGCTATCGATCATTACGTTGACGGTGATGGGATTGCGACGACGATGCCAATGCCGGAGTACGACCCGGAGAACCCACCAATGCTGGGCTTCTTTATGGTTGGTGCGTATCAGGAAATCCTCGGTAACATGCACAATCTGTTCGGTGATACCGAAGCTGTTGATGTGTTTGTCTTCCCTGACGGCAGCGTGGAAGTGGAGCTGTCCGACGAAGGGGACACCGTGGCGGACATGCTGGAATATGTGCAGTTGGATCCGAAAACCCTGCTGACGCAGTTCCGCGATCAGGTGAAAAACACCGGTCTGGACGATGCATTACAGCAGCAGTTCCTGGAAGAGTTTGAAGCGGGTCTGTACGGGTACACCTACCTGGAAGATGAGTAATTCCTTTTCCCTCTCCCCTCAGGGGAGAGGATTCGGATGCGGGGCAAAGACTGCACAATGCCCTATACTCTCTTGAACCCGTATGAATTAACGGCGATAATTCGCCCCAATAAGCGATTAACGAATCAATCCCTTCCTCGTCGGGTTTAACGACGCGGAGGGGATTTTTTTTCATCATTTTTTAATGCATCGACTCTAAACGAGGTCAGGACATGAGCACTTTAGGTCATCAGTACGATAACTCTCTGGTATCTAACGCGTTTGGTTTTTTACGCCTTCCAATGAACTTCCAGCCGTATGACAGCGACGCAGACTGGGTGATCACCGGCGTTCCATTTGATATGGCCACCTCTGGCCGCGCGGGTGGGCGTCACGGCCCGGCTGCCATTCGTCAGGTGTCGACAAACCTGGCCTGGGAGCACAACCGCTTCCCGTGGAACTTCGACATGCGCGAGCGCCTGAATGTGGTGGACTGCGGTGACCTGGTTTATGCCTTCGGTGATGCGCGTGAAATGAGTGAAAAACTGCAGGCGCACGCTGAGAAACTGCTGGCCGCCGGCAAGCGTATGCTCTCTTTCGGTGGTGACCACTTTGTCACTCTGCCACTGCTGCGCGCTCACGCGAAGCACTTCGGTAAAATGGCACTGGTGCACTTCGATGCACATACCGACACTTATGCGAATGGCTGTGAATTCGACCACGGTACGATGTTCTTTACTGCGCCAAAAGAAGGGCTGATCGATCCTAACCACTCTGTGCAAATTGGGATCCGTACCGAGTTTGACAAAGATAACGGCTTCACCGTACTGGACGCATGTCAGGTGAACGATCGTGGTGTGGACGATATTATTGCTCAGGTGAAGCAGATTGTTGGCGATATGCCTGTTTACCTGACCTTCGACATCGACTGCCTTGATCCTGCGTTTGCACCGGGTACGGGTACGCCAGTGATCGGTGGACTGACTTCCGATCGCGCGATCAAGTTGGTTCGTGGTCTGAAAGATCTGAACATCGTGGGAATGGATGTGGTGGAAGTCGCTCCGGCTTACGACCAGTCTGAAATTACCGCCCTGGCTGCAGCGACCCTGGCGCTGGAAATGCTCTATATCCAGGCTGCGAAAAAGGGCGAATAAGCTTAAAGGCAGAACAGAGCGAGCCCTCTCCAGTGGAGAGGGCTTTTTTATGTGCTTAGAACACGTTAAATGGGTATTCCACGTAAGCGCGGATTTCATTCCCGCCGACGTTGTAATCGCTGGCATTGCTGGAAACGCGCAGCACGGAATAACGTAATTTCAGTTTCAGATCTTTCGCCGGGCCATTCTGGACCTGGTACTGAACCTGGTTAAACCATTCATGTTCTTTACCGTTGCTGGTTTCAGACGTTTTGATGTTATCGCCACGAACATAAGCGGTCGTCCAGCTCAGGCCAGGTAAGCCGAGGCCGGCAAAATCCAGCCCATAAGAGGCTTGCCAGGAACGTTCGTCTTCACCATTAAAATCAGACCAATAGGAGTTCGCCAGCCAGATCGTGTTGCCACCATCACCGACGCCACCCTGGTCGCGGTAACTGCCGTAATGGTAACCGGTACTGCCGCTGCTCTGCTGATACGCCACCTTAAAGGTATGAATATCCCAGATATAGCTGGCTGCAAGGCTCCAGATACTGTTGCTGCGTCCGGTGTCGAGGCTATTCGCATAACCTTGATCCAAACGGGAGTTATAGCCGTTGAAGTCGAGAACCAGTTGCTGTCCGGTGCTGAAGGGTTGTTTGAAGTTCATGCCCAGGTACTGCTTGTTCAGCACTTCTTCAACGTGAGAAGCATACAACGCACCGCTAAACTGGTCGTTGAACTGGTAGCTTGCACCGCCGAAGGAGAGGCTCTTCAGCCCACTGTCATGACGATCGTCACTTTTGCGCTGTTCATCGGTGAAATAACCGGCGTTGATGTCCAGCCCGTCGAGCTCTTTTGACGTCAGCATTGCGCCGGTATAGCTCTCAAACAGCAGGCGAGAGCTGTCTGAATTCACAATGGGCAGTTCCGGGCGCTGATTACCGTAGCTCAGTACGGTGTTGGAGATGCGCATTTTGGCCGTCGCGCCAAACTTTGCCAGGTCTGATTTTGCCCGGCCATCATCTTCTTGTTTGAAGAAGTCGATACCGCCAGCGCCGCTCTTGCCGCGGCCACCGTCCAGACGCACGCCATACTGGGCAATACCATCAACGCCGAAACCAATCAGCCCTTCGGTATAACCAGATTCGAATGTTGCCACAATGCCCTGGCCCCATTCGGCTTTATCCTGCTGACCCTGATGATAATCACGGCCAATATAGGCATTGCGTAAAAATAGATTTAAATGGCTGTCATCAACAAATCCATTGCTATCCGATTGCTGGTTTGCCAGAGCAGGTATTGATGCGAATAAACTTAATACAATTAATGATAATTCTTTTTTCACGGAGGGAACTTCTCTTTCTGGATAATATCAAATTGTTCTGTTGCGTAATGAATAGTTACCTGAATAGATAATGATTGCAATCATTATGTGAATGCATGTTTTACGCCATCGCTCAGCCCGCAAGGGATAGCGGTGAGAGGGTAGACTATGGTTTATTTTGGCGATATACCTCCGTGCAGAGATACCATCGGCGGTCAATATAAAGAATGAGATATTACGCTGTGGTAAGTTTATATTTCGAATAAAACACTTCTGGTCTGTTGGTTAGTTATTGGCATTCTGTGCGTTTAAATTAACAATAGATGCTTTATAGAAAAGGAGGCAATATTGCCTCCTTACTTACTTAATTTATTTAATTCCGTCTGCCGCCATGCGGTCACGAATATGTTGAGCTCGCGCTTCTGAGGCCGGATGATCGTCAAACATGGAGCTTTGACGTCCTTCTTCCAGTTTTGCCAGTTTCTCAAAGCTGGTGGCTAAGCCTGACGGGTTGATGCCACGCTTGCGCAACAGGTTATAAGAATAGTCATCGGCTTCAGATTCCTGGCGCTGTGAGAACTGGGAGTTGACCAGCTTTTCACCCAAATCACCCAACTGAGATTGCGATAAACTGCCGACAATTCCGCCCGCGGAGGCTGCTGCTGCGCGGACGGCGTTTGTACCTAGCGCCACCTGCATGCCTTTCTTCACATGACCCAGTGCGACGTGACCCATTTCATGGCCGATCACCGCTTCGACTTCGTTATCGTCCATCATGTCCATCAGCCCGCTATACACGCGGATACAGCCGTTAGCCATGGCGAACGCGTTTACATCTTTCGCAACATAAACTTTGTAGTTCACCGGCTGACCATTGATATTGTCACCTAACGCAGAGGCGATCTTATTCAGACGCTGCGTGTAAGTGCTGTTGGCCGGTGCGATGGTAGCTTTATTGTCCATCTCTTTACAGGCCTGATCGCTTAACGTTTTCACCTGGGCATCGCTCAGGGAATACGCCTGAAAAGCTTCTGCGCCTGAGGTCATCAAGCCGTTAGAGTCCATATTCTGACAGCCGCTCAGCAGGAGCGTTGTACCAAAGGCCAGCACAATTGCACGCATTTTCATGATGTTGCTTCCGTACTTGTTAATCTGAATTAAATCTGAAAAATGCACCGGTAGCGAAACCGGAGTGGGCTAAGTATAAGGAAGAATGAGAGTGGCGGGCGAGTAGATTGCGCAACATGCGAGCATGATCCAGAGATTTCTTAAGCTGCAAAAGAATGCTCCATGTACATGCTTTCTCGCTTGGGTTACATTGTTGGCACTTTTTTCCGGCATAGCCCAAAACGCGCTGTCGTCAAGGGCATGGCCTTTAACAGTCCGATCTGGAGTTAAAATGTCCTCACGTAAAGAGCTTGCTAATGCTATTCGTGCGCTGAGCATGGACGCAGTACAGAAAGCCAAATCCGGCCACCCGGGCGCCCCTATGGGTATGGCTGACATTGCCGAAGTCCTGTGGCGTGATTTCCTGAACCATAACCCGCAGAACCCATCCTGGGCTGACCGTGACCGTTTCGTGCTGTCTAACGGCCATGGCTCCATGCTGATCTACAGCCTGCTGCACCTCACCGGGTACGATCTGCCGATCGAAGAGCTGAAAAACTTCCGTCAGCTGCACTCTAAAACGCCAGGTCACCCTGAAGTGGGTTACACCGCTGGCGTTGAAACCACCACCGGGCCACTGGGTCAGGGTATTGCGAACGCTGTCGGTATGGCAATTGCGGAGAAAACACTGGCTGCGCAGTTCAACCGTCCTGGTCACGACATCGTTGACCACTTCACCTATGCGTTCATGGGTGACGGCTGCATGATGGAAGGCATTTCTCACGAAGTGTGCTCCCTGGCAGGAACCTTGAAACTGGGCAAACTGGTTGCGTTCTATGACGACAACGGTATCTCCATCGATGGTCATGTTGAAGGCTGGTTCACTGACGATACCGCGAAACGTTTTGAAGCCTACGGCTGGCACGTTGTACGTGGTGTTGATGGCCACGATGCTGACTCGATTAAACGTGCGGTTGAAGAAGCTCGTGCAGTGACCGACAAACCGTCCCTGCTGATGTGCAAAACCATCATCGGTTTCGGTTCACCGAACAAAGCAGGTACGCACGATTCCCACGGTGCACCACTGGGTGATGCTGAAATCGCGCTGACCCGTGAAGCTCTCGGCTGGAAACACCCGGCATTCGAAATCCCGTCTGACATCTATGCTCAATGGGATGCAAAAGAAGCCGGCCAGGTGAAAGAAGCCGCATGGAACGAGAAATTTGCGGCCTATGCAAAAGCCTTCCCGCAGGAAGCGGCTGAATTCACCCGTCGTATGAAAGGTGACATGCCAGCTGATTTCGATGCGAAAGCGAACGAGTTCATCGCTAAATTGCAGGCGAATCCATCTAAAATTGCCAGCCGTAAAGCGTCTCAGAATGCTATCGAAGCCTTTGGTCCTTTGCTTCCTGAATTCCTGGGCGGTTCTGCCGACCTCGCTCCATCTAACCTGACTATCTGGTCTGGTTCTAAAGCAATTAACGAAGATACTGCCGGTAACTACATCCATTACGGTGTACGTGAATTCGGTATGACTGCGATTGCGAACGGTATCTCCCTGCACGGCGGTTTCCTGCCGTACACCTCTACTTTCCTGATGTTCGTTGAATATGCGCGTAATGCCGTGCGTATGGCTGCGCTGATGAAACAGCGTCAGGTGATGGTCTACACTCATGACTCTATTGGTCTGGGTGAAGATGGTCCAACTCACCAGCCGGTAGAGCAGGTTGCTTCCCTGCGCGTTACTCCAAACATGAGCACATGGCGTCCATGTGACCAGGTTGAATCTGCAGTTGCGTGGAAATACGGTGTAGAGCGTCATGACGGTCCAACCGCGCTGATCCTCTCTCGCCAGAACCTGGCTCAGCAGGAACGTACTCCAGAGCAGTTGGCTAACATTGCTCGCGGTGGCTACGTGCTGAAAGATTGTGCTGGTCAGCCAGAACTGATCTTCATCGCTACCGGTTCTGAAGTTGAACTGGCTGTTGCAGCCTGGGACAAACTGTCTGCAGAAGGCGTTAAAGCGCGTGTGGTTTCCATGCCGTCCACTGATGCGTTCGACAAGCAGGATGCGGCGTACCGTGAATCTGTACTGCCGAAAGCCGTTTCTGCTCGTGTCGCAATCGAAGCAGGTATTGCAGACTACTGGTTCAAATATGTAGGCCTGAACGGCGCTATCGTCGGGATGACCACTTTCGGTGAATCAGCGCCAGCAGAACTGCTGTTTGAAGAGTTCGGTTTCACTGTTGAAAACGTTGTCGCGAAAGCGAAAGAACTGCTGTAATTCGGCATCATAAACAGGGACTCCTTAGCGTAATGTCAATTAGTTAAGGAGTCGCGACCGACAAGTAACGGTGTAAGGATCCGTAATCTTTTTAGGGATTACGGATTTTTTTACTACTTAACTAAGTTCTCAATACTATTCATAAATTCAATAAGTAATAGTTTTCTTCTCTTTCTTCTCTTTCGTTTTCAAATTTTTAACTGACAAGCATCAGACGTTTCAGTGTCTTTTTTAAATCTCCATTATTATTTTATTGGATTATTTAAGAATAAATTAGAAGGCCGTGTCTTATTGATGTGTTTTTTGAATTAAATCATGCCACATGAGTATATTAATGGATTATGCATTTAAGGGGGTTATATTTGTTTGATTGATTATTCATGGGGTGATTAATTATGTGTTGAGTATGCGGGTTCGGAAAGAAATAAAATCTTTAGGGGTTGTATAATCGAACTAACAAATATAGTCTTCGCCGATTAATGTGAAATTCTCTTTCATGGAGCGTAGAGATGAAACTTTATGGCGGAAAGTTGCTTGCTGCAATTCAGATAGTCCTGCAATTATGTCCATCTTCCTTTTTATTATATTTAGCACCAACCGGGAATGTCAGTGCACAGGAGTTAGTTCGTGCTGATGAATCCTCACAGAAACAGACTGAAAACAGTGTTGCAAAGGCCACAATACAGGCTGGCACGCTATTAAGTAACGACAATGCAGGGGAGCTAAGTCAGGCAGTAGTGTCTACCACGACAGGTATGGCTTCTGAAGAGCTACAGCAGTGGTTAAATCAGTTTGGTACGGCGCGAGTGAACATCAGCACAGATGAGCATTTCACATTAAATGACTCTGCACTGGATGTATTGTTGCCGATTTATGATTATAAGGAAAATCTGCTATTTACCCAACTGGGTGGTCGTCGCCATGATGAACGTAATATTATTAATGCTGGTATAGGTTATCGTTATTTCTCTGACAAATGGATGCTGGGAACTAATGTTTTTTATGACCGCCAGATCTCAAGTGTTCAACATGATCGTTTGGGCTATGGGGTAGAGTTAGGTTGGGATTATATTAAGCTTTCTGCTAATGGTTATATTCGTCTGAGTGACTGGATGTCCTCATCCCGTTATACCGATTATAATGAACGTGTTGCTAATGGTTTCGATATTCGGGCTGAAGGGTATTTACCCGCTTGGCCACAGCTTGGCGCAAATGTTATTTATGAGCAATATTATGGTAACAGCGTGGGATTGTTTGGTGATGATGACGATTTTCGGCAGAAAAACCCACATGCTATTACGCTTGGACTGAACTATACCCCGTTTCCTTTGCTGACGTTTGGTATGGATCAGAAATGGGGTAAAAATGGTGAGAACGATACCCAGCTTAATCTGACGTTCAACTGGCTCATGGGAATGCCGTTAAGCAACCAGTTAGATAGCTCTGTGGTGGCACAACGTCGCTCGCTTATGGGGAGCCGACAAGATCTGGTCGCGAGAAACAATAATATTGTGCTGGAATATCGCAAACAGGATCTGATCTCGCTGACGCTCCCTTCTTCTTTGGAAGGGAAAGAACAATCCAGACAGAATATCAGCGCGAAGGTTAAAACTAAATATGGCCTTGACCATATTGAATGGCAGGCGGCATCCTTTCTGAATAATGGCGGAAAAATTGTCCAGGGTAGTGCTCCGGATCAGTTTGTCCTGACCCTACCCGCGTGGCAGGGCAATGGTATCAATAGTTACACGTTGATGGGGACGGCATGGGATAAAAATGGCAATAAATCAAATGCCAGCGAGATGAAGATCAATATCAGTGGCATTGATATTACTGTTCTCCAGTCTTCTGTTGCTGTGACTCCGGGTAAGGTTCCAGCCGATGGAGTGAGTACTGCCACGGTTACGGTGAGCCTTAAAACCAGTCAAGGAGCTAGTGCAGCAGGATTGGCTTCGCGTTTGACCACCTCACTATCCCCCTCAACAACGGTTGATCCTGGTATTGCGGGTCTGCTGAAAAAAGCCACTATGACAGATTATAGTGAAACTGCGCCAGGAGAGTACGTAGCGACGCTTACATCAGGCAACCAACCTGAAACGTTGCTTATTCAACCACTGATTGACGGAACGGAAAGACTGGCTAGCACAAAATTGATCGAAGAGGCAGTTGAGACACTTCCACAACTTGCCGGGCTCGATATTTCAGCTACGAGCGCCCAGGCGAGTGGGGCTGCGCCGATAATGTTGATGGCGCATGTTACTGACCAATACGGCCGGGCATTGAAGGGTATTGCCGTCAACTGGGTTGCGGATTCCACGCAGGTAACGCTGTCTTCATCCCGGGTCTCGACCAATGAACAGGGAGACGCGCAGATTCAGGTCACGAGTAATGCCATATTGAACACAATCATAACCGCACAGTTGGAGAAAGGGGCATCATTAAGTTCACCTGTGTTGAGTTTTGTGGCGGACACTGCGACGGCCAAAGTAGTCTCTATTGACAGTGAAAAACAGCAGATTATTGCGAATAATAACGACACCAGCATGCTCACGGCCTTGGTGATAGATGATTTTAATCATCCTCTGGAAGGTGTAACCGTTAACTGGACTGTAGAGAAAACAGATAACACCCGTATTGGAAGCCAATCGTCATTAACTGACAGGCAGGGAAAAGCGACGTTTGCATTGAAGTCGGCAAAAGCGGGAACAGTGACAGTAACTGCGGATGTGAACGGAAAATCGCCGCAGAAAACAGAGTCTATTACCTTTGTTGCTGACAGTAGTACGCAGAAGATTAGTGCCATTTCTGCGAGTAAAACGCAGGCTATTGCTAATGGTAATGACGGCATTACATATACTGCTATCGTGACAAATGCGAAGGGCGAAACACTGAAAAATATGAGGATATTCTGGTCATCTGATACCCAGAATACCCGGTTCAGCGAGACAGAGACTACCAGCGATGAGAATGGTCGTTCGCAAGTAGCGGTGATGTCAACCAGCGCTGGTAGTATGGTTATCTCTGCTCGCACGCAAGAAAGCACTGCGCTTCAGGCTGAGCGGGTGATGTTTGTCGCCGATGCGACGACAGCTAAACTGGCGAATATTGTCACAGATCGCCAGAGCGTTGTCGCCAATGGAAAAGAAGTTATTATCGTCAGCGCAACTGTCACTGATGCCGACGGTAATTTGCTGGAAGGGGCTGAGGTTAACTGGAGCGTCTCACCTTCTGGCGCAGAAATGTCGGTACAGAAGAGTAAAACCAACAGAAGTGGCGTCGCTCAGGTACAGGTGTCCTCGAAAGTGGCGGGTAGCTATGGCGTGGATGCTGGCATTAATGGTGCTTCGCAGCGTTTGTCCGGGCTAAATTTTACGGCTGACCGCACTTCTTCGCAGGTGAGGACATTGGTTGCCGATAAGTTGACTGATATTGTTGCCGATAAGGATAGTGTGGCCTTGACGGCTAGTGTGATGGACGCAAACAACAACCCGGTTTCGGGCGTGACGGTAAACTGGAGCAGCAGCGAAATCAGTAGTAGTTTCAGCCACGTGTCGTCCGTAACGGATGAAAATGGGCGGGCGGTGACGGCATTTTCTAGTCTGAAAACAGGGAGTATTACTGTAAATGCTACGGCAGGTGTAAGCAGTCAGTCGCAAATACTGCATGTGATTGGGAATACCGGAACGGCGCAAATCAATACTGTTACTGCGGGTAATTCACAGGCCATCGCAGATGGCGCTTCATCAGTTATATGGACCGCGGATATCACAGATGCCAACGGTAATGTGCTGAAAGGGGTGACGGTAAACTGGACAACGGATAATCAAAATATACAACTGTCTTCTGTAAATAGCATCACATCAGATAGCGGTAAAGCGAGTGTCAGCGGCACGTCAGTTAAAGCTGGAAGTGTGAAACTGATGGCCTCGCTGGTCTCGCCAGCGGGCCAGCGTAGCGCGAATGTCGTCACTTTTATCGGTAATGCCAAAACGGCGAAAGTCGTCAAACTGATCGCCAGTACTGACCACGTAGCGGCTAACACCACACCTATTATCTATATGGCTACTATTACAGATGCTAACGATAATCCATTGAAAGGGGAAACGGTCTCATGGACGACCACTATAAATAAACTTTCTGCTACGACCAGCAATACGAATGATAAAGGTGAAGCGGCGATACAAGTATCCGGTTCTGACTTTGGCAAGGTAACAGTTACGGCCAGTATTAATGGTAGTAATATTTCAAACTCCTCTGCCATATTTATGGGGACGATTGACGATACGTGGAATATTCCCAGCGCTGCTCAGTCCAGTGCTTACACAGGAGAAACGATTTATAACTTTCTCAACCTTGGTTTTGTTGTAACCGGAGACACTACGGGTCCTGCATCCTTAATATGGACACATAATTATGGGGCGTATTCAGTATTGACAGCTAAGCTGACAGATGAAAAAGGCAACATTCAGACTGTTACGTTCAGAGGACAGGTATCGAACAGATGTACTTTCTTTGAATTTAACAATGCTTCAGGGTGCACAACACCGGGTAATGCACCGAAGATTACCTACATACCAGAAGATGGAAATAACGCCTCGCTGCCTAAGGGGAATTATCGTGGTGTCATTACATTTAATGGTCGTGACTGGCATACCTCCTGGGCGCTGAACTATACCATTACAACGACGCTGAAAGTGAACTAACCTTATCTCTCCCGCAGCGCCAGCATCTGCTGCGGGAGAGCTATATAAGTATGAAACCAGCACATATGAGTGAGTAATGCTTCAACATAATTTTCCTCCGTACCTTCATCTGCTTTTGTCGGCATCAAACAGTAAAATGTGACGCAAGTCAGATAAATTGCGAATCCACCTGGACAGACATTCCTTTTATTCCTTGTTTCGCTTATTCTTGCTGAAGCGTTTCAGTTGATTAAGTGTTCGACAATTGACCAATCAGTCGCAGTTTGTGACAGGCGAGGATTCCCCTCTGAGCATAGCTGGATTACTCTTTCAGCCACCTCAAACTCAGGGATAGCCTTGCAGGAGATCTATGACCGTACGCGTAGCGATTAATGGTTTTGGTCGCATCGGGCGTAACGTGGTTCGTGCTTTATATGAATCCGGACGTCGGGCGGAAATCACCGTGGTGGCCATCAACGAACTGGCGGATGCCGAAGGCATGGCGCATTTGTTGAAATATGACACCAGCCATGGACGTTTTGCATGGGATGTTCGCCAGGAGCGTGAACAGCTCATGGTTGGCGACGACGTCATTCGCATTCTGCACGAACGTACGCTCAATGCACTTCCCTGGCGGGAACTGGGTATTGATGTCGTACTGGACTGTACCGGTGTATACGGTAATCGCGAGCACGGCGAGGCGCATATCGCCGCTGGTGCGAAGAAAGTGCTCTTTTCACATCCCGGCAGCAACGACCTCGACGCTACAGTTGTATTTGGTGTTAATCAGGAGCAATTACGTGCGGAGCATCGCATTGTTTCTAACGCCTCTTGCACAACAAACTGCATAATACCCGTCATTAAATTACTGGATGATGCTTACGGTATCGAGTCTGGGACCGTTACGACGATCCACTCCGCCATGCATGATCAGCAGGTGATCGACGCCTATCATCCCGATTTACGACGCACTCGCGCCGCAAGCCAATCGATCATTCCTGTGGATACGAAGCTGGCTGCGGGGATCACCCGTATTTTCCCGCAGTTTAACGACCGTTTTGAAGCGATTGCGGTAAGAGTTCCGACGATTAACGTCACTGCAATTGATCTCAGTGTAACGGTGAAAAAACCGGTAAAAGCCTGTGAAGTCAACCTGTTGCTGCAAAAAGCGGCACAGGGTGCATTTCATGGTATAGTTGACTATACGGAATTACCGTTGGTCTCAGTAGATTTTAACCACGATCCGCACAGTGCCATCGTTGATGGTACACAAACGCGCGTCAGTGGCGCACACCTTATCAAGACGCTGGTCTGGTGTGATAACGAATGGGGCTTTGCTAACCGAATGCTCGACACCACGTTAGCAATGGCCGCTCAAGGTTTCAGGTAAGACGCATTGTGCGTCTGCAAAACTTTAAGAATCAACGAGAGGATTCACCATGTCTGTAATTAAGATGACCGATCTGGATCTGGCTGGTAAACGCGTTTTCATCCGTGCTGATCTGAACGTACCGGTTAAAGATGGCAAAGTGACCAGCGATGCGCGTATCCGTGCTTCTCTGCCAACCATCGAACTGGCACTGAAGCAGGGCGCTAAAGTGATGGTAACCTCCCACCTGGGTCGTCCGACTGAAGGCGAGTACAACGAAGAGTTCTCTCTGCTGCCGGTTGTTAATTACCTGAAAGACAAACTGTCCAGCCCGGTTCGCCTGGTGAAAGATTATCTGGATGGTGTTGAAGTGGCTGCAGGTGAACTGGTTGTTCTGGAAAACGTTCGCTTCAACAAAGGCGAAAAGAAAGACGACGAAGCGCTGTCTAAAAAATACGCTGCACTGTGCGACGTATTCGTAATGGATGCTTTCGGTACGGCTCACCGTGCACAGGCTTCCACTCATGGTATCGGCAAATTTGCTGACGTCGCTTGCGCAGGTCCACTGCTGGCTGACGAACTGGAAGCACTGGGCAAAGCCCTGAAAGAACCTGCTCGTCCAATGGTCGCTATCGTTGGTGGTTCTAAAGTGTCTACCAAACTGACCGTTCTGGATTCTCTGTCCAAAATCGCTGATCAGCTGATCGTGGGTGGCGGTATCGCAAACACCTTCGTTGCTGCTCAAGGCCACAACGTCGGTAAATCCCTGTACGAAGCAGACCTGGTTGATGAAGCGAAACGCCTGCTGACGACCTGTGATATCCCAGTCCCAACGGATGTTCGCGTAGCGACTGAGTTCTCCGAAACGGCGACCGCTACTCTGAAATCTGTAAACGACATCAAAGATGAAGAGCAGATTCTGGATCTGGGTGACGTTTCTGCACAGAAACTGGCTGATATCCTGAAAAACGCCAAAACCATTCTGTGGAATGGCCCGGTTGGTGTGTTCGAGTTCCCGAACTTCCGTAAAGGGACTGAAATCGTTGCTAACGCCATCGCAGATAGCGAAGCGTTCTCTATCGCTGGCGGCGGTGATACCCTGGCAGCTATCGACCTGTTCGGTATTTCCGACAAAATCTCCTACATCTCCACTGGTGGCGGTGCATTCCTCGAATTCGTGGAAGGTAAAGTCCTGCCAGCAGTAGCAATGCTCGAAGAGCGCGCTAAGAAGTAAGCCATTCAAGGGCAGGGAAACCTGCCCAATTTTCAGCGTGCTTTTTAGAGCCCGCACCTTTTCTAACGGCCGAAGATACAGGACTACGTAACATGTCTAAAATTTTTGATTTCGTAAAACCTGGCGTGATCACTGGTGATGACGTTCAGAAAGTGTTCCAGGTAGCTAAAGAAAACAACTTTGCTCTGCCAGCAGTTAACTGCGTGGGGACCGACTCCATCAACGCCGTACTGGAAACCGCTGCAAAAGTTAAAGCACCGGTTATCGTTCAGTTCTCCAACGGTGGCGCTGCGTTCATCGCAGGTAAAGGCGTGAAAACTGACGTTCCTCAGGGTGCTGCAATCCTGGGTGCAATCTCTGGTGCACATCACGTTCACCAGATGGCTGAGCACTACGGTGTTCCTGTTATTCTGCACACTGACCACTGCGCGAAGAAACTGCTGCCGTGGATCGATGGCCTGCTGGACGCGGGTGAAAAACACTTCGCTGCGACCGGTAAACCGCTGTTCTCTTCTCATATGATCGACCTGTCTGAAGAGTCCCTGCACGAAAACATCGAAATCTGCTCCAAATACCTGGCACGTATGTCCAAAATGGACATGACCCTGGAAATCGAACTGGGTTGCACTGGTGGTGAAGAAGACGGCGTAGACAACAGCCACATGGACGCTTCTGCTCTGTACACCCAGCCAGAAGATGTTGATTACGCGTACACCGAGCTGAGCAAAATCAGCCCACGTTTCACCATCGCGGCATCTTTCGGTAACGTGCACGGCGTGTACAAACCAGGTAACGTTGTTCTGACTCCAACTATCCTGCGCGATTCTCAGGACTATGTTTCTAAGAAACATAACCTGCCGCACAACAGCCTGAACTTTGTATTCCACGGCGGTTCCGGTTCTTCTGCTCAGGAAATCAAAGATTCCGTAAGCTACGGTGTGGTGAAAATGAACATCGATACCGATACCCAGTGGGCAACATGGGACGGCATCCTGGGCTACTACAAAGCTAACGAAGCTTACCTGCAGGGTCAGTTGGGTAACCCTAAAGGCGAAGATCAGCCGAACAAAAAATACTACGATCCACGCGTATGGCTGCGTGCTGCACAGACCTCTATGATCACGCGTCTGGAGCAGGCATTCAAAGAACTGAACGCGGTTGACGTTCTGTAATTTGAGTCGCTAAATGCCTCGGAGAGGTCCGCAATTGCGGGCCTTTTTTTATGCATTTTCAACAGCCTGTCCTCGCTGTTTTTGTGATCTGTTTGGCAAATCCCTCTCTTTTTGTTTACCCTTTACTCACCTGCCTGTCTCCATGGGGGATGGATTTTTGTGATTTGGTTTAGCATAAGGAAGAATGAATGGAACAACTCGACGTCGTAGACAGCATCAATAACGCGGGCTCCTGGCTGGTGCGCAATCAGGAATTACTGTTGAGCTATGCCGTGAACATCGTCGCGGCAATCGCCATTATTATCGTCGGGATGCTCGTGGCACGCATCGTATCGAATACCGTGAATCGTGTGATGCGGGCTCGTCAGATTGATGCCACAGTCGCTGATTTTCTCTCCGCACTGGTGCGCTACGGGATTATTGCATTTACCTTGATCGCCGCACTTGGGCGCGTAGGTGTACAGACTGCATCGGTTATCGCTGTACTTGGTGCTGCGGGTTTGGCTATTGGTCTGGCATTGCAGGGGTCATTGTCGAACCTCGCCGCAGGCGTATTGCTGGTGACTTTTCGTCCATTCCGATCAGGGGAATATGTTGATCTGGGCGGTGTTGCCGGAACGGTATTACAGGTGCAGATTTTCTCTACCACGATGCGTACTACCGATGGGCGTATTGTTGTTGTGCCGAATGGGAAAATTATCGCGGGGAATATTATTAACTTCTCCCGTGAGCCGGTTCGCCGCAATGAGCTGATTATCAGTGTGGCGTATGATTCGGATATCGATAAGGTTAAATCGCTGATTTCAAATATAATCGCTTCTGACGATCGTATTCTGAAAGATAAAGAGCAGACCGTTCGTTTGAATGAGCTGGGTGCATCTTCCATTAATTTTGTCGTGCGCATCTGGAGCAAAAGCAGCGATCTGCAGAACGTCTACTGGGATGTGCTGGAGCGCATTAAACGTGATTTTGATGCCAACGGTATCAGCTTCCCGTATCCGCAGATGGATGTGAATGTAAAACGTGTGAAAGAAGGCGAGTAATCCTTTTTCCTCAGGCCCGGTCAGCATAACGCTACCGGGCTTTTTATTAGTGATACTAATCTGTGATTAATATTATCAATTTCCTCTAATGACACTCTCGCAGTATAGTCAGCACCCAGGACAAACTGCATGAGATGTATCGAATGTTATCTTATTATTTTCAAGGTCTTGCGCTTGGTGCGGCGATGATCCTTCCTCTGGGACCACAGAATGCGTTTGTGATGAACCAGGGGATCCGTCGTCAGTACCATTTGATGATTGCCTTGCTGTGCGCGGTGAGTGATTTGCTGTTGATTTGCGCCGGGATCTTTGGTGGTAGCGCATTGCTAATGCAGTCTCCCTGGCTGTTAGCATTCGTCACCTGGGGTGGCGTGGCGTTTCTGTTGTGGTACGGTTTTGGTGCGTTGAAAACGGCGATGAGCAGCAACCTTGAACTGACCCACGCTGAGGTGATGAAACAGGGCCGCTGGAAAATCATCGTCACTATGCTGGCGGTAACGTGGCTCAACCCACAT
Organism: Enterobacter sp. RHBSTW-00994; assembly: GCF_013782625.1. NCBI lineage: Bacteria > Pseudomonadati > Pseudomonadota > Gammaproteobacteria > Enterobacterales > Enterobacteriaceae > Enterobacter > Enterobacter sp. RHBSTW-00994. Next base: position 3,861,682 of record NZ_CP056199.1, on the reverse strand, counting down.
GTTTATCTGGACACGTTTGTGGTGCTGGGCAGCCTCGGCGGCCAACTTGATGTTGAGCCAAAACGCTGGTTTGCTCTGGGAACGGTGAGTGCATCCTTCTTATGGTTCTTTGGTCTGGCATTAATGGCAGCCTGGCTTGCTCCACGTTTACGCACGGCAAAAGCGCAGCGCATCATTAATACGTTAGTCGGCGCGGTGATGTGGTTTATCGCTTTTCAGTTGGCGAAAGAGGGGATTCATCATGTGCAAGGGTTGTTCAACTAAGCGTTGTCTTATGGACAACTGAACCATACCCGCTAAGCTTGCTGGCATGCGCCCTGTTTTTGGGCACTCTTCGCAACATGGAGGAATGACAGTGAAGTTAAAGATGATGGCTCTGGCGGCATTAGTAAGTTTAGGCGCGGTGTCAGTACAGGCAAATGAATTGCCTGATGGTCCCCACATTGTCACGTCAGGGACGGCGAGTGTAGATGCTGTGCCGGATGTCGCGACACTGGCCATTGAAGTTAATATTGCGGCGAAAGATGCAGCCTCTGCGAAAAAGCAGGCAGATGATCGCGTTGCGCAATATCTCTCTTTCCTGGAGCAGAATGGTGTAGCGAAGAAAGACATCAATTCCGCAAATCTGCGTACACAGCCGGACTATGACTACCAGAATGGGAAAAGCATTCTCAAAGGTTATCGTGCGGTGCGAACGGTAGAGGTCACATTGCGTCAACTTGATAAGTTGAATGCACTCCTGGATGGAGCGCTGAAGGCGGGTCTGAACGAAATTCGTTCCGTCTCACTGGGTGTTGCGCAACCGGAAAAATACAAAGACGAAGCACGTAAAGCAGCTATCGATGATGCTGTTCATCAGGCTCAGCAACTGGCTGCAGGTTTTAACAGCAAGCTTGGTCCCGTGTACAGCGTGCGTTACCACGTCTCTAACTACCAGCCAAGCCCAATGGTTCGTATGATGAAGGCAGATGCCGCGCCGGTTTCTGCTCAGGAAACGTATGAGCAGCCAACCATTCAGTTTGGCGATCAAGTTGATGTTGTCTTCCAACTGGAACCCGCTCAGAACCCGCAGACTGAAGCGGCAAAGGCACAGTAATTTGCCCACCGCCTTGACCCTCTCCCGCCGGGAGAGGGGATTCGGTACATCAATCCTGTCTCAATACCTTATGCCCAAAAGCCAGTAGTGCGTCGGTGACGTTGCGCATCATTCGGCTTTCCGGCGCAAAGCGATGCCAGTACAGCATCCGACGCTGATAAAGCCCAGGCGTCAAATCAATCAGCTCACCGCTTTTTAACTCTTTCTCAATTTGCAGGTGCGGGATCATACAGCAGGTGGTTCCCTGACGTGCCAGTTGAACGAAGGCTTCGGATGAATTCACGATATGACACGGGACACTGCCTGGCGGCAGATCAAAGTTTTGCTGCAAAAATGCCTGATGCATGTCGTCCAGATGATCAAATGCCACGGCCGGCGCTTTAAGGAGGGCTGCACGGGTCACACCATTCGGAAAGTAACGGTCAGCAAAGGCTTTGGAACCGACAAACAGGTAATCCAGTGCCCCCAGTTGATCCACCAGACAGCTTGGCAGTGCCTGAGGTTGAATACTGACGGCTCCCACAACCTCACCGCGACGCAGGCGTTCCTGGGTACGGGTTTCATCTTCCACCTGCAAGTTCAGGCGAATGGGGGAGTCGGCCAGGACGGGGGCCAGGGCGGGAAGTAACCAGGTTGCCAGACTGTCGGCATTCACCGCCAGCGAAAGAAGAAGCGGCGTGGAACCTGTCTGTTCGTCACCGAGCCATTCATCTTCCAGCAGTTCTACCTGGCGCAGAAGGGCGAGGAGTTTTTGCCCCTGCTCTGTCGGGCGAGGTGGAACAGTACGAACGAGCAGAGGCTGTCCGAACATATTTTCAAGCTGTTTGATACGCTGTGATACGGCTGATTGAGTGATGCACAGCTTTTGCGCTGCGCGCTCAAAACCTCGTTCACGAATAACCGCATCAAGTGCCTGTAGTGTTCTGTAGTCCGGACGTTTCATTGCTCTGGCTGACTCCTGAAAAGTGCTTATTCTGCACTATGACACAAATTTACGTTTGATACAGACGAAATGCACCCACATCGGATCTGTCAGAGCTTTGCGCGGTAATGTGACAATGGTCACAGGGACATTTCCCGCTTCCATGCTCTATAATGCGCCCTACGTTTTCATACCACAGGCAAAACGATCATGACGCAGGATGAACTGAAAAAAGCAGTAGGATGGGCCGCGCTCCAGTACGTGCAGCCAGGAACCATCGTTGGTGTCGGCACGGGGTCGACAGCGGCGCACTTTATCGATGCGCTGGGCACAATGAAAGGGCAGATTGAAGGGGCGGTATCCAGCTCTGATGCATCCACGGAAAAGCTGAAAAGCCTTGGTATTACTGTTTTTGATCTTAACGAGGTGGATCGTCTGGGGATTTACGTCGATGGCGCGGACGAAATCAACGGCCATATGCAGATGATCAAAGGCGGTGGTGCAGCGCTTACGCGTGAGAAGATCATTGCCTCTGTTGCGGATAAATTTATCTGTATTGCTGATGCGTCCAAGCAGGTGGATATCCTGGGTAACTTCCCGCTACCGGTCGAAGTGATCCCGATGGCGCGAAGTGCAGTCGCTCGTCAGCTTGTGAAACTGGGAGGTCGCCCGGAATACCGTCAGGGTGTTGTGACGGACAACGGTAATGTGATCCTCGATGTGCACGGCCTGGAAATTCTGGATGCTGTCGCAATGGAAAATGCCATTAATGCGATCCCAGGCGTAGTCACTGTAGGGTTATTCGCCAATCGTGGCGCGGATGTTGCGCTGATCGGTACGGCTGACGGTGTGAAAACCATCGTAAAATGATCTGATGGGGGGAAGCCTCCCCCCGATAAAAAATTTTGAAAAGCTAAATTTGGTGACTTGTATCACGTTTTTGCCACTCTCTTGATGATCCTGCCGCGTTAGTAAACCTCTTCAGCATTTTACTCTGTCATTTTGCCTTGCATGACTTTTCTTCAGTGTGCTGACGCAAACGTTCATATTGCTGCAATAGTTTTTTTTGATATGTTGGCTAGAGCGGATTTAAATCCAGCACAACATCAGTTCAGATAAAACAGGGTCGGGTAAATGGCAAAGGTATCACTGGAAAAAGACAAGATTAAGTTTCTGCTCGTCGAAGGCGTGCATCAGAAAGCACTCGATAGCCTTCGTGCAGCGGGTTATACCAACATTGAATTCCACAAAGGTGCACTGGACACCGAGCAGTTAAAAGAGTCCATCCGTGATGCCCACTTCATTGGTCTGCGATCCCGTACTCACCTGACTGCTGACGTTATTGCCTGTGCTGAAAAACTTGTCGCAATTGGTTGCTTCTGTATCGGTACTAACCAGGTTGATCTGGATGCAGCGGCAAAACGCGGTGTTCCTGTTTTCAACGCTCCTTTCTCCAATACCCGTTCCGTGGCGGAGTTAGTGATCGGCGAACTGCTTCTGCTGTTGCGTGGCATCCCTGAAGCGAATGCCAAGGCGCACCGTGGTGTGTGGAACAAGCTGGCTTCTGGCTCATTTGAAGCGCGTGGCAAGAAACTGGGGATTATCGGTTACGGTCATATCGGTACTCAGCTCGGTATTCTGGCTGAATCTCTGGGTATGCACGTCTTCTTTTACGATATTGAAAGCAAACTGCCGCTGGGGAACGCTACTCAGGTTCAGCACCTTTCCGATCTGTTGAATATGAGCGATGTAGTGAGCCTGCATGTACCGGAAAATGCTTCCACGAAGAATATGATGGGCGCGGAAGAGCTGGCACTGATGAAACCGGGCTCACTGTTGATCAACGCAGCACGCGGCACGGTGGTGGATATTCCTGCGCTGTGTGATGCGCTCAAGCGTAAACATCTGGCGGGGGCGGCTATCGACGTCTTCCCGACTGAACCCGCAGCCAACAGTGATCCGTTTACCTCTCCGCTGTGCGAGTTTGATAACGTGATCCTGACGCCACATATCGGTGGCTCTACTCAGGAAGCGCAGGAAAACATCGGCCTGGAAGTGGCGGGTAAACTGAGCAAATACTCAGACAACGGTTCTACGCTTTCTGCAGTGAACTTCCCGGAAGTCTCCCTGCCGCTCCATGGTGGACGTCGTCTGTTGCACATCCATGAAAACCGTCCAGGCGTGCTGACCGCGATTAACCAGATCTTTGCTGAGCAGGGCGTAAACATCGCCGCGCAGTATCTGCAAACTAACTCTCAGATGGGCTATGTGGTTATTGATATTGAAGCGGACGAAGATGTTGCCGAGAAAGCGCTGCTGAGCATGAAAGCGATTCCGGGGACGATTCGCGCACGCCTGCTTTACTGATTTTATCGCGGGCCTGATGCCCTCATCCGCAAGGCGAGGGCGCAAACATTAAAAACGGTAACGGGTGTTACCGTTTTGTTTTTACGCCCACTCCCACACTTTCGACGGTGTCACTACCGCAGGCAGCGGAATATCCCACTTTTCCACTGGCAGCGTTTCCACACCCTGGCAATCATGTGCGTAGCCTACTGGGTGTAACCCATATTGCTGCCAGTTTTGCAGTGTTCTGTCATAAAAACCGCCGCCCATACCCAAACGCTGACCTTGTTCATCAAACGCGACAAGCGGCGTGATCAGCACATCGAGTTTTGCCAGCGGCAGCACATCGCGGACGTCGAGTTTCGGCTCGGTGATTTTCAGACGATTCACGACCAGCTCACTGCGTGGGTGGTAATGCAGAAACAGCAGATTACCCTCACTAAACGGATGCAAGACGGGCAGATAGACTTTCTTCCCGGCACGCCAGAGTTGCTCGATCAGCGGTTGCGTATCCAGCTCACCATCAAAGGAGAGAAACAGAGCGACGGTGCGCGCCATTACGACAGGTGGATACGCCATCATTCGGGCGGCGGCTTGCTGTGCAAAATGGGCTTGTTGTTCTGACGATAACGCACGGCGACGTTTACGGATAAGCTGTCGGATTTCTTGTCGTAATGCCGAAACGGCAGGAGGTTGCGTCATAATGATGAGCTGGTAGGTAGTCGGTAGGAAGGGAGGGAATCTCCGAGATGCCGCCGCAGGCTGTAACCCTTGAACCCTTGGTTCAAGGTGAATATGTCGTCATAGTCTTAAGGCTTCTCGGACGAACCGAGCTTGCTCACCGACCATGGAGCGCCACATTCTTGTGGTATGAAATATCGGCTCAGGGGACTGGCCCGCTTGCGAACATCTCAGAGAAATTTTTCCTTCGCAGTTACTCTACCATAGTCAACTGCGAAGTGTTATTCAAACTTTTGCCCCGGTCTTTCGGTTATGCGACCTTGATCAAGCAATGCTTGTTCAATGGTTTGCTGGAGCATTTTAATACGTTGTTCCATACTCGCCGCGTAATCGCGGGTCTTGGCCTTTTCCTGAGTCAGTTCATAGCTGATGTTCAACGCGGCGATGAAGACCAGCTGCTCAGTATTTGTGACTCTAGTGCGTTCTTTTAAATCTTGCAACCGCTGATTCAAATCGTCCGCAGCCTGATTCAAAGCATCCCTTTGTTCAGGCGGACAATTCACTCGCAGTGAACGGCCAAAAATCTGGAGATCGACGGGTTGTGCAGACATGCCACCTTCCTGCTGATTGACTGCGCTACCTTCGCTCAGCGCCCTGGGGGCGGCGAAGGGGCGACACTATAGCTACCCTGATGTGAAGATACAAGCCCTTTTCTGGTATCACCAGGGTCCAAAGTGGTAGCATATCATGAATATTCCTCCCAACGATGACGAATGCGCATGTCTATACAGAACGAAATGCCTGGTTACAACGATTTAAACCAGTTACTGAACCAGCAGGGCGTGGGTTTAACCCCTGCTGAAATGCACGGTCTGATCAGTGGCATGCTGTGCGGCGGAAACAGCGACAGCTCATGGCAGCCGCTGGTTCACGACCTGACGAACGAAGGTTTGGCGTTTGGTCACGAGCTGGCTGAAGCGTTGCGAAAAATGCACTCCGCCACCAGTGATTCTCTCGAAGATGATGGCTTCCTTTTTCAGCTTTATCTGCCTGAGGGTGATGATGTTAGCGTGTTCGATCGCGCTGATGCGCTGGCAGGCTGGGTAAATCACTATCTGTTGGGACTGGGTGTCACACAGCCTAAGCTCGATAAAGTGACCGGTGAAGCGGGCGAGGCGATCGACGATTTACGTAATATTGCGCAACTCGGTTACGACGAAGAAGAAGACCAGGAAGAGCTGGAAATGTCTCTCGAAGAGATTATCGAATACGTTCGCGTGGCTTCCTTGCTGTGCCATGAAACCTTTACGCGTCCGCAGCCAACGGCTCCAGAAGTTCGCAAACCAACCTTACACTAAGAAAAATAACGCACAGGAGGGTGTCATGGTTATTTCACAGCTTGAGTATTCCCGCCGTCGCCAGGCGCTGCTGGCAAAAATGGAACCGGGAAGCGCCGCTCTCATTTTTGCAGCGCCAGAAGTGACACGCAGTGCCGACAGCGAATACCCCTACCGTCAGAGCAGCGATTTTTGGTATTTCACCGGGTTTAACGAGCCGGAAGCCGTGCTGGTACTGATCAAGAGCAATGACACCCATAACCACAGTGTACTTTTCAATCGCGTCCGTGATCTGACTGCCGAAATCTGGTTTGGTCGCCGCTTAGGCCAGGATGCCGCACCCGCTAAGCTGGGTGTTGATCGCGCCCTGGCCTTCAGCGAAATCAACCAGCAGCTCTATCAGTTGCTCAACGGTCTCAATGTGCTCTACCACGCGCAGGGCGAGTATGCCTATGCTGACGAGATTGTTTTTACCGCGCTGGATAAACTGCGTAAAGGCTCGCGTCAGAATTTGTCTGCGCCTGCCACGCTGACCGACTGGCGTCCTGTGGTGCATGAAATGCGCCTGTTTAAATCTCAGGAAGAGCTGAGTGTGTTGCGTCGCGCTGGCGAGATCAGCGCGCTGGCTCATACCCGGGCGATGGAAAAGTGTCGCCCTGGTCTGTTCGAGTATCAGCTCGAAGGCGAAATCCATCATGAATTTAACCGCCATGGCGCGCGTTATCCTTCTTACAATACCATTGTGGGTAGCGGTGAAAACGGCTGTATTTTGCATTACACCGAAAATGAAAGCGAAATGCGCAATGGCGACCTGGTGCTGATTGACGCCGGTTGCGAATATCAGGGCTATGCCGGGGACATCACTCGCACGTTCCCGGTAAATGGTAAGTTCACGCCAGCACAGCGCGCAATTTACGACATTGTTCTGGAATCGCTGGAAACGGCGCTGACCCTGTACCGACCTGGGACGTCTATTCAGGACGTCACCGGGGAAGTGGTCCGTATCATGATTACCGGGCTGGTGAAGCTGGGTATTCTGAAAGGTGATGTCGATGCGCTGATTGCTGCGAATGCGCATCGCGCGTTCTTTATGCATGGACTGAGCCACTGGTTGGGGCTGGATGTGCATGATGTGGGTGGTTACGGTCCTGAGCGTTCACGCGTGCTGGAGCCGGGTATGGTGTTAACCGTTGAGCCGGGCCTCTATATTGCGCCGGATGCTGATGTGCCTGAAGAGTACCGCGGGATCGGCATTCGTATTGAAGACGATATTGTAATTACTGAAACCGGAAATGAGAATCTGACCGCCAGTGTGGTGAAAAACGCCGATGATATTGAGGCGCTGATGGCGGCGGCTCGCGTATGAGCGTGATCATCGTCGGTGGTGGGATGACCGGGGCCACACTGGCTTTGGCTATTTCCCATTTAACACAGGGTCAACTCCCGGTTCATCTGGTTGAGGCCGTTGCACCGCAGGCAACGGATCACCCCGGTTTTGATGCCCGCGCGATTGCGCTGGCGCAAGGAACCTGTCAGCAACTGGCGCGTATTGGGATCTGGCAGGCGATTACGGATTGTGCAACAGCCATTAACACGGTGCATGTCAGCGATCGCGGTCATGCCGGGTTTGTGACGCTGGATGCGCAGGATTATCGTATTGACGCGTTAGGCCAGGTGGTTGAGTTGCATGACGTGGGTTTGCGCTTATTCCGCATGTTACAGGATGCACCGGGTGTCACGTTACATTGCCCTGAGCGAGTGGCTCATTTTAGTCGGAGTGAAGGGGCTGTTAGCGTCACGCTGGAAAATGGCACAACGCTGGAAGGGCAACTTCTGGTCGCGGCAGATGGTTCTCGCTCTGCTCTTGGCGCGCAATGCGGCATTGAATGGCAACAACAGCCATACGGGCAGGTGGCTGTTATTGCCAATGTCACAACGGCGGGAGAGCACCATGGCCGCGCGTTTGAACGCTTCACGCAACATGGCCCGCTGGCCATGTTGCCTATGTCGCAAGGACGCTACTCGCTGGTCTGGTGTCACCCGCAAGAGAATGCAGACGACGTATTGGCCTGGTCAGACGATCGTTTCTGCACTGAGCTGCAAAAAGCGTTTGGCTGGCGACTAGGGCGTATTACGCATGCGGGTAAACGGTCGGTTTATCCCTTGTCCCTGACGACGGCGTCTCAGCCTGTCTCCCATCGCGTGGCGCTGGTTGGAAACGCTGCTCAGACGCTGCATCCTATTGCGGGCCAGGGTTTCAACCTTGGGTTGCGGGATGTGATGAGTCTGGCGGAAACGCTCGCACAGGCGTGGGGAGCACAACAGGACTACGGTGCTTACGCTGTCTTGTGCCATTACCAGCAACGACGCCGGTCTGATAAAGAAATGACCATTGGCGTCACGGACGGTCTGGTGCATCTGTTTGCCAATCGCTGGACGCCGCTGGTTGCCGGACGCAATCTCGGATTGATGGCGATGGAATTATTCATTCCGGCACGTGATGTGCTGGCGCAGAGGACTCTTGGTTGGGTCGCTCGTTAAGGAGTTAACTACGTGCTGAATGTTGATGTCGCTATTGTTGGCGGCGGAATGGTAGGACTGGCACTGGCCTGCGGGTTACAGGGGAGTGGTCTGCGTGTGGCCGTGCTTGAGCAAAAACAGCCGCAGCCTGTGGCGTCTGATGCACCGCCAGAGCTACGCGTGTCGGCTATTAATGCTGCCAGTGAAAAGCTGCTGACGCATCTCGGTGTCTGGTCTGACATTGTGGCGCACCGTGCCAGCTGTTATCACGGCATGGAAGTGTGGGACAAAGACAGCTTTGGCCACATTGCTTTTGATGATGAAAGCATGGGCTATAGCCATCTGGGGCACATTATTGAAAATGCGGTGATCCACCATGCATTGTGGGAAAAAGCGCAAGGCTGCAGCGATGTTACGCTGATGGCTCCGGCGCATATCAATCAGGTTGCGTGGGGTGAAAACGAGGCCTTTATCACCCTGCAAAGCGGCGAAATGCTGACTGCGCGGCTGGTGGTCGGGGCTGACGGGGCAAACTCCTGGTTACGCAACAAGGCTGATATTCCGCTGACGTTCTGGGATTATCGCCATCATGCGCTGGTTGCCACAATCCGTACGGAAGAACCGCATGGCGGCGTTGCGCGCCAGATTTTCCACAATGATGGCATCCTGGCGTTTTTACCGCTGAGCGATCCCCATCTTTGCTCTATTGTCTGGTCCCTGATCCCTGAGAAGGCACAGCAGATGCAGGAGGCAACATCTGAAGCCTTCAACCAGACGCTGTGCGTGGCGTTTGATCATCGTCTGGGGCTATGCTCACTTGAAAGTGAACGTCAGGTTTTCCCTCTAACCGGCAGATATGCACGCCAGTTTGCGGCGCACCGTCTGGCGTTGGTGGGGGATGCGGCGCACACCATTCATCCGCTGGCCGGGCAGGGGGTTAACCTTGGTTTTATGGATGCGGCAGAACTGGTTGATGAGCTACGCCGTTTGCATCGCGAAGGCAAAGATATTGGTCAGCACCTGTATCTGCGCCGTTATGAACGCAGCCGTAAGCACAGTGCTGCGTTGATGCTGGCTGGTATGCAGGGATTCCGTGAGCTGTTTGCAGGAGCAAATCCTGCGAAAAAACTGTTGCGCGATATTGGACTGAAACTGGCTGATACGCTTCCCGGTGTTAAACCCCAACTCTTACGTCAGGCGATGGGTCTTAACGATCTTCCGGACTGGCTGCGCTAAGTTAGACCCCTGTCACACTTTCCTCTCCCGGCCACTGCGCCGGGACATTTCACTCATTTGAAATATTCTAATTTCACGCCATTTTTCGCATTAGTTTATCTAATCTTATGATTTTTAAATGATGGAAAATCAGCCTTCTTTTCCCTATTAAATATTACCCTGAACTAAATATTGTGAATTTGATGTTAGCTTTATGCTGTTGTTATTGCATTTAGCTAGTTAATAACTCTGTTGTGATTTTGGCCGTTTTTAGTCATAAGCTAATGTGATGACCCGTTTTAGCTTATGGTTAATCACCAATTTCGGTGGTAAGTTCAGGTAAAAGAGAACGTTTGCGTCGGCATCCATACGTGATGCCGACGTCGGGTTTTATGGCGCTTTTTACGCGACTGAAACGCAAGACAGCCCTGCTTATTCAACGAGGAAAAGATGGCTCAACAGACTCCTTTATACGAACAACATACGTTATGCGGCGCACGCATGGTGGATTTCCATGGCTGGATGATGCCACTGCATTACGGCTCACAAATTGATGAGCACCATGCGGTGCGTACTGATGCCGGTATGTTCGACGTGTCGCACATGACCATTGTCGATCTGCGCGGCAGTCGCACCAGGGAGTTCTTGCGCTATTTGCTGGCGAATGATGTCGCTAAGCTCAAGATTCCGGGCAAAGCGCTCTACACTGGGATGCTCAATGCCTCGGGCGGCGTGATTGATGACCTTATCGTCTACTACTTCACTGAAGATTTCTTCCGCCTTGTTGTAAACTCCGCCACCCGCGAAAAAGACCTCTCCTGGATTTCCCAACACGCTGAACCCTTCGCTGTCGATATTACCGTGCGGGATGATTTGTCCCTGATCGCTGTACAAGGACCAAACGCGCAGGCGAAAGCCGCGTCTCTGCTGAGTGATGAACAGCGTAAAGTCATCGATGGCATGAAACCGTTCTTCGGTGTTCAGGCCGGTGACATGTTTATTGCGACAACGGGATATACCGGTGAAGCCGGTTATGAAATTGCGTTGCCTAATGAGAAAGCGGCTGATTTCTGGCGTGCGCTGGTGGAAGCCGGAGTGAAGCCTGCAGGTCTGGGGGCGCGTGATACGCTGCGTCTGGAAGCAGGTATGAATCTGTACGGTCAGGAGATGGATGAAAGTATCTCTCCGCTGGCCGCCAATATGGGCTGGACCATTGCGTGGGAACCTGCCGAGCGCGACTTTATCGGCCGTGATGCGCTGGAGCAGCAGCGCGCGAAAGGTACTGAACAACTGGTTGGCCTGGTGATGAAGGAAAAAGGTGTACTGCGCGGTGAATTGCCGGTGCGTTTCACCGATGCGGACGGTAATCACCGTGAAGGCATTATCACCAGCGGAACCTTCTCACCGACGCTGGGCTACAGTATTGCGCTGGCTCGCGTCCCGGCTGGCATCGGCGAAACGGCGGTGGTGCAGATCCGCAACCGTGAAATGCCGGTCCATGTGACCAAACCGATTTTTGTTCGCGCCGGTAAGCCGGTCGCCTAATCATTTTTATCAGGAGAACTTCAATGAGCAATGTGCCAGCAGAACTGAAATACAGCAAAGAACATGAGTGGCTGCGCAAAGAAGCAGACGGTACTTACACTGTTGGGATCACCGAGCATGCGCAAGAGCTGTTGGGCGACATGGTGTTTGTGGACCTGCCGGAAGTGGGCACGACCGTGAGCGCAGGTGATGATTGTGCAGTGGCAGAATCAGTCAAAGCCGCATCTGATATCTACGCGCCAGTGGGCGGTGAAATTGTGGCGGTGAACGACGCGCTGAGCGACTCCCCTGAACTGGTGAACAGCGATCCGTATACGGATGGCTGGATCTTTAAAATCAAAGCCAGCGATGAAGCGGAAGTTGTCGCACTGCTGGATGCTACCGCGTACGAAGCACTGTTAGAAGACGAGTAATTGTTTATCCCCCTCTCCGGTGGGAGAGGGCAAGGGTGAGGATGTCAATCTCCCCCCACCCTAACCCTCTCCCTCAAGGGAGAGGGAACTTAAATTCACTGCACGTTTCAGGAACCATCGCTCATGACACAGACTTTAAGCCAGCTTGAAAACCGTGGCGCTTTCATTGAACGTCACATTGGGCCGGATGCTCAGCAACAGCAGGAGATGCTGAACACGGTTGGCGCGGATTCGTTAACTGCACTGATCGGCCAGATCGTGCCAAAAGACATCCAGCTTGCCACGCCGCCTCAGGTAGGTGAAGCCACCACTGAATTCGCCGCGCTGGCGGAGCTTAAGGCGATTGCCGGCCTCAACAAGCGTTATAAGTCTTACATTGGCATGGGTTACACCAACGTGCAGTTACCGCCAGTGATCCTGCGTAATATGCTGGAAAATCCGGGCTGGTATACCGCCTACACGCCGTATCAACCTGAAGTGTCTCAGGGGCGCCTGGAGGCGCTGCTGAACTTCCAGCAGGTGACGCTGGATCTTACTGGTCTGGATATCGCTTCAGCTTCCCTTTTGGATGAAGCGACTGCTGCGGCTGAAGCCATGGCAATGGCGAAACGCGTAAGCAAACTGAAAAATGCCAACCGCTTCTTCGTGGCGGCTGATGTTCATCCGCAAACGCTGGATGTGGTTCGTACCCGCGCCGAAACCTTTGGTTTTGACGTCATTGTTGATGATGCTGACAAAGTGCTGGATCACCAGGATGTTTTCGGCGTGCTGTTGCAGCAGGTGGGAACGACCGGTGAAGTACATGATTACAGCCCACTGATTGCTGAGCTGAAAGCCCGTAAAGTGGTCGTCAGCGTCGCGGCCGATTTTATGGCGCTGGTCCTGCTGACGGCGCCGGGCAAACAGGGCGCGGACATTGTGTTCGGCTCTGCACAGCGCTTCGGTGTGCCGATGGGCTACGGCGGTCCTCACGCGGCGTTTTTCGCGGCGAAAGATGAATTCAAACGCTCCATGCCTGGCCGCATTATTGGTGTATCGAAAGATGCTGCCGGTAACATCGCGCTACGCATGGCGATGCAGACTCGCGAGCAGCATATCCGCCGCGAGAAAGCGAACTCCAATATCTGTACCTCGCAGGTACTGCTGGCGAACATCGCCAGCCTGTACGCCGTCTTCCATGGCCCGGCAGGCCTGAAACGTATTGCCAGCCGCATTCACCGTCTGGCCGATATTCTGGCCTGTGGTTTACAGCAGAAAGGTCTCAAGCTGCGTCATGCTCACTACTTTGACACTCTGTGTGTCGAAGTGGCAGACAAAGCTGCGGTTCTGGCACGTGCCGACGCGGCTAAAATCAACCTGCGTAGTGACATTCTGAATGCGGTAGGTATCACGCTCGACGAATCCACCACTCGCGAAGATATCGTAAATCTGTTCAACGTGTTGCTGGGCGATGCGCACGGCCTCGACATTGATGCGCTGGATAAAGACGTGGCGTATGACAGCCGTTCTCTCCAGGAAAACATGCTGCGTGATGACGCGATTCTGGCGCACCCGGTTTTCAATCGCTATCACAGCGAAACCGAGATGATGCGTTATATGCACTCTCTGGAGCGCAAAGATCTGGCGCTTAACCAGGCGATGATCCCGCTGGGCTCCTGCACCATGAAGTTGAACGCCGCTGCCGAGATGATCCCTATCACCTGGCCGGAGTTCTCCGAACTGCACCCGTTCTGCCCGGCAGACCAGGCGGAAGGGTATCATCTGATGATTAACCAGCTTTCCGACTGGCTGGTGAAACTGACCGGTTATGACGCGCTGTGTATGCAGCCAAACTCAGGTGCGCAGGGTGAATACGCGGGTCTGCTGGCGATTCGCCATTACCACGAAAGCCGCAACGAAGGCCACCGCGATATCTGTCTGATCCCAAGCTCCGCACACGGAACCAACCCGGCTTCTGCACAGATGGCGGGGATGGAAGTGGTGGTCGTGGCTTGTGATAAAAATGGCAACATCGATCTTGTCGATCTGCGTGCAAAAGCAGAGCAGGCGGGCGATAAGCTCTCCTGTATTATGGTGACCTACCCGTCCACCCACGGTGTGTATGAAGAAACGATCCGTGAAGTGTGTGAAGTGGTTCACCAGTTCGGCGGCCAGGTTTATCTTGATGGCGCGAACATGAATGCCCAGGTCGGCATTACCTCTCCGGGCTTTATTGGTGCTGATGTTTCACACCTTAACCTGCATAAAACCTTCTGTATTCCACATGGCGGTGGCGGTCCAGGTATGGGACCAATCGGCGTGAAAGCGCACCTGGCTCCGTTTGTTCCAGGCCACAGCGTTGTGCAGATCGAAGGCATGCTGACCCGTCAGGGCGCAGTGTCTGCGGCACCATTCGGTAGCGCATCCATTCTGCCAATCAGCTGGATGTACATCCGCATGATGGGCGCGGAAGGTCTGAAACAGGCAAGCCAGGTGGCGATTCTGAATGCCAACTACATTGCGACTCACCTGAAAGATGCTTATCCGGTGCTGTACACGGGCCGTGATGGTCGTGTGGCGCACGAGTGCATCCTGGATATCCGCCCTCTGAAAGAAGAAACCGGTATCAGCGAGCTGGATATTGCTAAACGTTTGATCGACTACGGCTTCCACGCGCCAACCATGTCATTCCCGGTGGCAGGGACGCTGATGGTTGAGCCTACTGAGTCTGAAAGCAAAGTTGAGCTGGACCGCTTTATCGAGGCGATGCTTGCGATTCGCGGTGAGATCGATCGCGTGAAAGGCGGCGAGTGGACGCTTGAAGACAACCCGCTGGTGAATGCACCACATACCCAGAATGAGCTGGTGGCGGAGTGGACTCACGGTTACACCCGCGAACTGGCAGTCTTCCCGGCAGGTGTCGCGAACAAATACTGGCCGACGGTAAAGCGTCTTGATGACGTGTACGGCGACCGTAATCTGTTCTGCTCCTGCGTACCGATGAGCGAATATCAGTAATTGTTTTGCGGTAATGTAAACCGGGTCGGCGTTCGCGCCACCCGGTTTTTTTTCATCTGGAGAACGTGAATGGCAATGGCACTAGTGACCGGCGCGAGCCGGGGGATTGGCAAAGCGACAGCGCTGCAGCTGGCAAACGAAGGCTACACGGTAGCGGTGAATTATCGCGATAACATCAGGGCCGCGACGGATGTGATCAATCAAATCATTGACGCAGGGGGCACTGCGTTTGCGGTTCAGGCAGATATCAGCGATGAAGTTCAGGTCATGGCGATGTTTCGCATTATCGATCAGCGAGGCGAGCCGCTTACTGCGCTGGTAAATAATGCCGGTATCCTGTTTGAGCAAAGTACCATTGAGCATTTATCCGCTGAGCGCATTAACCGGGTGCTGGCGACCAATGTGACGGGCTATTTTCTCTGCTGCCGCGAAGCGGTAAAGCGTATGTCGCTCAAACATGGCGGCAAGGGGGGGGCGATTGTGAATGTTTCATCTGCAGCGTCACGTCTGGGCGCGCCGGGCGAATATGTGGATTATGCCGCCTCCAAAGGTGCGGTGGATTCGCTGACGACGGGACTGGCGCTGGAAGTTGCAGCGCAGGGGATCCGTGTCAACGGTGTACGTCCGGGGCTAATTTATACCGATATTCATGCATCTGGTGGGGAGCCTGGTCGTGTCGACAGGGTGAAATCAGCGTTACCGATGCAGCGTGGTGGTCAGCCGGAAGAGGTTGCGCAGGCGATCATTTGGTTGCTGAGCGAGAAAGCATCGTATGTGACGGGAAGCTTTATCGAGTTGGCGGGCGGGAAATAAATGCCCCCTCTCCCTAAAGGAGAGAGGGCTGCCTGGTGGGATCTTCCCTCTCTTGTCCCTTTAGGGAGAGGAGAAAATTAAAGCGTCTCGCCGTTGCTGGCTATCACACCTTTATACCACTCGAAGCTTTTCTTACGGGAGCGGGACATATCGCCCGTTCCATCGTCATGCTTGTTCACGTAGATAAACCCGTAGCGTTTGCTGTACTGGCCGGTCGTGAAGGAGACACAATCGATGCAACCCCATGGGGTATAGCCCATCAGGTCCACACCATCATAAGTGACGGCTTTTATCATCTCTTCCACGTGAGCGCGCAGGTAGTCAATGCGGTAATCGTCATTGATGCTGCCATCGTCTTCCACTTTATCGTAGGCGCCAAACCCGTTTTCCACGATAAACAGTGGCTTCTGATAGCGCTCGTACAGTTCGCATAACGCGTAGCGCAGGCCTACCGGGTCAATCTGCCAGCCCCAGTCGGAAGCTTTAACGTGCGGGTTAGGTACGCTCCCTTCGAAGCCTGAGATAGCATCGCCAGTACCGCCTTCCGCTTTCACTGCGTTGGTCATGTAGTAGCTGAAGCCTAAATAATCGCACGTACCTTCGCGCAGGATCTGTTCGTCACCGGCTTCCATTTTGATGCTAAAGCCACGACGTTCCCACTCGTTCAGAACGTAAGAGGGGTAGTAGCCGCGCAACTGTACATCGGTGAAAACATAACGTTCGCGCATGGATTCCTGAGCAAACATCACATCCTCTGGTTTACAGGAGAAGGGATAGAGCGCCACCATCGCCAGCATGCAGCCGACTTTCATCTCCGGATTGATGCGACGCGCCGCTTTCACCGCCAGTGCGCTGGCCACGAACTGATGATGCAGCACCTGGTACATCGTCTCTTCAGGATTCTGGTGTTCGGTATAGACCACGCCGGAACAGCAGTAACCGAACAGCGGTGCGCGCCAGTTACGCTGGTTGTTGATTTCGTTGAAGGTCATCCAGTATTTGACCTTGCTCTTATAGCGCTCGAAAACCACCTCAGCGAAGCGTACAAAGAAATCCACCACTTTACGGTTGGTCCAGCCGCCGTATTCCTGAACCAGGTGCAACGGCATTTCGAAGTGAGAGAGAGTGATGACTGGCTCGATATTGTATTTCAGCAGTTCATCAAACATGTCATCGTAGAACTTTAAACCTTCTTCATTTGGCTGAGTTTCGTCGCCTTTTGGGAAGATTCGGGTCCAGGCGATAGAGGTACGGAAGCACTTGAAGCCCATTTCAGCAAACAGCTTAATGTCCTCTTTGTAGTGGCCGTGGAAATCGATCGCTTCGTGGTTAGGATAGTATTTCCCTTCAATGACCTCTTGCGTGATTTCACGAGGAACACCGTGCGCGCCGCCGGTTAACACATCACAAATGCTCGGCCCTTTGCCGCCTTTGTTCCAGCCACCTTCAACCTGGTGAGCGGCCACTGCTCCGCCCCATAAAAAGTCTTTTGGTAATGTAAGTTTTTTCATCTCGGCTATTCTCAAATTATTACTTGTTGGTTTTGAGTCTAGCAAAGCGAAATTAAATGTCACGATATAACAATTCGTGGAAAATGTGATTTGTCACATCAAAAAAACAAGATGTTTTATTCTGTTAATTTCTTCGCCAGCTTACGACCTAACGATTCCAGAATATAGATGACAGGGATCTGAGTCGTAATATCGTAAACGCCGCCAATGCGTGTCTGTGGAACATGCCAGGAGAGGTTAAAATCGGCCAGTTTTGCCAGGCGGGAGTGTTCGTGGCTGGTAATTGACAGCACTTTACAGTGATGAAGGCTGAACTGGCTGGCAAAGCGCAAGATCTCTTCGGTTTCACCTGACACCGAAAGTACAATCGCCAGCGCATTTTTCGCCATGTCGTTAGTGACCGGGAAATAAGGATCGTCAATGTGATTACTGAATTTACCGATATTGGAAAAGAACCTTGCACCATATTTCGCAAGCGATCCTGATGTGCCTGCACCGACAAAAATAATACGTTCTGACGATAAGATAATATCGACAGCATTATTCAAAAGGGCGTCAAATTCGTCGTTATTTACGCTTTTAAAAAAGCTGATAATTTCACTCGTACCAAAGTTGGCCTGCTGGGGCTCATTTTGCTCCAGATATAACTTGAAGCGTACACGAAATTCAGAATAGCCGTCGCAGTTGAGTTTGCGGCAGAAGCGAAGGATAGTGGTGGTCGATACTCCCGCAGCATCCGCCAGTTCACGAATGGTCATGTACGTCACTTTGTCACGGTTTTTGATGACATAGTTGTAGACCATCATTTCCAGATTATTGAGGCTGGCAATGGCAGAATGGGAAAACATACTCACAATGGTTAAACTCACTCATCAGACGTTATCTTCAGGG
The DNA here is from genome assembly GCF_013782625.1 of Enterobacter sp. RHBSTW-00994. Lineage (NCBI taxonomy): Bacteria > Pseudomonadati > Pseudomonadota > Gammaproteobacteria > Enterobacterales > Enterobacteriaceae > Enterobacter > Enterobacter sp. RHBSTW-00994. The sequence goes on along the minus strand of NZ_CP056199.1, from coordinate 3,843,395 downwards.
AATAATACCATGCAGCCGAACGACATCACTTTTTTTCAGCGCTTTCAGGACGACATTCTGGCCGGACGTAAGACCATCACGATCCGCGACGAGAGCGAATCACATTTCAAAGCCGGGGACGTTTTGCGCGTGGGACGCTATGAAGATGACGGGTACTTTTGTTCGATTGCTGTGCTTGGCACGTCGACGATAACGCTCGATACACTGACGGAAAAGCATGCTCAGCAGGAGAATATGTCTCTGGACGCGCTCAAGCAGGTGATCACGGAAATCTACCCAAACCAGACTCAGTTTTATGTGATTGATTTTAAATGTCTTTGACTTAAACTCACAGCTGTTAGTTGAAAATGCAATCCAATGTGATGATTAATAAGAGAAAGATGAATTTTTAATTATATTTTAGCTAACATGTGTTCACTGGAATCATTCTCAGTTAGCATAGTAAGGCGATGAATAATCATCTTTTGTTTTCCCCCGGAGTTACCCATGGTTAGTAAACCATTAATCGCGCAGGGATATTCACTGGCAGAGGAAATTGCCAACAGTATTAGCCACGGCATTGGGCTGGTATTTGGAATTGTCGGTTTGGTGATGCTGCTGGTGCAGGCGGCGGATACAAACGCCAGCGTAATGGCGATCACCAGTTACAGTTTGTATGGCGGGAGCATGATTTTGCTCTTTCTGGCGTCGACGTTGTATCACGCTATTCCGCATCAGCGTGCCAAGATCTGGCTCAAGAAGTTTGACCACTGCGCCATCTATCTCTTAATTGCAGGTACTTATACCCCGTTTTTACTGGTGGGACTGAACTCGCCGTTGTCACGCGGGCTGATGATTGTTATCTGGAGCCTGGCGCTGCTGGGGATCCTGTTTAAGCTGACGATTGCGCACCGGTTTAAGGTGCTGTCGCTGGTGACCTATCTGACGATGGGCTGGCTGTCACTGATTGTGGTTTATCAACTGGCAATAAAACTGGCGGCGGGTGGCGTGACGTTGTTGGCGGTAGGCGGTGTTGTCTATTCGCTGGGCGTGATTTTCTACGTCTGTAAGCGCATTCCCTATAACCACGCGATCTGGCACGGTTTTGTACTGGGCGGTAGCGTGTGTCACTTCCTGGCAATTTATCTGTATGTAGGGCAGGCGTAGCGATAGAGCTACCTGATGCCCTGATTCCAGCCCTCTCCCGGTGGGAGAGGGTGGACTGAATCATCACTCTTCGAGCGAATACGGCAGTGGCTCAATGCTTAACGTGTGAGCATCGTCGCGCACGCGGAAAACGCTGTCTGCTTCCATATCATTATTCATCACGGCTTGTACCAACAGGCGGCCATCATCCAGCTGCACCGCGGCTAATACTGTGCCGGTACGACGCCAGTTATCACCCATTTTCAGCTCTAGATCTTCACCAGCGACTGGCACTCTGCCTGCGTGGCCCGCCAGATACCACAGCGCGCGTTTGTTCGCGCCACGGAATTTCGCGCGGGCGACCATCTCCTGGCCGGTATAGCAGCCTTTTTTGAAGCTGATGCCCCCCAGCGCCTGAAGGTTGGTGGCCTGAGGAATAAATTGCGCGCTATTTGCAGCGTCAATTACTGGCAGACCGGCCTCAATATTGAGTGCCAGCCATTGTTGGCTGTTATTGTACTGGGCTTCACCGCGCAGCGCTTCGGTAACACGCTCTGCCGTTGCAACGTCAGTTACCAGCAGGAAACGTTCCGCCGGGTGTTCAAACCACAGGATGGAGGTTGTGCCATCATTTATTAGCTGTTTGTCGGCATCCGGTAATTCACTGAACAGATTTTTCAGCGCAGCACGCGCCTGGAAGCCAGCTATACCAAGCAAAACATGCTCATCGTCTGCGGCTATGGTGACTTTCGAAAAGACCGCATATTTCTTCAGCTCCGTCAGTTGGGCGTCACGAAGACTACGACGCTCAATAAACGCAAAACCATCCTGACGGCGAAACAGGCGCAGGTTGCTCCACATTTTGCCTTTTGGATCGCAATGTGCCGCCAGCAGATGTTGATGTTCCGTCATCTGGCTGACATCCGCCGTCACCTGGCCTTGCAGGTATTTTTCGCTGTCAGCACCAGTGAGCGTTGCCAGTGCCCAGTCATCAAGGGTAATCAGCGTCAGCGGCAGTCGCGCAGAGGCGGCGGGCTGGCGAGGAGAAAATGGAGTAAAAGCCATAGTGATGTCCTGAATTGCTTAACGCTTTGATAATGCCTAATGGTAAAAGAGACTGTCGCCATTGCAAGCGCTTTCAGCAGGCCATTTGTGCCATCGTTGCCTCTTGCGTAGCGCTACGCAAAATAGAGTAATCCACTTTCTTTTTATGGGTTTTTCTGGAAGCATGCTTCGGGTCCGTAATATTCCAGTAAAGAAACAGCTAAAAACACGTTACACTAGCTAATGTCCCTGACCGAAATTAAGAACACCTCAGGTGCAAAAAAAAGGGATACCAACTGTGCCACATGTAATGCAGGAAACAGAACATGGATATTAACAACAAGCCCCGTATTCACTGGGCGTGCCGTCGCGGCATGCGTGAACTTGATATTTCCATCATGCCTTTCTTCGAATACGAATATGACAGCTTAAGCGATGACGATAAGCGTCTGTTTGTACGCCTGCTTGAAGCGGACGATCCTGATTTGTTCAACTGGCTGATGAATCACGGCAAGCCCGCCGACACCGAGTTGCAACGGATGGTGCAATTAATTCAAACACGGAATCGGGAACGTGGTCCTGTGGCAATCTGATCTACGCGTCTCGTGGCGCTCACAGTGGATGTCTCTATTGCTCCACGGTCTGGTCGCGGCATTTGTACTGCTGATGCCGTGGCCGCTTAGCTACACGCCTTTGTGGTTACTGCTGCTGTCGTTTGTGGTGTTTGACAGCGTGCGCAGTCAGCGCCGTATCAATGCCCGTCAGGGGGAAATCAAACTGCTGGTGGATTCCCGTCTGCGCTGGCAGGGGAAAGAGTGGGAACTCATTGGCACGCCCTGGATGCTCAATTCGGGCATGATGCTACGGTTGCGTAAGGCGGGAGGCGGTCGCCGCCAGCACTTGTGGCTGGCAGCAGACAGTATGGATGCGCAGGAGTGGAGAGATCTTCGCCGGATGATGCTGCAATTACCGACGCAGGAGTAAGCACGCGTTAGCTGAATTTTTCTGCCATCTCGCCGAGAATTTGTTCACACCAGTTTTGCAGCCGCTCGTCACTCAGATCGTATTGGTTGGTTTCATCCAGTGCGAGTCCGACAAACAACTGACCATCAGCGATGATGGGTTTTTTGCTGGTAAATTCGTAGCCTTCGGTTGGCCAGTAGCCGATAAACGTCACGTCTTTCGGGGCCAGTTTATCGTGCAACATGCCGAGGGCATCAAGGAACCACTCGCCGTAGCCTAGCTGGTCACCCATCCCGTACATCGCAATAATTTTGCCATCAAGGTTGAGCGAGTCCAGTTGATCCCAGAGAGCTTCCCAGTCTTCCTGTATTTCACCAAAATCCCAGGTCGGGATACCAAGAATCAGCACATCGTACTGCTCCATAAGCGTGAGCGCGTCATCTTTCAGGTTATGCAACGTCACCAGTTCCGGACCAATGATGTCGCGAATTTTCTCTGCTGCCATTTCGGTGTAGCAGGTGCTGGAACCATAAAACAGACCAATATTCATCGCGTAAATATCTCAATTCTTGCTTTGACTTTGCGCGTAGTGTACCAGAAAGCCGTAGCAATCAGGCATAATGCAAGGATTGCCGAATCAGGGGGCTGATGTGGAAAAGGATCTCGCATTTATCGAACAGTTTCTCGATGCGCTTTGGCTGGAGAAAAATCTGGCTGAAAATACGCTCAGTGCCTATCGACGCGATCTCACCATGCTGGTGGAATGGCTGGCACACCGGGGGCTGTCACTGGAGAACGCCCAGCATGACGACCTTCAGACATTACTGGCTGAACGGATGGAAGGTGGCTACAAAGCCACCAGTTCTGCTCGTCTGTTGAGTGCGATGCGGCGGTTATTCCAGCATCTTTACCGCGAAAAAATGCGTGCGGACGATCCCAGTGCGCTACTGGCCTCACCCAAACTCCCTCAACGTTTACCGAAAGATCTGAGCGAAGCACAGGTTGAGAGATTATTACAGTCGCCCGCAGTTGACCTGCCGCTTGAGTTACGCGATAAAGCCATGCTTGAGCTATTGTATGCTACGGGTTTACGCGTCTCCGAATTAGTCGGGCTGACGATGAGCGATATTAGCTTGCGCCAGGGTGTGGTACGCGTGATAGGTAAAGGGAATAAAGAACGACTTGTCCCGCTGGGAGAAGAGGCGGTGTACTGGCTGGAGACGTATCTGGAACATGGTCGGCCGTGGCTACTGAATGGCGTCTCTATCGATGTATTGTTCCCCAGTCAGCGTGCGCAACAGATGACGCGACAAACCTTCTGGCATCGCATTAAACATTACGCCACACTGGCCGGTATCGACAGTGAAAAACTTTCGCCGCACGTTCTGCGCCATGCCTTTGCAACACATCTGTTAAACCACGGGGCTGATTTACGCGTCGTGCAGATGTTGCTTGGACACAGCGATCTTTCTACGACGCAAATTTACACCCATGTTGCGACGGAACGTTTGCGGCAGCTACACCAACAGCACCACCCACGAGCGTGAGTGCCGATGAATTGTAATAGGATTGAATATGAAAAAGTCTTTTGTGCTGTTATCTCTGCTGACAGCCTCGTTTACCGGTGTTGCCCATGCTGATGACGCAGCGATCAAACAGTCACTGACGAAGCTCGGCGTGACCAGCAGTGAAATCCAGCCTGCTCCGGTTGCCGGGATGAAAACTGTGCTGACGAACAGCGGTGTGCTGTATGTAACCGAAGACGGCAAACATATCATTCAGGGGCCGATGTATGACGTGAGTGGCGCACAGCCGATTAACGTCACCAACCAGTTGTTGATGAAAAACCTGAATGCGCTCGAAAAAGAGATGATCATCTATAAAGCGCCGCAGGAAAAGCATGTGATTACCGTCTTTACTGATATCACCTGTGGCTACTGCCACAAGCTGCACGAAGAGATGAAAGACTACAACGCACTGGGGATTACCGTTCGCTATCTGGCGTTCCCGCGCGCGGGTGTGCAGAGCCAGCCAGAGCAGGACATGAAGGCCATCTGGTGTGCAAAAGATCGCAACAAAGCCTTTGATGATGCGATGAACGGTAAAACCATCCAGCCAGCCTCCTGTGATATCGATATCGCCAACCACTATGCACTGGGTGTGCAGTTTGGTGTGAGCGGTACGCCAGCGATTGTTCTGAACAACGGTTATGTTGTACCGGGCTATCAAGGGCCGAAAGAGATGAAAGAGTTTCTTGATGCACACCAGAAACAGTTTGGCGGTAAATAAGACGCGTGAAAGCCCCGATCCCACTCCGCCGTCGTGAAGTGAATGAAAACGCAGACTTGCCTGCGGATATGTCACCTCTTTTGCGCAGGCTTTATGCCAGCCGAGGCGTATCAAGTCTTGCCGATCTTGAACGTGGCGTAAAAGGTATGCTGCCCTGGCAGCAGCTCAATGGCGTCGAGAAAGCCGCCGAAATGCTTTACGACGCCTTCTGTAAAGGGACGCGCATTGTGGTCGTCGGTGATTTTGATGCTGACGGCGCAACCAGCACTGCCCTGAGTGTATTAAGCCTGCAAGCGCTTGGTTGCAGCAATATTGCCTACCTTGTTCCCAACCGTTTTGAAGATGGTTACGGCCTTAGCCCGGAAGTCGTTGAGCAAGCGCACGCTCTTGGTGCGCAGATGATCATGACCGTAGATAACGGGATTTCATCCCATGCGGGGGTTGATCGTGCACACCAGTTGGGGATCCCGGTGCTGGTCACCGATCACCATTTACCGGGCGAGACGCTACCCGACGCGGAAGCGATCATTAACCCGAACCTGCGCGACTGCGGCTTCCCGTCGAAATCTCTTGCGGGGGTTGGCGTGGCCTTTTATCTGATGCTGGCGTTACGGACGTTATTGCGCGAAAAGGGATGGTTCGACGCGCGTGGGATGGCGATACCTAACCTGGCTGAATACCTCGATCTGGTGGCGTTGGGCACAGTGGCGGATGTTGTCCCGCTGGATGCCAACAACCGTATTCTGACGTGGCAAGGTTTGAGCCGTATCCGGGCGGGAAAATGCCGTCCGGGTATCAAAGCATTGCTGGAAATCGCTAATCGCGATCCACTTAAACTTGCGGCCAGTGATCTGGGGTTTGCGCTTGGTCCTCGTTTGAACGCGGCGGGGCGTCTGGACGATATGTCCGTGGGAGTGGCGCTACTGCTGTGTGACAACATCGGTGAAGCCCGCGTCCTGGCGAACGAACTTGATGCCCTGAACCAAACCCGTAAAGAGATTGAGCAAGGGATGCAGGCTGAAGCGCTCATCCTGTGCGAGAAGCTTGAGCGCAGCGGCGAGCAGTTGCCGGGCGGGCTGGCTATGTACCATCCTGAGTGGCATCAGGGCGTGGTGGGAATTCTGGCCTCCCGCATTAAAGAACGTTTTCATCGTCCGGTCATTGCATTTGCACCAGCAGGTGATGGCACGCTGAAAGGTTCTGGTCGCTCGATTCAGGGGCTGCACATGCGTGATGCCCTGGAGCGTCTCGACACGCTTTATCCCGGCATGATGATTAAGTTTGGTGGCCATGCCATGGCGGCGGGGTTATCGCTTGAAGAGGCGAAGTTTGGTGAGTTTCAGCAGCGCTTTGGCGCGCTTGTCACCGAATGGCTGGACCCGTCCCTGCTACAGGGGGAGGTGGTTTCAGACGGTGCGCTATCGCCGGCGGAAATGACCATGGACGTTGCACAGATGCTGCGTGATGCAGGCCCATGGGGACAGATGTTCCCGGAGCCACTGTTTGACGGCCGTTTTCGTTTGCTCAACCAGCGCATTGTGGGAGAACGCCACCTGAAAGTGATGGTTGAACCCGTGGGCGGCGGTCCGTTGCTTGACGGGATTGCGTTCAACGTTGATACCGCTATCTGGCCGGATAACGGCGTGCGGGAAGTCGAACTCGCCTACAAACTGGATATTAACGAATTCCGCGGCAACCGTAGTCTTCAAATCATCATCGACAATATCTGGCCAATTTAGCGTCAGTAATCTCTATAAAAAAGAGCGTGGATTCGGTACAATCCCGCTCTTATCACCGCATTTTGACAAGTCAATAAAAGAAAACAGACCATGTTTGAAATTAATCCGGTAAAAAACCGCATTCAGGACCTCACGGAGCGCTCCGACGTTCTTAGGGGGTATCTTTGACTACGATGCCAAGAAAGAGCGTCTCGAAGAAGTAAACGCTGAGCTGGAACAGCCAGACGTCTGGAACGAACCTGAACGCGCTCAGGCGCTGGGTAAAGAGCGTTCCTCTCTCGAAGCCATCGTTGACACTCTCAATCAGATGTCTCAGGGACTGGAAGATGTTTCCGGTCTGCTGGAGTTGGCTGTTGAAGCCGACGACGAAGAAACCTTCAATGAGGCTGTCGCTGAACTCGATGTTCTTGACGAGAAGCTGGCGCAGCTTGAATTCCGCCGTATGTTCTCCGGCGAGTACGATAGCGCCGATTGCTATCTTGATATTCAGGCCGGTTCGGGTGGTACAGAAGCTCAGGACTGGGCAAGTATGCTGACGCGTATGTACTTGCGTTGGGCAGAAGCACGCGGCTTTAAGACTGAAATCATCGAAGAATCCGAAGGCGAAGTCGCGGGGATTAAATCCGTCACCATCAAAATTATGGGTGACTATGCATATGGCTGGTTACGTACTGAAACAGGCGTCCATCGCCTGGTGCGTAAGAGTCCGTTTGACTCAGGCGGCCGTCGCCATACCTCCTTTAGTTCTGCCTTTGTTTATCCGGAAGTGGATGACGATATTGATATCGAAATCAACCCGGCCGATCTGCGTATTGACGTATACCGTGCTTCTGGCGCGGGTGGTCAGCACGTTAACCGTACGGAATCTGCGGTGCGTATTACCCACATTCCAACCGGTCTGGTGACACAGTGCCAGAACGATCGTTCCCAGCATAAGAACAAAGACCAGGCCATGAAGCAGATGAAAGCGAAGCTTTATGAGCTGGAAATGCAGAAGAAAAATGCTGAGAAGCAGGTGATGGAAGACAACAAATCTGACATCGGCTGGGGCAGCCAGATCCGTTCTTATGTCCTTGATGACTCCCGTATCAAAGATCTGCGTACCGGTGTTGAAACCCGTAACACGCAGGCGGTGCTGGATGGCAGCCTGGATCAATTTATCGAAGCAAGTTTGAAAGCAGGGTTATGAGGAACCAACATGTCTGAACAACAAGCACAGGGCGCTGATGCGGTAGTCGATCTTAATAACGAACTGAAAACCCGCCGTGAGAAGCTGGCAGCACTGCGCGAGCAGGGCGTGCCGTTCCCGAACGATTTTCGTCGTGACCACACCTCAGACCAACTGCATGCTGACTTCGACGGCAAAGAAAACGAAGAGCTGGAAGCGCTGAACGTAGAAGTGTCCGTTGCTGGCCGTATGATGACGCGTCGTATCATGGGGAAAGCATCGTTCGTTACACTGCAGGACGTTGGCGGCCGTATTCAGCTTTACGTTTCCCGTGACGATCTGCCGGAAGGTATCTATAACGAACAGTTCAAGAAGTGGGATCTGGGCGATATCCTGGGCGCGAAAGGTAAACTGTTCAAAACGAAGACGGGTGAATTGTCTATCCACTGCACTGAACTGCGCCTGCTGACGAAAGCGCTGCGTCCGTTGCCGGACAAATTCCACGGACTGCAGGATCAGGAAGCGCGTTATCGTCAGCGCTATCTGGATCTCATCTCTAATGATGAATCCCGCAAGACCTTCAAAATTCGTTCCCAGATCATGGCCGGTATCCGCCAGTTCATGGTGGGCCGCGACTTTATGGAAGTGGAAACTCCAATGATGCAGGTGATCCCTGGTGGTGCGTCCGCGCGCCCATTTATCACCCATCACAACGCACTGGATCTGGACATGTACCTGCGTATCGCGCCGGAACTGTACCTGAAACGTCTGGTGGTTGGCGGCTTCGAACGCGTGTTTGAAATCAACCGTAACTTCCGTAACGAAGGCATTTCCGTTCGTCATAACCCAGAGTTCACCATGATGGAACTCTATATGGCGTATGCAGATTACAAAGACCTGATCGAGCTGACCGAATCACTGTTCCGCACGTTGGCACAGAACATTCTGGGTACAACTGAAGTGCCTTACGGCGAAGAAGTGTTCGACTTTGGTAAGCCATTCGTCAAGCTGACCATGCGTGAAGCGATCAAGAAATACCGTCCAGAAACCAACATGGCTGATCTGGATAACTTCGATTCTGCGAAGGCAATCGCTGACAGCATCGGTATTAAAGTTGAGAAGAGCTGGGGTCTGGGCCGTATCGTGACCGAGATCTTCGAAGAAGTGGCGGAAGCGCACCTGATTCAGCCAACCTTCATCACTGAATATCCGGCTGAAGTGTCTCCGCTGGCGCGTCGTAATGACGAAAACCCGGAAATCACTGACCGCTTTGAATTCTTCATCGGTGGCCGAGAAATCGGCAACGGCTTTAGCGAGCTGAACGATGCAGAAGATCAGGCGCAGCGCTTCCAGGATCAGGTTGACGCGAAAGCAGCAGGCGATGACGAAGCGATGTTCTTCGACGAAGACTACGTGACAGCGCTGGAACACGGCCTGCCACCAACGGCTGGTCTGGGTATTGGTATTGACCGTATGGTGATGTTGTTCACGAACAGCCACACCATCCGTGACGTGATCCTGTTCCCGGCGATGCGTCCAGTGAAATAAGTTTTCAGGACCTCAAAAAAAGCCCCGAGCGTGTATCGCCGGGGCTTTTTTATTGGGCTGAAAAGCTTCTGAGTTTTTCGCGTGCGGTCGTTGCCTCCTTGACCATCCATGGGCTGAAGGCCCATGGCGTGGCGTCCAGCGAACGGAAAAGCGATTCCAAATCAACCCACTGATATTCCATCACTTCGTCGACATTTACGATGATGTCATTCGTGACGCGAGCGGCAAAGACCGGGCAAATCTCGTTTTCGACGATCCCGGAAGGATCGGTTTCCCGATAGCGGAACTCCGGCGCAACGGGGGTGATAGTGGTAATTTCAGCACCTACTTCAAAGCGGCAGCGGCGAATAATCGCCTGTTCAAGGGTTTCGCCCGTTTGCGGGTGTCCGCAGACGGCGTTCGTCCAGACGCCCGGCCAGGCTTTTTTACTCAACGCACGGCGAGTGATCAGACATTTCCCTTCAGCGTTAAACAGCCAGGACGAAAAGGCCAGATGTAGCGGGGTGTGTGCGGTGTGCGCGGCATATTTCTCCTGAATGCCGATAATCTCTCCCTGAGCGCTGAGTAAAATAACGTGTTCTTGAGTGCTCATTCTTGCTCCAGTGCCAAAAACGCCGGCGGGCCGCTCTGAGGCTCTCCGGCGGCGGGATTATATCGCACCCTTAAACAAAGCGTTTGGCCCACAGAGCGGAAAAAGGCATGACCAGTATCAGGCCGGATAACATGTTCGCCACCGGAAAGGCCTTGATGTTACAGATCTGAAGCCCGGTCGCCATCATAATCAACTCGCCTGCGCAGGAGAAACCGGCCATCATATCTGGGGTGATCAAATGCCGGATAAATACGACTAATGTGGTCAGAGCAATCTGTACGGCGAGTAGCGGGCTGCTGATCGTCATCACCGAGAAACCAGGCATGGTGGCAAAGATGGCGGTGGTAAACAGCTCCAGTACGGTCTTGATGTAGAGAATGGAGGGAGCGCCGGTCATCCCCTCATGCTTATTACCCAGCCGGGCGTGATTCTGGACTGACTGGAATCCGGTTTGCAGGCCGCGACGCTGCTGCCGTCTTCAAAGGGCGTCGCCAATAAACTCAGCCATTGCTATGTGGCCTCGCCGCAGATATTTTATCCTGCGTTGGTGACGTTACCCGCGATGCCGTATATGCCCGAAATGATGGAGATTATTGCGCGTGGCTATCCATTTTCGGCAAATATTGGGCATCAGGATTGAGACTGGTATCATGGTGCGCCATTCACGCTGACCGAGGATCTGTTTTGTTTGCAGGAAGCCTGACGAGAAATCCTATCACTGCCATTTTCCTTCTTACGCTAACGCTACTGTTGGCGGGATGTTCAGGCAGTAAATCATCGAATATGGGCAGCTATTCCGGGGCGGTTTATACCGTTAAGCGCGGGGATACGTTGTACCGTATTTCGCGTGTGACGGGGACCAGCGTGAAGGATCTTGCTCGTCTGAACAATATCTCCCCCCCTTACACCATTGAAGTGGGACAAAAGCTGAAGGTTAACGGCAGCTCGTCCGCAACAGCCAAAAAAACGACTTCATCTAAAGGCAAAACAGCCAAAGTCACGCCGTCTTACGCCGTTCCGCAATCGTCCTGGCCGCCGGTTGGACAACGTTGCTGGATATGGCCTGCCAGTGGGAAAGTGGTTGCGCCGTATTCCACCTCTGAGGGGGGAAATAAAGGTATCGATATCGCTGGTGCGCGCGGTGCTCCTGTTTATGCCTCTGGGGCCGGAAAAGTGGTGTATGTGGGCGATCAACTGCGCGGGTACGGTAATTTAATCATGATTAAGCACGGCGAAGATTACATAACGGCCTACGCACACAACGATACGATGCTGGTCAACAATGGGCAAAACGTGAAGGCAGGGCAGAAGATTGCGACCATGGGCAATACGGGGACGGACTCGGTGAAACTCCACTTCCAGATCCGCTATCGCGCTACGGCTATCGATCCGCAGCGCTATCTTCCCGCGCAGGGCAGTAAACCGAAATGCTAAGTGATTATTTAATCGCCGGTTAGTCAGCTGGAGTCTTGCCTGAAAATGCGTAAGGTCTATAATGCCTTACGCACCTCAACGCGGGCGTAGTTCAATGGTAGAACGAGAGCTTCCCAAGCTCTATACGAGGGTTCGATTCCCTTCGCCCGCTCCAGAATTCCCCTAACGTATTCATCCCTCAGCTTTTTTCTGATTCATGCGTGACGGCACTCGTGATCCTCCTACAAAGGGGTCATACAGCCGATGGCGCAGCGTGATAATCTCTATCGACGTCCAAGCGGTATCTATGTTCTGCGGATCACCGTTCCGGTTCGTTATTTCGCCCCGACAGGGCCGTATGATTATCCGCACTATCCACCTTGCAAATGCCAGAGCGACTATTGCTACAGTCTTGCCCATGGGGGGTTAAGTGATTACATGCTTTTCCGGCAAACATTGTAAATAATGGCTTCAGCTTCTTTCGGCGTTTTACCCGCTAAGTCAGTATAAACCGTGTGGGCGATGTAGTGTGCAAACACGATGTTTTGTTCCGTAATGCCCGGTTTGCCTCTTAGCCCTTCTATTTGCTGATCAAACATAGATTGCGGGTCTTGATTATCTCTGCCTACTGTAATGTTTCGGGCCATCGTGGCCCACGAATGACAAAGAGTCTCGTTTTTAGCACTGGTTAATTCGTTCTCCAGCACCTTGTCACCGGAAATTGCGTGTTGCGCCCAGGCAGAATTGTTGGCGATGAACTTCTTCGAATCGGTCGCGATACCGTATTCGACTCGAATGCCACTGTCGTGATAGCTCCCGTCAGCATCTTTACTTGCCAACTTTAACGAAACCCGACAACCTGGAATGGTTTTGTGGTCTTTAACTGAAACAAAGACAGTATCTGTGTCGCAATCAGCAAAACTATCTTCGGGGTTAACGTAAGCGTTCGTCTTAATGAGCAGACCGGTAAAGCCGTTTTTGTAGCCTTTTGCTGGCAGCGTTTTAAAGGCGTTGCGATCCCCCTTTTTTATTGCCTCCCGGAAGTGATCCATTCCAATGCGTGTTGCCAGTTGATCAATGTTCTCGGCTGCATAAGATGCAGATGACGCAGTGATTAACATGATGGCCAGCAAAGAGTTGGCTGAAAAGCTGAGCTTATTAAGCCGTATTTTTGACATGTTGTTATTCCTCCGAATCCACCCCAGCGGTGTTAGTCATCGCATCATAGACCTTTAATTCGGAATATCACTATTGGGGTGTGGCTCTTTAGTGGACATCTGCACAAATTCAGGGGATGAAAAGATCCTGCGAAAATTGTTTGGACAATGAATAAAAGCATTGCACATCGCCACCGGAATGAATCAGGAGGTCTTTGCGAATCGGTGTGCGTTTGCGCGTAACTATATGAGTTGCATTGAGCATGGTGGCGTAAGTCTCTCGGCAATCCGAATCATTCACTTTTAGAGGTCTTCCGACATACTGATTACGCCCTCTGAGGCGATCGCCATGCATAAAACCCGATTCACCGAACACCAGATCATTGTCGTTCTGAAGTCCGTCGAAGTCGGACGTACTGGCTGATGGCTGATAAACCAAAGTGCGTGGAACTAAAGATGAGATACTTACAGCCCATTCCAGGTAACAAACTGCTTCAGCCTTAGATGACAGGATTGTTATTTTCCTAACCCCTTCATGTCGGGATCTCGCACGCAGGCTAGCGTCATTTCTGCCCGGAAGTGGATGACGATGAATTTATTACGCTCAAGGCCGTTGATTGCCATTGGTCTGCTGTTGGGTGCTGCTCTCGTTGCTTTTGTTGTTTTTCGTCAGAGCTGTGATGCTGCCTCGATGCACAAAGCGGCAGTGCCACTTGTCAGCCTGAGCCAGGCTCAGATCAAATCAGTGCCTCAGTTGTTATCCACGCATGGCCAGCCTGATTTTCGGCTTCGCGAGCATGCTGATGATTGCCGGGCTGGTCGTCAGTGACTGGCGAAAACGAACGACTGCACGCTAACGGCAGACATAAGGGAGCGGCCAGGCCGCTCCCTTAAGGCATCAGGATTTCGGGAAGATCCAGACATGCTTTTCAGGTAACGACAAGCGGCAATGCTGTGGATCGCGAATCTCCTTGCCGTAGGCCCGAATGACAAAATCATCTTCTGACGTTCGGAACAGATATTCCCAGCGATCGCCAAGATACATGCTGGTGAGCAGCGGTAATTCAAGCTGGTTTTCACCCGGCTCACCCACGAGCTCCACCCGCTCAACACGGATCACCGCAGTTGCGTCCTGACCCGCTTTCACACCTTCACCCGCCTGTCCCCTCAGCACCCAGCCACGCCCTTCGATGCGCGCTTTGCCATCGCGTACTTCAGTGACTTTACCGTGCAGGCGGTTATTGCTCCCCATAAATTCTGCCGTAAACAGGGTTTTCGGTGAACCGTACATCTCCTGTGGCGTACCTTGCTGTTCAATCTTGCCATTGTTGAGCAGCAGAATACGGTCAGAAATCGACATGGCCTCATTTTGGTCGTGTGTGACCATGAGTGCGGACAACCCCAGTTTGATGATCAGCTCGCGCAGGAACACGCGGGCTTCTTCACGCAGTTTTGCATCAAGGTTAGACAGCGGCTCATCCAGCAGGATCACCGGCGGGTTATAGACCAGCGCCCGACCAATTGCTACACGCTGTTGCTGCCCCCCAGAAAGCTGGTGGGGGTGGCGTTTGCCAAGATGACCAAGACCCAGTTGATCCAGCACCCCCTGAACCCGTTGTTCGATTTCTTTCGCGGCGACTTTTCGCAGTTTCAGCGGATAGGCCACATTCTCAAACACGGTTTTGTGCGGCCAGAGCGCATAAGACTGGAACACCAGTCCCAGGTTACGCTCTTCCGCTGGGATCTCACTGCGTGGCGTGCCGTCGTAGACCTTATTTTTGCCAATAACAATCGAACCCTGAGTAGGTTTTTCCAGACCGGCCACGGCGCGCAGCAGTGTAGTTTTACCGCTGCCTGATGGGCCAAGTAAGGAGACAACTTCCCCGCGCTTCAGATTCATAGAAACGCCTTTTAACACCGGGTTATCGCCGTAGGTTAAGTGCAGATCGTCGACCGATAATTCAATCATGTAATTTGACTCCAAAGCGAAGGGCAATACCCAGACCTACCACGACCAGCAGGATGTTAATAAAGGAGAGCGCAGCTACGATATCAATCGCCCCGGCCGCCCACAGAGAGACCAGCATTGACCCAATGGTTTCTGTTCCAGGGGAAAGCAGGTACACCCCTGTTGAATATTCACGCTCAAATATCAGGAACATCAGTAACCACGAGCCAATAAGCCCATAGCGTGATAACGGAATGGTGACATGGCGGGTAATTTGACCCCGTGTCGCGCCAGTGCTGCGTGCCGCCTCTTCAAGTTCAGGCCCGACCTGCAACAGCGTTGAGGAGATAAGCCGTAACCCGTATGCCATCCACACCACGGTGTAGGCCAGCCAGACGCTGAAAATGGTGCTGCGTAACGAGCGCAACCAGACGACCAGGTTATCGCGCAGCCATTCAGACCAGGGCATTCCGGATAACCAACCTGACTTCAGCGCGTTATCAAGCCACATCGGCAGGAACAGGAAGACCCATAAAAATGCCAGCCCGGCGAGCAGGCCGGGAACTGCGCGGGGAACCAGAACGCTGTAATCGAGAAAACGGGTGGTATTGTCAGGTTTACGGTGCATCGCAATACCGACAAACAGATAGCAGGCGACCGCCAGTGCGCCGCCAAATACCCCTATAGCCATGGAGTTAACAATGGCGCGCAGCAGGTTTGGCTGTGCCCAGATGGTCCGGAAGGTGCTCAGGGAAAGTTCATCCCAGAGAGACACCCCAACCCCCCAGTTGGAGATAAACGCACGCAGTACGACGCCCAGCAAAGGAACGCCAATCGTCACGGTCAACCAGAACGCCACGACCGCCCCCGCGACCCAGCGCCATTTTCCGAGGGGTAAGGCGCGAGCCTGTGAGGCTTTACCCTTGACGGTGACAAAACGGTTGGCGGTGCGCATCAGCCGACGTTGAAGCATGACCAGTGGAATGGTGATGCAGATCAGTACCACCGCGACCGCAGCCATCAGGTGATAGGACGGTGTACCGAGTTTGTTGGTGAGTTGGTAAAGGTAGGTTGCCAGCACCATATTGCCTTCCGGATCGCCCAACACCAGCATCAGCCCGAACACTTCCAGACCGAGGAAAAACAGCAGTACAACGGCATACAGAATGGACGGGCGAACCATCGGTAAACTGACGGCGGTCATCACCTGTAACGGAGAGGCGCCGGCGATACGCGCGGCTTCTTCAACATCTGAGCCCACGCTGCGCAGCGCCGAAGAGATATAAAGGTAGGCATGCGGAACATGCGTCAGTCCGGCGATGACCACGATGCTCGACATGTCGTAAATGTTCCAGGGAACAAACCCAATCAGTGCCTGCGCCCACAGCGACAGGAACCCGACGGGACCGGCCGCGACAACGTAGCCAAAGCCCAGAACCATAGGAGACACAAAGATGGGCACAAGGATCAGCGGTTCAATCAGACGTCTGCCGGGTAAATCAGTACGTACCATCAAAAATGCCAGTATTCCGCCAAGCGGGATGGCGATGGCCACCAGGCCAAAGGCGAGGATAAAGCCGCTTTTGAGCGCCTTATAGAAATCCGGGTCGGTGAAGATAAATTCGAATGATTCGAAGCTCCACGCTTTTGCTGGCGAAAAAAACGGCGCAGATAAAAAACTCTGTATCACGATGAACGACAGCGGAATGTAGATAACCAGAGCGGTTATCAACACTACGATGCCACGCGGCAGGCTTTGCCACTTTCGGTGTAATGCATTCATAGAGTATCCCTGGTGTTGGAACCCAGACAAATGAAATCAGGTAAGTGAAAAGAAGCGCGGCGGCACGCGTCGCGCGTTGTCATGGCTCTATTTGGCCGCGGCTTCACGCCACTGTTTGATGTAATCCAGACGTTTTTTCGGCTGCAGGTATTCCAGCAGGCTTTCATCAACCGGAATCGGTTTCAGCGCATTACCCAGCATTTTGGTCATGCCGTCGATATCATTTTTACCGTCGATATCGTTACGAATAGAGGGAATATCCGCCTGATTCGCCAGAATACTTTGCCCTTTTTCGGAAAGGACATAGTCCAGCCACAGTTTGGCGGCATTGCTGTTTTGCGCCTGCTGGCTGATGAAGGAGACGCGTGACAGGACCAGGGTGTAATCCTTCGGATAAGAGATCCCCAGCGATGGATCGGTTTTCGCACGGGCTTCGGCGTAAGAACCCAGGATGTTGAAACCGATCAGGTTCTCCCCGGATGAGACGCGCTCCATCATCGTCCCGGTGGAGGACTGTACCGCTAAGCCGCCTTTGGCAACGTCAGTCAGCGTTTTGAAGTAGTTGGGATCGGCTTTGAAATCCTGAACAGAAAGCATAAATCCAAGACCTGATTTTTCGATGTCGTAGGTCGTGACTTTGCTCTTGAATTTGTCTGGCTGGCTGGCGATAAGCTTCGCCAGTGCTGCATGGGAATCAGGAACGTCACCTGCCGGGATCAGACGTTTGTTATAGATGAAGACCACGGGTTCGTAGGTTGTCCCGTAGGCTTTATTACTCCAGACGGCCCATTTTGGTAACTGACCTTGCTCAGGAGACTGATATTCCTGCGCATAGTCGGTGGCCAGCTTCAGCCCTGTGTCCATCGATGAACTCCAGACCACATCACCACTTCCGCCACCGGAAGCTTGTTCGCTGATAAAACGGTTGTACAGCTCAGTGCTGTTCATATCGTTGTATTCAACTTTAATGCCTGGGTAGGTCTTTTCGAAGCCTTCGATCAGCGGACCCGCAGCTTTGGTATCGGTAGTGGAATACACCACCACTTTGCCTTCTTTAGTCGCAGCATCCACGACTTTTTGATAGTCAGCAGGGTAGCCCTGCGGTAAGGCAGACATTGCAGAGGAAGAGATCAATACAGCAGCGGTAATCAGAGAGATGCGGAATATGTTCGACATTATAATTAACCTTTTAGTTACATTTGAGGAACTAATGGTCAACATAGCGTATGGCGCAAGGCAGGCAATAGGGGGGAGAAAGCTCCGGGTCTGAAGTGTGATAGTCGGCGTTGTTTCGGCAATTAACACCATTAAATCCGCAAAAAAAGGGGCGAATGCAGCCCCCTTGCCGGGCATTATTCCGCGTTGGGGACTTTTCGGTACAGCCTTCTCGGATGGCCAATATTGCCATACAGCATTTCGATGCTGATCAAACCGCTCTCCACACAATATTCCAGATAACGGCGGCCCGTTGTTTTACTGATGCCCACGTTATCTACAACCTCTTCCACCGACAGGTTTCTCTCTGGGTTGTCTGCGAAAAAGCGCTTGATCCGTTCCAGGGTATTCGGCTCGATCCCTTTAGTGGAGGGCGAAGGGGAGGATTCCGCTGTGGGCAAGTTAAAGAGACGATCCAGGGCATGTTGATCAACCACTTTGACCTGCCGCACAGTGTGAATAAAGCGCATAAAACGCTCCAGCGATGCATGCAGGCGCTGGAAAAAAACGGGTTTAATCAGGTAGTCGAAAGCGCCGCTGCGCATCGCATGGCTGCAGGTTTGCATATCACTGGCGGCGGTGATGAAAATCACGGCGCACTCAATACTTTTCAGTAGCGGGCTGTCGATCAACTCCACACCTTTACCATCCGGGAGGTAGTTGTCGAGAAGAATGAGGCGCGGCTGGTACTGCGCGATCAGCATGCGGGCCTGCTCCAGCGAAGCGGCGATGCCGACAATCCGTAAATGAAAATTCTGTTCGATGTACTCACGATGCAGTTCAGCGAGGTGCGGTTCATCCTCAACAATGACAACATCAATTGGCCGGGTAGTGGTCATGCTTTAGCCCTGTCGAATTGGACGTGTGTATGGAATAAACACAGAAAAAATAGTGCCTTGTGGGGTGTTATCGCTGATTTCGATACTGCCACCTGCCTTATCGACATATCCTGCTACCAGAAATAAGCCGATACCGTGCTCAGAGCCGACTATTTCGTTACTGCTGGCGGGCTTGCTGCTGAATCCCTGCTCAAAAATATGAGGTTTCATGGCGTCATCCACGCCACACCCGCGATCGGCGATTTCAATCAGGAGCTCCTGGTTTCTGTCAGAAATATAGAGTTCAACCGCTGCGGGAACCAGGGCGTTCAGGGTGGCATCAACGGCATTATCCAGCAGGTTGCCTATCACCGACATGAGTTCGGTTTCGTTGAGCGCTGCCGGAAGGCGGGTTAACTGGCACGCAGGATCGAACAGGAGTTCGATACCTTTTTCACGCGCGCTCACGTATTTTCCCAGCAGTAGGCCACACAACGCCGGGGAGGTAAAATGTGCTGAGACAAAATCCAGTACCTTCTGCGCACCTTCCGATTGCGCCTGAATATAGCGTATCGCCTCATCATAATGCTGCATCTGCAACAGCCCCACGAGTGTCGCAGTCCAGTTAAGTTGCTCATGGCGCATGATGCGTAAATTGTCGGCGTAGCGCCTGACCTGGCTTAACTGACTGCTGAGCGTGTTGATATCGTTTTTATCACGAAAACTGAATACCCACCCACGTGCTGCGCCTGGCTCCAGTTCTATCGCCACGCGGTTAACGATGACCTCGCGTTGATTTAACACGGCAATCTGGTCGTGGCGGTCAGTGTCTGCGGCATCATGCGGCTGAGAAAAGAAACCTGGTGGCGTTTGCAGAACATCGGCCAGTGGCTTGCCGATAAGCTCTTTTTCATTCTGCTGTATATCCAGTAATTCCCGTGCCGCGCGGTTGATTAAAATAAGTTGTTTCTCATCGTTAACCGCAAATATTCCTTCGTACATGGCCTCAAGTAGCGCTTTTTGTTGCTGAACCAGCAGGGCAATATCTTTTGGCTCAAGGCGGAACATCTGTTTTTTGAGATTGCGGGTAAATAGCCAGGAAAAGATAAATAACAGGAGCAAAAGGGCGAGGCCATATAAACCCGCCTGCCAGAGAATACGGGCATTAATATTGGCGATATACGAGGTGAGATAGCCGACCGAAACAATCCCTATAACCTGATGCTGCGCATTAAAGACAGGGGCTTTACTGCGTAATGACACGCCAATTCCGCCTTTGCGGACGGAAATAATGGTTTTCCCCTGTAACACCTCGGCATTGTCCCCGCCAATCATGGGTAAGTTAAGCCGCTCCGGGGATTCAGAGTGATACAGGTGTTGTTCGTCTGTATCACCAATCACAATATAACTGGCGTCGCTCTGATCCCGCAAAGGCTGAATTAAACGGGCAATCCCGGAGATATCTCTCGCCGCCACTTTTTCCGCAAGGCCCGGCATGAGCGCAATTTCACTTGCCTGGACGCGCGCGCGCTGGCCGAGATCGTGATGCAGCTGGCGGTCAATAAAATGAAACAGGATCGCCCCCAGCAGGGCTAATAGCAGGCAGGAAAAGGAAACCAGTGATAAAAAGAGTTTCACCTGAAAAGTGAGTCTGCGTTTCATACAACCTGCGGCAGTAATACAAAAGAGAGACATTCGCGGAGCCTAGCATGAGGTTATCCCAGGCGTAATATGACAAAGGCAGAGTTGTGAGCTGGCTTTTCGTTTTTTGAGTTCATAGCCATCAGTTTTCCGGGAGGCTATGCTTCGTGTATTACCATAAAAAATAGAGAGGCAATGTCGTGGATAAAGAGCTACTGGACGCGGGGTTTCGGGCCTATACCGGTGAGAAAATTGATGTCTACTTCAATACCGGGATCTGCAAACACTCAGGGAACTGCGTGCGGGGCAGTGCGAAGCTGTTCAACCTGAAACGTAAGCCCTGGATCGCGCCGGATGAAGTCGATGTTGAAACGGTTGTACGTGTGATTGATACCTGCCCAAGCGGTGCGCTGACGTATCGCCAAAAATAAGCGAGGAACCATGGATATTCTGGAAGGCCATAACAAATTTTATGTGAACGATGCCGAGGGAAATCAGGTTGCTGAGATTGTCTTCGTTCCGACTGGCGAGCATCTGAGTATTATCGAACATACGGATGTTGATCCCAGCCTTAAAGGGCAGGGCGTAGGCAAGCAGCTGGTGGCGAAAGTGGTGGCAAAAATGCGCGGTGAGAACCGTAAAATCATCCCGCTCTGTCCATTTGCCAAACATGAGTTTGATAGCACGCGGGAATACGACGATATCCGCGCGTGATACAGCACCGGCAATAGCCGGTGTTTTTTTATCTCATCTGCTCCAGAAGTAATATGGCCGCAATCAACACCATGATCCCACCCGATGCGGTGCTAACCAGGCGTGCCGCCTGTGGACGCGCAGCTAACACCGTCCTGGAACCATAACCGACCAGCAGGTAGACCAGCGTGCAGGTGATGAGATGCATCATACCAAGCGCAGACATCTGTAGTGCTATCGACCAGCTTCCTTTTGGATCTGTAAACTGTGGCAGTAAAGCCAGAAACAGCAGGAAGACTTTCGGGTTCAGGCCGCTAATACACAGCCCTTTTACTGCCCATTGATTCCAGCTTCCGGACTGCTGCTGCGCTTCCTGAGGTGTTGCAGGATGACGCAGAAGTGAGATCCCAAGCCACAGGAGATAGAACGCACCTGCGATTGTCAGTACCGATAGTGCCACTGGATGACGGGCAATCATGACACCAACGCCTGCTACCACAATGATAGTGGCAAGCAGATGCCCGGACATTAGGCCGATGACCGCCGGAACAATGCGGCGTCCATTAATTCCGGCACTGATCGTGTAGGCCCAGTCTGCCCCTGGCGTCATGATAAGCAGGAAAGACACGATCCAAAACCCGGCAATAACGCTCATGTCCATCGTCTTACTTTCTCCTTAGAAACCGCTTCAGTGGAGAGAAAGAATATCGATATCCGCATGAAATGAGCTTTCAATGTTATGCTGAAAATACGGTGAAATTGAGAAAATCTTCCAGATGGATAGCATTGATAGAAAAATTCTTGCTGAACTACAGGCCGATGGCCGCTTATCTCTCACTGAGCTGGCGGAGCGGGTCAACCTGAGTCTCTCGCCATGCCACCGGCGTGTACGTGCGCTGGAGCAAAGTGGAGCGATTACCGGCTACCGTGCCAACCTTGATCCGGCCAAAATGGGGTTTAACTTTCTGGCGATTGTCTTCGCGACGCTTAAAGAGGGCGATAAAAAAGCGGTCAGTGCGTTTGAAGAGGCCGTTGAAGCGATCCCGCAAATTGTGCTGGCGCAACGGCTGTTTGGCGATCCTGATTATCTGATGCACGTTGTGACGCGTGATCTGCCTGCTTTCCAGAAACTCTATGACGAGAAGCTGTCCGCAATGCCCGGTGTTCAGCATCTGCGCTCGACGCTGGTAATGAAAACGGTGGTGCAGGACAGGCCTTTTCCGCTGGAGACACTGAGTCGTGGATAAACCGATTATCACTACGCCGCGCCTGATTTTACGTCAGTGGCATGAGGACGATTTTGCCCCTTTTGCGGCGCTGAATGGCGATCCTGAGGTGATGCGTTTTTTCCCCGCAACGCTCACACGCGATGAGAGTGATAGCCTTGCGGCCCGCTTTCGTGACGGAATTGAGGAACGCGGATGGGGATTCTGGGCCGTTGAGTCCAGAGAAAACGGCGAGTTTGTGGGCTGTGTTGGCCTGCATCCTCAGCCAGATCGGTTCGCGTTTTCACCCTGCACTGAAATCGGCTGGCGGCTGGATAAGAGATTCTGGCATCAGGGACTGGCAACAGAGGCGGCGCAGGTGTGTCTGGATTACGCGTTTGTACAATTAGCGTTAGCTGAAGTGGTGTCATTTACCTCCGTATTGAATGTGCCCTCACAGAGTCTGATGAAGCGGTTGGGCATGGAAAAACGTGGCGAGTTTGCTCACCCGGCCCTGACGACGAGGGACAGGCTTTCGCAGCATGTTCTGTATGGCAAGACGCGCCCGGCATAGCGCCGGGCACGAAGGCCATTAACCGACGAACATCACGGATACACACAGCACGCCGACAATCAGCGTCAGCAGATTGCCGATGGAACGGTACTGTTTCAGGGACGGGATCAGATACGTCGAGAGCGTTGGCATGATAAACAGGATCATGGCGATAAGCGGGCCGCTGATGGCGTAAATCATCGAGATTGCATTCGGGTTAATGCAGCAAACCACGAACGTAACCAGCGACACACCTAAAATAGAAATCGCGCGATTAAAGGCACGACTCTTCTTGACGCCGACCTGATTCAGGGATGATTTCACGATCTCGGTCGCCCCTTCAATCACCCCAAAATAGGTTCCCAGGAACGATTTCGACATCGCGACGATGGCAACCACAATCCCGGAAATGCCGAGCCAGGCCGGAGAGGAGGGCATCATCGACAGCGCTGACAAAATCGTTACCCCTTCCTCTTTTGCCGCCACAATGTAAGACGGCGGGATAGAGAGCAGGCAACTGAACACGAAGAACAGTACGCTCAGACAGATGATCAGGTACGCCACCTTCATGATTTTTTTGCATTTACCCATGGCGGAATCACCGTACTTCTCCCGGCGATCAACAGCAAACGTCGAGATAATCGGGGTATGGCTAAAAGCGAAAACCATCACCGGGATCGAAATCCAGACCTGGTGAAGCGTGTGTTGATCAAACGCCATCTGGCTGGTAAGCAACGATGGTTGCCAGCTTCCCGTCAGGTAGATCGAGACAAACAGGAAGTAGGCGATCAGCGGGAATACCAGAAAACCCATCACTTTTATGGTGATGTGACGTCCCATCAGGAAGATCAGATTCAGCACCAGCACCACGCCAAAACTTACCAGCATGCGCACGGCGGTGTCGACCGTCATATGTTTCGCCAGCTGTTCAGTCATTGAGTTGGTGATCGCGACAGCGTAGATCAGCACCACCACAAAGAAGGCGACAAAGTAGAGGGTGGTGATCAGATTCCCAATCTTTTTTCCGTAGTAGTGAGTGACCGCACCGGTGATCCCTTCATTCCCGTTTGTTTTGTAGGACAGGATAAATTGCGCCAGCGCTTTATGCGGCCAGTAGGTTAATGGATAGGCCACAAGGGCGGTAATAAACAGGACAATTGCGCCTGCGGAGCCAAGCTGGATGGGCAAGAACAGCGTTCCTGCGCCCACGGCTGTGCCATAGAGGGCGAAACTCCAGAGAGTCTCTTCTTTTGACCAAATTTTCGACATTAGAGCAACGTATCAACTATAAAACGAACAAAAAGGAGTGCAATTTACCATAATTATGGCTGGAGGGCGTAACTGACTTGGCAGGTAGTGGCCGGACACGGGTTCCGGCCAGGAGGGCATTAGCTTGCGAGGGCGCGTCGTTGCTGGCGTCGTTTGATGAATTTCTCACGCAGAGTGTCATATGCCCAGTTATAGAACATGGTGTATGGCAGGAAGAACAGGAAGAAACCTATTTCCAGCGTGAATGCCTGAAGCAGCGTGACGCCCAGAACGGCGGAGACAATGGACACGCCGATCACAATAAAGCCGCACTCGAAGCCCAGAGCGTGTAGCGCACGTACTTTTGCCGTCCGCGTGACGCGCTGAACTGGCCAGAAACGGTCAAATCCGAAGTTATAGATGATGTTCCAGAGCATCGCCGTAGTTGCCAGAATAATGGTCAGTCCGCCCATTTCGACAACGGAACGCTGCATTAACCACGCTGCCGTCGGGGCGAGAATAGCCGTCGCAATTCCTTCAAAGCAGACGGCATGGAAGATCCGCTCCGGCAATTTACGTTGGAGTGTATCTTGATGTTGCATAGCGGTAGACCTCATTGATTCGCCGGGATGGGCGGTGTTGTGGCCTATTTTTATCGCTAAAGATGATATATAAAAGATAGTATCCATCGATAAAGTAGATACTTCATGCGCTATTCCCCTGAAGCCTTAATCGCATTTGTTGAAACGGTTGCTGCAGGCTCTTTCTCTGCTGCCGCCCGTCGCCTGCGTAAGAGTCAGTCCACCATCAGTACCTCGATAGCAAATCTTGAAGCCGATCTGGGGTTTGAGCTTTTTGATCGCTCGGCACGCCAGCCTGTGCTTACCGCACAGGGTGAGCAGGTGTTGGGGTACGTGCAGTCGATCCTCGCCGCCAGTGCGAGGCTCGATGAGCTGGCGGTGTCACTGACAGCGCAAACGGAGGCGCGCCTGACATTTGTGTTGTCGGATACACTGAACCCGGATGTGCTGGAAAACCTGATGAGCGAGTTCGACCAGCGTTTTCCTCATACGGAATTTGAATGCCTGATTGGTGAGGATGAGGATGTTATCGATCTGCTCCAGAAAGAGCGGGCGCAGGTTGGCCTGACGGAAGCACGTGACAGTTATCCTACCGGAATTGGTGTGACACGGCTTCCCATGCAGACCCGAATGGCGATTTATGTCTCGACCACGCATCCACTGGCAGGGCAACCGCAAACAGAAGCCGATGAACTCCATGGCTGGCGTGAGCTGCGGCTAAACACCTATCTTGAACGAGAGCCCGCTGTTGCCCGGGGGCCGGTCTGGTCAGCACCGAATTACCTGTTACTCTTGAGTATGGCGGTACAGGGCTTTGGCTGGTGCGCATTACCTTGTGCGCTGGTGGATGAATTCGCCGCGGCGAAATCGCTGGTGCAACTGAATGTGCCTGGCTGGCCACGCTCGATCGCTATCGATCTCTTATGGAACAAGCGCTCTCCACCAGGCATTGCCGGAAGCTGGTTGCGCCAGTATTTGCAGGATGCACGCTAATCCTTTGTGATTAAACTCACTTTTTTTAAACAATTGCGTCAATTGTTGATAACAATACTCTACTATCGTCATGTCATTTTATACAGAGGTCGTGATGAAAGATGTCGTTATAGTGGGTGCGTTGCGTACAGCTATCGGCTGTTTTCAGGGAGCGCTTGCGCGTCACTCTGCCGTT
This sequence comes from Enterobacter sp. RHBSTW-00994, assembly GCF_013782625.1. Lineage (NCBI taxonomy): Bacteria > Pseudomonadati > Pseudomonadota > Gammaproteobacteria > Enterobacterales > Enterobacteriaceae > Enterobacter > Enterobacter sp. RHBSTW-00994. Next base: position 3,817,504 of record NZ_CP056199.1, on the reverse strand, counting down.
GATTTGGGCAGCGTGGTGGTGAAAGCACTGGTGGAACGCAGCGGGATCGCGACACATGAAATCGATGAGGTGATCCTCGGCCAGGTGCTGACGGCTGGTGCGGGGCAAAATCCTGCGCGTCAGGCAGCGCTCAAAGGCGGGTTGCCTAACACGGTCTCCGCGATCACGATTAATGACGTCTGTGGCTCAGGCCTGAAAGCGCTGCATCTTGCAACGCAAGCCATCCAGTGTGGTGAGGCGGATGTTGTGATTGCCGGTGGGCAAGAAAACATGAGCCGCGCGCCCCATGTTCTCACCGACAGCCGTACCGGCGCGCAACTGGGCAATAGCCAGTTGATTGACAGCCTGGTACATGACGGGCTGTGGGATGCATTTAATGATTACCATATGGGCGTAACGGCAGAAAACCTGGCGCGGGAGTATGGTATCAGCCGTGAGCTTCAGGATGCCTATGCGCTCAGTTCACAGCAAAAAGCCCGTGCGGCTATCGATTCCGGGCGATTCCGCGATGAAATCGTCCCCGTTCATACTCACCGTCAGTCGGGTGAAAACACGATCGTCGACACCGATGAACAACCGCGCACCGATGCCAGTGCTGAAGGGCTGGCAATGTTAAATCCGGCCTTTGAAACTATGGGATCGGTGACTGCGGGTAACGCCTCCTCCATCAATGACGGTGCAGCGGCGGTGATGATGATGAGTGAAAGCAAAGCGCTGGAGCTGGATTTACCCGTGTTGGCACGTATTAAGGCTTTTGCCAGCGTCGGCGTTGATCCAGCATTAATGGGCATTGCACCCGTTTATGCGACCCGTCGCTGTCTGGAACGTGCCGGATGGGCGCTGGGCGATGTGGATCTGATTGAAGTCAACGAGGCCTTTGCGGCGCAGGCCATTTCAGTGGGTAAAATGCTGGAGTGGGACCCGAAACGCGTCAATGTTAACGGTGGGGCAATTGCGTTGGGTCACCCGATTGGGGCATCCGGTTGCCGTATTCTGGTTTCATTAGTTCACGAAATGATAAAACGTGATGCCCGCAAAGGGCTTGCCACGTTGTGTATTGGGGGCGGGCAGGGCGTTGCGCTAGCGATCGAGCGATAATCATCTTTTCTCCATTTTGTACTCAGAAAAACCTCCCGCCAGGGAGTTTTTTTTGCCTCCTGAACGACATTTTTATACTCATCAGTGAATTCTCAATCCCTCTGTAATTCTTGCGCGTTGAATAATGATCATGATGACTTTTTTTGTGTGATCTTCCTCCTGAAATTTAACGTTAATGACCCTGTTTTGTTGATGGGTGTCACGTCGATCCTTGCCAAAAAAAATGAAACAAATAATTACGATCTTGGTCACTAAAATAACGTTATATAAAAAATAAACTGCAGTTCCATAAAAACGAAACGTTATTTTAATTGAGGGTTTTTCATGTTTAAGAAATCTCTGGTCCTTGCCTCTCTTGTTGGTGCGTCTTTTGCGGCTCAGGCCGTTACCGTCGATCTGCGTCATGAATACATTGACAGCGGCTCTAACGCCGACCGTGTTTCTGTTTCACACCGTTTTGCGAATGGCTTAGGTTTCTCTGTTGAAGCGAAGTGGAAATCAGGTGGCGATAAAGCCGATCAGCCATTTGCGGATGTCGTTGGTAACGGTCACGAAGATCAAATTAGTTGGCGCTGGAAAGCGACCGATAATATTGCGCTGACTCCGGCTTTCACAATTGAAAGTAATGACAGCCGAACAATATATAAACCAAATTTGCATTTGCAATATAGCTTCGATAATGGCTTCTACGTTGCCGCTCGTTACCGTTATGAATATACCCGCTACCCATCAAGCTCTAATAAAGAAGATGACAAAGTTAACCGTGGTGATGCATGGGTAGGTTGGGTAATGGGCGATTTCCGTACCGAACTGAACTACGTCTACGCGAAGAGCTCAGAAGGTATGATTCGTAATAACAACAAAGACTACTCCAACGAATATAACGCCAAGCTGGCGTACAAACTGGATAAAAACTGGGCCCCTTATGTTGAAGTGGGTAACGTCGGTGTGAAAGATACCGATGAACGTCAGACCCGTTTCCGTTTAGGCGTGGCATATTCGTTCTAATAAATAATAAGCAATATCTCCGGGAAAAAGCCGGCTCCACGTGAGCCGGTTTTTTTGTGTGGAGAAAAATGCCGGGTGGCGGCGCTGCGATATGAACCGGAAACATGAGTAACACTTTAGATCGGATACATGGGTAACGGTGATAACAGGCAAAAAAAGCCCTCCGCGCGGGAGGGCAAGGCCAGTTACAGAAACACTAACTCAAATCATGCATGCAACATTTCAGGTTGCTCGGGGAGTTTCGCGATATAGAGCGCAGGTTTGCCGTCTTTATCGGAACTGAACAGAACCGCGTTATCATCCGGGGTAAAGGATGGATGCGGGTGGGTAACCTGGCGGCTGTTTGCCACCGTCGCCCAGGAGGTGTCGTGGCGGGCAATACGGAAGTACGCTTTTTTCGCCACATCAAAGGCATAAAGATACGGGTCGTTATCGATGGTGTAGCCGCTGGTATCCTTCACATCGACAGGTGTACCTGAACCATCACCAACCAGCAGCGTACCGTCGAAGTTGCTCATCAGGTGAGAACAGGCTGGCATCTGCATCACGGCTTCGTTAACGCCAGTGTCCGGGTTAAAACTGTAAATGGTACGGCCCTGTTTGCCTTTCAGATAGGAAACATAGACCAGTGCAGAACCATTCGGAACCCAGAATTCGTGGGTGCAGCTTTCGCCTTCAGCATGTTCTTTCACTTTGCGCACGTTGCTGCCGTCTTCATTGACCAGCCACATGCGGGCATCAACTAAATCATGCGGTCCTTCGTGGCAGAAGGCGACGGTGTCGTCATGGAAAGGGCGGTAAATAGGATGACCCAGCCAGTTTTTCTCTTCGTGGATCGTGACACTTTCACCGGTTTTCAAATCCACGCGCAGCAGGCGACAGTGTGGCCCTTTGTGGAAGAATTCGTGGAAAATTTTCCAGTCGTTGAGCGGTGTCCAGTCACTTTTCGCAATCTCGATACCGACCAGCTTAGTGCAATCGCTGTTTGCCACCCAGGTACCGTAGCCAACCCATTCGTCAGAAACGCGATACACTTCGCGCTCGGCCAGCGTCTGCAAATTCACTTCCAGTAGCGTGCGGTCATTCTTCACATAGTAGAAGGATTTATCGTCCGGAGAGAGGAAGCCACCAAACGTGTTATCGCCTGCACCTTCGGTCAACTGTACGGCTTCTGCTTTATTCAGATCCAGCAGGTAGTAGTTCCAGTGGCCGTCGAACTCCCCCGCGAACAGCAGGTGGCTGCCATCATTGAAAAAGCACTTCTGATAGAAGTAGTTGCGATGACAGGTTACTTCGGGTGGGGTCAGACGTGTGATTTCCACGCCTGTATCCGGATCGCGGCTGGTCTCATAGTTCAGCTTGACCCGCATACCTTTAGCCATGATGCACTCCTTTATATCGGCGGCAGGATAGTCACCGCCGAACCTGAATGAAAGATAAGTTAAAAACCAAGCGATAAAATATCAAAACATCGTTTCATTATGTGTGACTGGTGACTCAATTTATAAGAAAAAGAGAAATACCGATCCGTATCTTTGATTTTTAGCACCGAATGTTTTTTATGCCGTCAAATTTTGAAGGTTTTATAATGCATTGTTAATTATCATAAATATTTAAACATTCCAGACCATCTCATTAGGCGCTTCTGCGTCAACCTCCCAACAATCGTGATCGGAACTACACTTTTGGCATTAAGATGCGGAAAAATTGAAACGTTGTTTTAAATGTAATTGAAAAGCCATTTCTCAGCAGATACTATGTGCCAATCGAGAAAACGGAACGTTGTTTCGTTAATTATCTTTACCTTTGGGCACGATCAATTCTGGAGGGTAATGTGGACGTCAGACAAAGCATCCACAGCGCGCATGCTAAGACGCTGGATACCCAGGCACTGCGCAATGAGTTTTTAGTTGAAAAGGTGTTTGAAGCCGATGCTTACACCATGGTGTATAGCCACATTGACCGCATCATCGTTGGCGGCATTATGCCGGTGGCAAAAATGGTCTCTGTAGGCGGTGAAGTGGGCAAACAGCTGGGCGTGAGTGACTTCCTGGAACGCCGTGAACTGGGTGTGATAAACATTGGTGGCCCAGGCACAATCACCGTTGACGGCCACTGTTATGAAATCGGTCATCGCGATGCGTTGTATGTCGGTAAAGGGGCAAAAGAGGTGATCTTTGCCAGTATCGATAGCGGTAAGCCCGCTAAGTTTTACTACAACTGCGCACCAGCCCACACCGCTTATCCAACCAAAAAAGTGACTCCAGCGGATGTTTCACCGGTCACGCTGGGCGATAACCTCACCAGCAACCGTCGCACCATCAACAAATACTTTGTTCCGGATGTGCTGGAAACTTGCCAGCTCAGCATGGGGCTGACCGAGCTTGAGCCGGGCAACCTGTGGAACACCATGCCGTGCCACACCCACGAGCGTCGCATGGAAGTCTATTTCTACTTCAACATGGAAGAGGACGCCTGCGTGTTCCATATGATGGGGCAGCCGCAGGAAACGCGTCATATCGTGATGCACAACGAGCAGGCCGTGATTTCTCCAAGCTGGTCAATTCACTCAGGCGTGGGAACCCGCGCCTATACCTTCATCTGGGGTATGGTCGGTGAAAACCAGGTCTTTGATGACATGGACCACGTCGCTGTTAAAGATCTGCGCTAGTCGCGGGCAGTTAAGCATAAACATGCCTGTTCGTGACAGGCGCTGAAAGAGTAAGGAAAAAACATGATTCTGGATGCATTCTCTCTGCAAGGTAAAGTGGCTGTCGTTTCTGGTTGTGATACCGGTCTGGGCCAGGGTATGGCGTTAGGTCTGGCGGAAGCGGGCTGTGATATTGTTGGCATCAACATTGTTGAGCCGACTGAAACTATTGAGCGTGTCACTGCGCTGGGCCGCCGTTTTCTGAGCCTGACCGCTGACCTGCGTAAAATTGATGTGATCCCTGAGCTGTTGGATCGTGCGGTGGCTGAATTTGGTCATATTGATATCCTCGTGAATAACGCCGGTCTGATCCGCCGTGAAGATGCAATCAACTTCAGTGAGCGCGACTGGGACGATGTCATGAACCTGAACATCAAGAGCGTGTTCTTCATGTCTCAGGCGGCGGCGAAGCATTTCATCGCGCAGGGCAACGGCGGCAAGATCATTAATATCGCTTCCATGCTCTCCTTCCAGGGTGGCATCCGTGTACCGTCTTATACTGCGTCGAAAAGCGCTGTGATGGGCGTAACTCGTCTGCTGGCGAATGAATGGGCACAGCACAGCATCAACGTCAACGCAATTGCACCGGGTTACATGGCGACCAATAACACCCAGCAACTGCGTGCGGATGAAGAGCGTAGTGCGGCGATCCTCGACCGTATCCCGGCAGGTCGCTGGGGTCTGCCAGACGATCTGAAGGGGCCGATTGTGTTCCTCGCCTCACCAGCATCCGATTACATCAATGGTTATACCGTCGCGGTGGATGGTGGCTGGCTGGCGCGCTAATCCGCAGCATGAATAAGACCCTCTGCCCACGGGTGGAGGTTTTTTTTGCCTGAAAATTACCATTATCCATATCGATAAAGATGAAAAATCCATATCAGTAATTCATAAATGACGTGCATCACAGTTTTATTTATTTGAAATTAATGACTTAACATAATTAAGCTGTTATTCACCATTAGTTTAAATTGTAATGTCCATCACAGATCGCTATTGCACAGCCAAATAATCCATAACTTCGCGAATTCCCGCCTGACACTTTTTCTCGCTATCTCGTAATTTCAGTTAACGAATTTCGCTGTTCAGGCAGGAAAATATGACATCTATAAATGACTCTACCCTTATGCCAGGTGCAGTGCGCGACACCCGACGTATGAACCAGTTCGTCTCTATCGCGGCAGCGGTGGCAGGCTTGTTGTTTGGGCTGGATATCGGTGTGATTGCCGGTGCATTACCCTTTATTACCGATCACTTTACCCTCAGTAGCCGCCTGCAGGAGTGGGTGGTCAGTAGCATGATGCTGGGGGCCGCCATAGGGGCGCTGTTCAACGGCTGGCTCTCTTTCCGGCTGGGACGTAAATACAGCCTGATGGTCGGGGCGATTTTGTTTGTTGCGGGCTCACTGGGCTCCGCTTTCGCCACGGGTATCGAACTATTACTGCTTTCCCGCGTGCTGCTCGGGGTCGCCGTGGGGATTGCGTCATACACTGCGCCGCTGTATCTCTCCGAAATGGCCAGTGAAAATGTACGCGGCAAAATGATCAGTATGTATCAGCTGATGGTGACGCTCGGTATCGTGCTGGCATTTCTGTCAGATACCTGGTTTAGCTACACCGGTAACTGGCGGGCTATGCTTGGCGTGCTGGCACTTCCCGCCCTGGTGCTGATGGTTCTGGTGGTTTTCCTGCCGAACAGCCCACGCTGGCTGGCGCAAAAAGGACGTCATGTGGAGGCGGAAGAGGTCTTGCGGATGTTGCGTGATACCTCTGAGAAAGCACGTGACGAGCTGAATGAAATCCGCGAAAGCCTGAAGCTGAAGCAGGGGGGGTGGGCGCTCTTTAAGGTGAACCGCAACGTGCGTCGGGCGGTGTTCCTCGGCATGTTGTTGCAGGCAATGCAGCAGTTTACCGGGATGAACATCATCATGTATTACGCGCCGCGCATCTTCAAAATGGCGGGTTTCACCACGACGGAGCAGCAGATGATTGCCACTCTGGTGGTTGGGCTGACCTTTATGTTCGCCACCTTTATTGCGGTGTTCACGGTAGATAAAGCGGGGCGTAAACCCGCGCTGAAAATTGGTTTTAGCGTAATGGCGCTGGGGACGTTGATCCTGGGCTATTGCCTGATGCAGTTCGATAATGGCACAGCGTCGAGCGGTCTTTCATGGCTCTCCGTTGGTATGACCATGATGTGTATTGCCGGCTATGCCATGAGTGCCGCACCTGTCGTGTGGATCTTGTGTTCCGAAATTCAGCCACTGAAATGCCGTGACTTCGGTATCACCTGTTCCACTACCACGAACTGGGTGTCGAACATGATCATTGGCGCGACGTTCCTCACCTTGCTGGATTCGATTGGCGCAGCGGGAACCTTCTGGCTCTATACCGTTCTGAATATCGCGTTTATTGGCGTCACGTTCTGGCTTATTCCTGAAACTAAAGGTGTCACGCTGGAGCACATTGAACGCAAGCTGATGGCGGGAGAGAAGTTGCGTGATATCGGCGTGTAAGGTTAATGCCCGGTAGCGTACGTTTACCGGGCATACAGTTCTCCTCCTTTCTGGCCGGGAGAGGGGGAGAACAAGAACGTCAGACCGCACACAGGTAAAGTGCAGGCATTCCTTCTTCATCAGATGTATACAGAACCCATTTGTTATCCGGCGAGAACGACGGATGGGGATGCGTCACCTGGCGGTCGCCATCCAGCACTTTCCAGCTGGTGTTGTGCTGGCAAATCGCTTTCTGCGTTCCCGCACGAATATCAAATACCCAGATAAACGGATCGTTCAGGCTAATATCGCCGGTGTTGTGCGGCGCACCGTCGCCAACAATCAGCGAGCCGTCGTGGTTACTCATCAGGTGAGAGCAAGGCGGAATAGCCATCAACTGGCGGTTCTCCAGTGTTTGCGGATTGGCACTGAACAGATAGCGTTGTGGATCGTTTTCCTTGTGGGTAACGTAATAAAGTGCGGAACCATCCGGAACCCAGAACTCATGGGTAAAGCTTTCACCCGGCGCGTGCTGACGAACTTTGCGCACGTTGCTGCCATCTTCATTAATCAGCCACATACGGGCGTCGATCGCATCACGCGGCCCTTCATGGCAAAAGGCGACGGTATTATCGTCAAACGGGCGATAGAGAGGGTGTCCGAGCCAGCGTTTTTCCTGCAACATCACGCGTCTTTCACCTGTCCGTAAATCAATATTGATGAGGCGGCATTCGGGTTGCGTAAAGTAAAAGGCGCGGAATTTGCTCCAGTCGGTGAGCGGCTGCCAGTCACTTTTCTTGATTTCGATACCGACCAGCCGGGTACAGTCGGTGTTTGCGACCCAGGTTCCGTAAGCCACCCACTCGTCATCGACCTCGTACACAATCCGTTCTTCGAACGAGGCAAGATCGACGAGTCTCAGTTCACGGTTATTTTTGACGTACCACAGGGACTGGTCGTCAGCCGATAAAAAACCGCCAAAGGTATTATCGCCTGCACCGTCGGTCAGTTGGGTCGCCTGTTGCTGCGCAATATCCAGCAGGTAGTAATTCCAGTGCCCTTCAAACGCACCGCCAAAAATCAGTTTGCTGCCATCGCGGGTAAAACATTTTTGATAGAAGTAGTTACGGTGACAAATAATGTGCGGGGGCGTCATCCGTATCACTTCGTGTCCGGTTTCACTGTCCAGGCGTGTGCGAAAATTCAGCGGGATGATTTTGCCTTTCATTTTTCTCTCCTTGAGATAAAAAAATACCCCGCCGCAAAAGCGGCAGGGTATTTATGATGGATAGGACTTAGCGCATTGCTCGTTTCAGGATACGTTCAGCCTGACGCTGGAAGTCTGCTGCGGTCTCTTCTACCGTTTTCTGGCCATAGTCGATGTACTGCAGAGAAGTACCAAACTGCGCGACGATCTGCGGGTCATCAAAGTAAGGCGATACGGACAATTTGGCTGGCAGGGACTGTGCCAGGCGCAGACCGGCAACAGACGGGTCGCTCTCTTTGATCGTGCCGTCTTCCGTCAGGAATTGCACTGCTGCTTTACTCAGTGGAACACCACGCTCAAGGCCCAGCGTATCAACCCCTTCTTTGCTGTTCAGCAGGAAGTTAATGACTTTGGCCGCTGCTTCTGGGTTTTTGGTGGATTTACCAATCGAGAGCATCTGGGCAGGTTTAAAGAACAGACCTGCGTCCGTCGCACCCGGCAGCATTGGGTAGTTACCCAGTTCCAGTTTGGCTGGTGGCTTCAGGTTATCGGAGTACTTGTTAATGGTGGAGTTCCACATGTACGTACCGCCCCATTCACCCTGGATCCACGGTTTCATTTCGTACATGTTGCTCTTACCAAACGACGCATAGTACTTGGTGTCTGGCATGACGTGGCTATCAACCAGTTTTTTGTATGTCTGGAAGAACTCCACCCACTGCTCTTTGCTGTACGAGAATTTCTTCGCCTGCTCATCAACCGCCGGAATGTTGTACTTCTGAATCATATAAGAGTTCAGCAGCGCCAGTGTGTCCTGGTGCTCCAGGACAACAGGGTAGTACTGTTTGCCGAGTTTGCTTTCGAACGCTTTACCCGCCGCCATCAGCTCATCCCAGGTTTTCGGGTATTCAACGCCCGCTTTCTTCCAGGTTTCATCGTTGAAATAGAAGACGCGTGCGGTGACTGAAATCGGGATCCCGTTCAGTTTGCCGTTAACGGTGGTGGACTGAAGTTCTTTGGGATCGAACTGCGTCAGGTCGATCACATCTTTCATTTTGTTCAGGTCGTAGAAGCCGTCACCGTTTTTCGAGAAGATCGGCAACCAGTTCCAGTTGGTTTGCATCACGTCTGGCTCAGTACCGCCCGCAATCTGGGTGGTCAGACGGGAAAGGTGACCGTCCCAGCCGGTGTATTCCGCTTTCACGGTAATATCCGGATTCAGTTTGTGGAACTCTTCTAACGCCTTCAGCGTCACCTGATGGCGGCCATTGCCCCCCCACCAGGACATACGTAAATCAACATCTTTCGCCATCGATGGCAGAGCGGTAAGTCCCAGGGTAGCGGAGATAGCGGCGCTTAAAAGCACTTTTTTCATTTTTATAACTCCATTAGAGAGAGATGTTCTGTTCAGTTTTTGCGTCAAAAATATGACACTTATTCATATCAAACTTGAAATACACCTTACGATGAAGACCTTTATCAATCATCGGTTTAGCTTCATCAGAAGGAATTCGGGCAGTCAGTTCGTAGTCTGCGACTTTCAGGTACACAAAGAATTCATGACCCATATTTTCGACACGTACCATCTCGCCGCTACAGCCACCCTCGGCAAAAGGTTCGTCGGACAGGGAGACAAATTCCGGGCGAATGCCGTAGAACAGATCCTGATCTTTGTAGCGAGCAACTTTTTCCTGCTGTTGCTCGTTTAACGGCATGGTTTCATTGCCAATAGTGATATGCAGACGACCTTCTTGTTCCACCAGTTTGCTGGCACGAATGTTCATCTCTGGCGCACCAATAAAGCCCGCAACGAACATATTCTTTGGCTTGTGGTAGAGGTTATCCGGGGTATCTACCTGCATGATGTGACCGAGTTTCATCACGCAAATACGGTCGCCCATGGTCATCGCTTCCGTCTGATCGTGAGTGACGTAAACGGTGGTAGCCGGTTTGCCTGATTTCTTCAACTGCTTGTGCAGGTCAGAGATACGGATACGCATTGAGGCGCGCAGTTTGGCATCCAGGTTGGACAGCGGTTCGTCAAACAGGAACACATCTGGTTTTTTCACAATCGCGCGGCCCACGGCCACACGCTGTGCCTGACCACCAGAAAGCTGGCGAGGTAAGCGGTCCAGCAACTCTTCCAGCTCCAGGATTTTGGCCGCTTCATTAACCTGAGATTCGATCTGGTCTTTTGGCAGCTTGCTCAGCTTAAGACCAAAGGCCAGGTTTTCGCGCACCGTCATGTGTGGATAAAGTGCATAGTTCTGGAACACCATCGCAATCCCACGCTCTTTAGGCGCGAGGTTGTTCACGATTTTTTCACCAATGCGAACTTCGCCGCCGCTGATGGTTTCAAGACCCGCCAGCATACGCAGGGTGGTGGATTTGGCGCAGCCGGATGGCCCGACAATCACCATAAACTCCCCTTCAGCGATTTTAAGGTCGATAGCATGTACCGCTTTGAAGCCGTTGGAGTAAACCTTTTCCAGTTTGTTGAAGATAACTTCAGCCATGATATTTCCCTCTTAACCTTTAATTCCGCTGCTGGTTACGCCCTGTACGAAGTAGCGCTGTGCCAGGAAGAAGACAATGATAGATGGCAGAATGGAGATGCTCGCCATTGCCAGAATTTCGTTCCACGGCGCACCTTCGGTGACGTCGATGGACATTTTCAAAGCCAGTGCAATCGGGTATTTATCCACGCTGTAGACATAAATCAGCGGCCCGATAAAGTCATTCATTGACCACATGAACTGGAACAGTGCGACAGAGATAATGGCCGGTTTCAGAATCGGCACGACCACATACCACAGCACCTGAAGGGAGTTACAGCCGTCGATTTGCGCCGCTTCTTCCATGTCACGCGGTACGCCGCGCAGGAACTGAATCAGCATGAAGACGAAGAACCCCTGAGTGGCAAATGCCAGCGGCAGGTACAGTGGCATATAGCTGTTCAGCATGCCCATTTCGCGGAACATCAGATACTGTGGGATCAGCAGTACGGTGCTCGGCAGTAACATGGTGGTGATGAGCGTGGCGAACCAGAATTTCTTCCACGGAATTTCGAAGCGGGCAAAGCCATACGCCACGATGGTGGAGGAAATAATGGTCAGAATGACTTTAGGAATTACATACTTAAAGGTGTTAAGCATGTAATGACCAAAGTTGTACTCGGTCCCGGTTTTCCAGCCATTAATAAAGCCATCCCAGGTTGCGTGTGCTGGCCACAGGCTCAATGTGGTGAATATCTCGTGGTTCGGTTTGAACGACGCGGAGAACATCCAGACCAGCGGGTAGAGCATCAACAGACCCACAAACAGCAGGATCACATAGCGGATACTGGCGTTGATTTTCTCCTTGCGCAGCGTGCGGGCAACTTCGCGCTCTGCGATGCTTCGCGCCGTGGAGAGTTGTTGAATATCAGCCATTTTTGCCTCCTTTATCGGCGGAGTAGAACACCCAGTATTTCGAGGACTTAAAGGCGATAGCGGCAAAGACAGCGACTACCAGGAACAGGATCCAGGCCAGTGCAGCGCCGTAACCCATGTCAAAGTACTTGAACGCGGTGTCGTAGATGTAAAGCGAGAACAGATAAGTGGAGTAAGTGGGTCCCCCGCCGGTGATTACATACGGTCCGGTAAATTCCTGGAACGCCTGCGTGGTCTGCATGATGAAGTTAAAGAAGATGACCGGGGTAATCAGCGGAACGGTCACTTTCATGAACATCTGCCATTTAGATGCCCCGTCGATCATTGCCGCCTCGTACTGAGACTGTGGAACGTTTTGCAGTGCCGCGAGGAAGATCACCATCGCAGAGCCAAACTGCCAGACGCGCAGTAAGGTCACGGACATCAGCGCCAGAGAGGGTTCGCCGAGCCAGTTCACGGCATCGAAGCCAAACACGCCGATGAAGCTGTTCAGCAGGCCATCAATAGCAAACAGTGCACGCCACAGTACGGCAATCGCAACGGAGCTACCCAAAATGGATGGAATATAGTAAGCAGTACGGAAGAAACCGATGCCGCGTAATTTAAAGTTAAGAACAAACGCAATGCCCAGTGCAAATGCCAGTTTCAACGGAATCGTTAAAAATACATATGCAAAAGTGACACCCATGGATTTCCAGAAGAGCGTGTCTTCAGTAAACATGTAGCGATAGTTTTCGATGCCGTTAAACACCGGAGGACTCATCAAATCGTAATCAGTAAAACTGAGAAAGAAAGATGAAACAAAGGGAAACGCGGTGAAGATTATCAACCCGATTATATAGGGTGATATCCACGCTAGCCCCAGCATTTTGTTTTCATTCATACATACCTACCTGGCAATCAATGGTTTAAAACGGAATCCGATTGTGATGCTGTTGCCCCACGCCTTTGGGAAAGCCTGGGGAGATGTATTCGGTATGACGCGCGTTGTGGTTACTCCCTTTACCTTCTGTTTTTCGGAACATTTCTTGAGTTTTTACTGACATGCCCTGTCAGGGTTTTAAAAACACTCGAACTGTTGTTCTCGAATACTAAAACATCGTTTTATTTTATTTTATTGCTATTTATTTCTACGTCATTCGCTTAATGATGGAAATGTGATCGAGGTCGAAACGCTGTTTCAATAAGGTGAGGAAGGTGGCACTTTTTACTCAGGCCGGGTATGACCAGGTCAGTCAGTAAGAGTGCGTTTTGATGGCAGTGTGATGATCAATAACAATGATAACCGCTGGATGCTAACTACTAATGTTGATAGTTCGGCATCACATTTAAGCTGATACCTATTGAGAGAATTCTGGCTTTTTTATCTGGTCAGTGCAGTGGCATGCTGAACGGGAAAAAGAAGGAGAGGGCGAGTGGAAGCATCGCCCTTTTGACTTATTTGAGGAAATCTTCGCGGACAGGGGTAAAGGTATCAAGCAGCGTACCTGGTTTGAGGCAGACGCAGCCGTGCATAATATGTGGCTCTTTGTAGAGGGTATCGCCTGCCGTCACCACATGCTTTTCATCGCCAATGGTGAACTCGAACTCTCCAGAAAGCACATAGGTCAACTGTTCATGCGGATGGTTGTGCATCGGGCCAATTGCGCCTTGTTCAAAGTTCACCTCTACCGCCATCATCTTGCCGTTGTGTGCCAAAATTCGGCGTGTGACGCCATTGCCCAGATCGTCAAGCGTCGTCTCTTTGTGAAAAATAAACATATCTCGGTCCTGTTATCTAATGAAACAATGTTTCATTTAATTTATATCACCATGAGTTAAAAAGAAACGGATAGCCAAAGAACTGGAAACAGGATCACAAGTTTGCTTCACTGGAAGAAACATAAAGGAGCCAGTATGAAAACGATCGGTCTGTTAGGTGGAATGAGCTGGGAGTCAACCATTCCTTATTATCGCCTGATTAATGAAGGGGTGAAGCAGCGTCTTGGTGGACTGCATTCGGCCAGCCTGTTACTGCATAGTGTTGATTTCCACGAAATCGAACTCTGCCAGTCGCGAGGTGAGTGGGACAAAGCGGGTGACATACTGGCGCAAGCGGCTCTGGGGCTGGAACGTGCCGGAGCGCAGGGTATTCTGCTGTGTACCAACACTATGCACAAAGTGGCGTCGCACATTGAAGACGCCTGCCCGCTGCCTTTTCTGCATATTGCGGATGCCACCGGGCGTGCGATTACCGCAGCAGGTTTGTCACGTGTGGCGCTTCTGGGCACGCGTTACACCATGGAGCAGGATTTTTATCGCGGTCGACTGAGCAGCCAGTTTGGCATTGAAAGCCTGGTTCCGGATGATGCAGATCGGGCGCGGATCAATCAGATCATTTTTGATGAACTCTGCCTGGGAACCTTCAGCGAGGCTTCTCGCGAATACTACGTCAACGTGATCGACAAACTCGCGCGGCAAGGGGCTGAAGGGGTGATTTTCGGCTGTACTGAAATCGGCCTGCTAGTCCCGGTTGAGCGTAGCCCAATCCCGGTCTTTGATACGGCCGCTATTCATGCGGCGGATGCCGTCGAGTTTATGCTCTCCTGAGCAACGTCTGGCCGGGCATGACCCGGCCAGTATGTCAGGCGGAGGCATTGGCCGCGTCATACGCTGACTGCGCTGCCACAATTGCATCCATATTACTTTCCACCCAGTGGGCCAGCACCGTGACCGTTTCGGTTAACGCCTGGCCCAGTGGCGTCAGGCTGTATTCCACAGTGACCGGAACGGTGGCGAACACGGCCCGAGAAACCAGTCCATCACGTTCCAGCTTGCGCAGTGCCTGAGTCAGCACTTTCTTGGTAATTCGCTGAATATCCCGTTGTAAGTTGTTAAAGCGCATCGGTCCGTTTTCCAGACGAGCCAGGATTAATAAAGCCCACTTGTCAGCAATGCGTGCCAGTACGTCGCGTGTCGGACAGCGTTCATCGAAGACGTTATAAGGCGGCATATCCGTTTTTACGATTTCGGTGTCGGTCATGGTGGTTCCCTCGAGGTAACCAGGTGAGGTAAAAGTGCCTTCTTACGCAAGTGAATGTTTGCGTGTATAAAACGACGTAAGGTTTCTATTTGATACCAGGGAACCGAAAATGGCAACTCGGGAGACCGATGCTGTTCGTTGAATGTTTGATAGCACGCTGACAAATAAGAAAATTCACTATGCTGAATACTATTGATGCCGTATTTACTCGCTATACCAACCACCCGGATTTTGGCCGCCTGTTGCTACGTCTGACATTCGGTATTTTGATGTTGTTTCATGGAGTGGCGAAGATTGACCACGGTGTAGGCTGGATTTCTGCGCTACTCGAACAAAAGGGATTACCAGGCTTTATTGCCTATGGCGTTTTTATCGGTGAAATCATCACCCCTGTGCTGATCATTATCGGCTGGCTGACACGTCCGGCTGCATTTATCTATGCCTTCAATATTCTTGTCGCCACGCTGTTGGTGGGAATGGGGAAATTCTTCTCGCTGACGGATGTGGGGGCATGGGCGCTCGAAAGTGAAGCGCTCTATTTTCTGGGTGGGCTGTGCATTATGTTCCTCGGCGCGGGAAAATATGCTGTATCGCGCAAGGCTTAATTAACTGACTTTCAAAGCAATATTGCATCAGGAGATATACCATGAGCGTTGTAGTTATCTATTATTCTGGTTACGGTCATACTAAACGCGTAGCCGAAACGGTTGCAGAAGGGGCGAAGGCTGAACTGATCGCGATTGACAGCAATGGTGATATTCAGGAAAGCGACTGGCAAAAACTGAACGATGCGAAGGCCATTATTTTTGGTGCGCCAACCTATATGGGCAGCGTGCCGTGGCAGTTCAAGAAGTTCGCTGATGCGACCTCTAAAGCCTGGTTCGTTCGCAGTTGGCAGGACAAAGTGTTTGCCGGTTTCAGCAACAGTGCGAGCCTGAACGGTGACAAACAGGTTTCGCTGCAGTACCTGCAAACGCTGGCGTCTCAACATGGCGGGATCTGGGTGAGCCTGGGCCTTCCTCCGGCAAACACACTGGCTTCTACGCGTCAGGACATTAACAACCTGGGTGGCTCAGTCGGTCTGCTGGTACAGTCTCCGTCAGATGCAGACGCAGGTGCGATCGCCACTGGCGATCTGGATACCGCAGTCAAATTCGGCGAGCGTGTGGCGTCTGTCGCAAAACGTTTTAACTGAGTTTGCTGACGCCCGGCGTTGAGTCGGGCGTGCTGTTGAGCACATTTTCCAGCTGTGTGGTCAGTGTGCTCAACCCTCCCTGCAAATGCTCGCTGAAAGCATCAACCAGCGCAGATGCCGGGCGATGCAGCGGGCGGATCAGGCTCACCGTGAAGGGGACGGAGACGCTAAATCGGCGGATCACAATCCCGCTTCCTGCATAATCCAGCGCCGTTAACGGGTTCACAACCGCAATTCCCACACCTGCACGCACCATGGCGCAAATTGACGCCGCACTGTGCGTTTCAACCACCATACGCCGTTTCACCTGATGCTCTGCAAAAAGCGAATCCAGCAACAGCCGGTAGCTGTCGGTCTGCGACAGGCTAATGTAGTTTTCGCCCTGAAAATCGGCAGGGGTCAGGACACGTTTGTGGGTCAGCGGGTGTCCTGTAGGCAACACACAGACTTCATCTAATGACAGCAATTCCGTGCGGGCAGTACCCGCAGGGGTTGCCAGGGTTTCCGTCAGACCGAGATCGTGGCGCTGAGCGGAGAGCCACTCTTCAAGAAGGGGGGATTCCTGCGGCACAATCGTGAGATTCACCTCCGGGTAGCGAGCAAGAAAAGGCTGTAGCAGCAAGGGAAGGAATGACTGGGAGAACACGGGCAGGCAGACGATGGACAGCTCACCCTGGCGAAATTCCCGCAGGCTCTCTGCTGCGCTAACGATACGATCCAGCCCATACCAGGAGCGTTGCACTTCCTCGAACAGGCGCAACCCCTGCACCGTCGGGTGAAGACGACCGCGGGTACGTTCAAACAGCTTTAGCCCGAGCACTTTCTCAAAGCGCGCCAGTTCGCGGCTGACTGTCGGCTGAGAGGTATGCAGCATCTGTGCAGCTTCGGTGAGATTTCCGGTGGTCATGACCGCATGAAAAATCTCGATATGGCGTAAGTTGACGGCGGGCATAAGGTTCCTGGTGGCGAAAATGCACTCCATATCATTTTTGCATAGACTCGCGATAAAACGATATTTTTTATTCTCTTCATGCTGTGGCGTAATCATAAAAAAAATGACATACCCGGAGAAGACCATGCCACGCCCACTCAACCAGACTGATACCGATTTAAACGCCGACAACTTACTGCGCCTTCCTGCTGAATTCGGCTGCCCTGTCTGGGTATATGACGCGCAGATTGTCCGTGAGAAGATTGCGGCGCTGCATCAGTTTGACGTGGTGCGTTTTGCGCAGAAGGCCTGCTCCAACATCCATATTCTGCGTCTGATGCGTGAGCAGGGCGTAAAAGTGGATTCGGTATCACTGGGAGAAATCGAACGTGCGCTGGCTGCGGGTTACGATCCAAAAGGCGACAGCGATGCGATAGTCTTTACTGCTGATCTGATTGATGACGCGACGCTGGCGCGGGTGCATGAATTACGTATTCCGGTGAATGCAGGTTCTGTAGACATGCTGGAACAGCTTGGCAAAATGTCCCCAGGTCACCGTGTCTGGTTACGCGTTAACCCAGGCTTTGGTCACGGCCACAGTCAGAAAACCAATACCGGCGGGGAAAACAGCAAGCACGGTATCTGGTACAGCGATCTGCCCGCCGCACTGGAGGTATTGCAGCGCTACAACCTGACGCTGGTAGGCATTCATATGCATATCGGCTCCGGCGTGGATTATGGTCATCTTGAGCAGGTCTGCGGCGCAATGGTGCGCCAGGTGATCGACTTTGGTCAGGATCTGGAGGCGATCTCAGCCGGTGGCGGCCTTTCCATTCCCTACCGCGAAGGGGAAGAGGCGATCGATACCGAGCACTACTATGGCCTGTGGAGTGCTGCGCGCGATAAAATCGCCGCCCATCTTGGTCATCCTGTGAAGCTTGAAATTGAGCCGGGGCGTTTCCTGGTCGCGGAGTCTGGCGTGCTGGTGGCGCAAGTTCGCAGTGTGAAAGAGATGGGGTCGCGCCATTTCGTGCTTATCGATGCAGGATTTAGCGATCTGATGCGCCCGGCGATGTACGGTAGCTATCACCACATTACCGCCCTGGCCGGAGATGGCCGCGATTTAACGCAAGCCCCGCATGTTGAGACGGTTGTCGCGGGTCCATTGTGTGAATCGGGCGACGTGTTTACGCAACAGGAAGGCGGAAAAGTGGAAACCCGCGCGCTGCCGGAAGTGAAGCCAGGTGATTACCTGGTGCTTCACGATACAGGGGCTTATGGTGCGTCGATGTCCTCTAACTACAATAGCCGCCCGCTACTGCCAGAAGTGCTGTTTGATCACGGCGTGGCGCGGCTGATTCGCCGTCGCCAGACCATTCAGGAGTTACTGGCGCTGGAGCTTTTCTGACTGAAATAAGGTCCCGTTGTTACCGAATCACGCAGTACCAGCGTACCGGTGAAAGGCGGGATCGTTTCGACCGGCTGGTTTTTTGCCAGCCGGATTGCCTGGTCGATAGCGGTAACAATCATACTGTCGATGGGCAGATAGACCGATGAAAGTGCAGGTTCCAGCCATTTTGCGCTGGGGGCATCGTCAAAACCAAACAGTGAAATGTCCTGCGGAATGCGTAACCCGGCCTGATGTAACGCTTTGGACGCACCGAGCGCCATATCATCATTACAGGCAAACAGGGCGCTAAACGGGACATTTTCAGCGATCAACTCTTTGCACAGCTCATAGCCGCGTGTCATTCCCGCATCACCGTATTTCACCCGCCGCTCATCCAGGCGAATACCGTGTTTCTCCAGTGCCTTACGATAGCCCATCAGACGCGCTTTACCGGTTGGGGTATGAATGGGCACTGTCATACAGGCGATTTCGCGATGACCCTGGCTTATCAGATAATCCACCGCTTTAAATGCAGCATCCTGCTGCTCAAAAAAGACACAGCGATCCGCCGCCTGGCTTACCTCACGGTTGATGACGACTAACGGGGTTTGTACGGTATGGATAAGCTTCATGATCGCTTTTTCGCTCATGTAGCGCGTGTAAAGCACAATGGCATCGCACTTGCGATCGGCCAGCATTTGAACCGCCAGTTCTTCCTGCTCAGGCGCATCATGGCCATCGGTCACAATCAGCTGTTTGCCGTGGGTTTCCGTCTGACGTGACGCCTGTTGCAGCAAACGACCAAAGTAAAAGCCGTCAAAAGTAGAGACCACCAGGCCAATGCTGTTGCTGGTACGGTTGGCGAGGGATCGCGCCAGAAAATTGGGACGATAGCCCAGTTCTTCCATCGCACGAAATACCTGCTGACGCGTACTCTCTTTAACCTGACCTGTGCCGTTCAACACGCGCGATACCGTGGCTTTCGACACGCCCGCCCGTAATGAGACATCCAGCATTGTTGCCATGAATAATTCCTGCTTCCACGTAATGGTCTGCAGTTTATCACAGACCGTCAGGCACATACGCGGGATGGGGAGGGCAAAATCCCCACCATGATCACGCTTTTCGGTCGCGGTAAACCGGAGCAGAATGAATGAGGATAAGTGGTATGCCAAAGTAGTCATAAATCATTATTTGGAATACCTATTGTGGTGTTGAGAGCTTAATCACAGAACCATGAGCGCTGTGAAGCTATTTTTGGTATGCCAATAGAAGCAGGCTGTACACCTTATCCAATAAAAGCCCTTTTACTGAGGTATTACCCTATGGCATTGCAGGAAAAACTGATCGACGCTCTGGGCAGTTTTGCCACTAAATTCAATAGCTATCGCTATATCATGGCGATCAAATCTGCCTTTATTACCCTCATGCCGGTCATCATTGTTGGGGCATTCTCTGTGCTGATCTCCAACATGGTGCTGGATCCAAAAAATGGTTTAGCCAGCTTTCAGGCGCTCTCATTTCTCGCGACCTTAAAGCCCATCACCAGTGCGCTCAACTACGCCACTCTCAACTTTCTGAATATCGGCGCGGTCTTTTTAATCGGTATTGAACTGGGGCGTATTAACGGCATCAAGTCACTTTTCCCTGGCCTGCTGGCGGTGATCTGCTTTATCTGCGTGACCCCAACCACCGTGGAAATGCTGGTCGATGGGCAGATGCATGTGGTGAAGGACGTGCTGCTGCGTCAGTTCTCCGACACCCGCAGCCTGTTCCTCGGGATGTTCATCGCGATTTTGTCCGTCGAGATTTACTGCTGGCTGGAAACCCGCAAGGGCCTGAAAATCAAAATGCCGGATACCGTACCGCCTAACGTAGCGGCGTCGTTCTCCGCGCTGATCCCGGCGATTATCACCACAACTGCTATTGCGACTTTTGGTTTTGTTTTCCATCAAATTACCGGCATGTACCTCTATGACGCGGTGTACCAGGTGGTGCAACAACCGCTGGAGCGCGTCGTACAAAGCCTGCCAGGGATCTTGCTGCTGATGTTTGTCGCACAGCTGTTCTGGGTGATTGGCATCCACGGGAATCAGATGATCAAGCCGATCCGCGAACCGCTGCTGTTGGGGGCGATCACTGTCAACATGAGCGCCTTCGAGCAGGGTAAAGAGATCCCCAATATCATCACCATGCCCTTCTGGGATGTGTACATGAGCATCGGCGGATCAGGGCTGACGATTGGTCTGCTGATCGCGGTGATGATCGGGACGAAACGTAAAGAGATGAAAGAGATAGCCAAGCTGTCCATTGGCCCCGGCCTGTTTAACATCAACGAGCCGGTTATCTTCGGCATGCCAATCATGCTGAACCCTATCCTCGCGATCCCGTTTATTATCACGCCGCTGGTGACGGGCTCCATCGGTTATTTTGCCACGGTAACCGGTTTTGCCGGGAAAGCCGTGGTGATGGTTCCATGGACAACGCCGCCACTGATAAACGCCTGGCTTTCAACGGCAGGTTCAATGGGGGCGGTGATTACCCAGCTCATCTGTATTATTACTGCTGTGCTTATTTATCTGCCCTTTGTGAAGATTGCTTCCCGCCGTGCCGAGCAGGCGGCACTGCAACAAGCCACTAACAATGCATGAGGATGCCATGAGTACAAAACGCATGACCATTCCCCAGGATTTCATCCTGGGGGCGGCGGCTTCTGCCTGGCAGACTGAAGGCTGGAGCGGGAAAAGAGAGGGGCAGGACTCGTGGATCGATCTCTGGTACAAAAACGATCGTCACGTCTGGCATGACGGTTACGGCCCGGCGGTCGCCACCGACTTTATCAACCGCTTCCGTGAAGATGTCGCGCTGATGAAGCAGGCGGGGTTGACGCATTATCGCACCTCGATCAACTGGTCGCGTTTTTTGACGGACTATGAAAATGCGACGGTCGATGAAGCATACGCCTCGTATTACGATGCCCTGTTTGATGAGATGCGCCGTCAGGGTATTGAGCCAATGATCTGCCTGGAGCATTACGAATTGCCGGGCGTGCTGCTGGAAACCTACGGAGGCTGGGCATCAAAGCATGTGGTTGAGCTGTTCGTGCGTTACGCCGAAAAAGTGTTCGCGCGCTATCATGCGAAAGTGACGCGCTGGTTTACCTTCAACGAACCGATTGTGGTGCAAACGCGCGTCTACCTGGATGCCCTGCGCTGGCCGTACGAACAGAACACGGGAACCTGGATGCAGTGGAACCACCATAAAGTGCTGGCAACGGCGAAAGTGGTGAAGCATTTCCGTGAAAAAGGTTATCGCGGTTCGGTGGGCTGTATCCTCAACCCGGAAGTGACTTATCCCCGCTCACGAGCCGAGCACGATGTACGCGCGGCGGAGATTTACGATCTATTCTACAACCGTGTATTTCTCGATCCTCTGGTGCATGGGCACTATCCTCAGGCGCTTTTTACACTCCTGGAGCAGCATCAGGTCGCCTGGGATTACACCCCGGAAGAGCTGTTGCTGATCGCTGAAAACACCGTTGATGAGTTGGGTATCAACCTTTATTACCCGCACAGGGTCAAAGCGCCTTCACGGGCCTGGCATCCGCAAACACCTTTCCATCCGGCGTATTACTACGAGCCTTTCGAGCTGCCAGGACGCAGGATGAATAAATCCCGCGGCTGGGAGATTTACCCGCGCATTATCTATGACATGGCAATGCGCATTAAACGCGATTACCGCAATATCGACTGGTTCGTGGCGGAAAGCGGCATGGGGGTGGAAAATGAAGCACAGTTTCGTCGCCGCGATGGGGTGATTGACGACAGTTACCGTATCGACTTTATCAGTGAACACCTCTATTACACGCTGCTGGCGAGGGAAGAGGGGGCAAACTGTCGCGGTTACATGCTGTGGGCGTTTACTGACAACGTCTCTCCCATGAATGCTTTCAAAAACCGGTATGGATTGATAGAGATCGACCTCGCCGATAATCGTGCCCGTCATCCGAAAAAATCAGCGACCTGGTTCCGGCAACTGCGCGATGCGCGCGTGCTCACGCTCTGTGTTGATGATGAATGGAAGTAGGCGAAAACACGGCAGGTTCTGGTAAAATAGCGCACAAACTGGCCGGGAGGATGCCCGGTCTGCGCATTAACTGATAAGCACAGGTGATCACGTGGATAAGGCAGTCGTCCCGCTGGAAAAAAAACAGTACCAGGAAATTGGCGAGGATTTGCGTGCGCAAATTATCCAGGGACATTATCCCGTTGGCTCTCGCTTGCCGCCGGAGCGTAATATCGCTGAAACCTACGGCGTGAGCCGTACCATTGTGCGTGAAGCCCTTCTGATGCTGGAGCTACAAGGCACGGTCGATATTCGCCAGGGATCGGGTGTCTACGTGATGCGCATTCCCGAAGAACATGAAAATGAAGAAGAGCGCTTTCTGAATAGCGATGTAGGCCCGTTTGAAATTTTGCAGGCGCGCCAGTTACTTGAAAGCAATATTGCTGCGTTTGCCGCCAAAATGGCGACGCGCGCTGATATCGATAATCTGCGCCGGATTATCGAACAAGAACAACGTGCAATTGCCGCCGATGACAATAGCCAGGATAACAACAAGATGTTCCATCTGGTGCTGGCGGGGGCGACGCAAAATCAGATGCTGCTGGCGACCGTCGAAAGCGTCTGGCATCACATGGACAGCAGCCCGCTGTGGCAGCAGTTCAATGTGCATATTGCCAGTCGTGCGTACCGGCTTAAATGGCTTGGTGACAGGCAAACCATTCTTGCTGCATTGCGTCGCCGCGACGTTATGGGGGCCTGGCAGGCCATGTTCCAGCATCTGGAAAACGTGAAAAAGAGCCTGCTGGAGTTGTCTGACGAAGATGCGCCCGATTTTGACGGCTACCTTTTTGAATCCGTACCCATTTTTCAGGGGAAACTGGTGTGACGATTCTGCCGCTTTACGCCGTTCCTCAGTTTGCAGAACAGGTTACTGACTGGCTCTGGCAGGCGTTTGGCGAGGGCGTGCCACGTGGGTTTTTCAAAAGTGTGATTGATCATAGCCAGAAGGCCGATGCGCTGCCGCTGACTTTTGTCGCCCTGGACGGGGAACAACTGCTGGGAACGGTAGGGTTGTGGCGCTGTGATTTGATAACGCGCCAGGATCTTTTCCCCTGGCTGGCGGCGTTATACGTTAATGAAGCCGCCAGGGAGAAAGGGCTTGCCGGACAATTACAGGCATATGTTATTGATTATGCCAGACGCGCCGGGTACGCCGAGCTGCATCTCTGGTCTGCCTGCCGTGATTTCTACGAACGCTACGGCTGGCAGTACATCGGTGACGCGCTGGAATACCCGGATAAAACGGTGCATCTCTATCACTACTCGCTTTGCGAGTCCGCTGGTGGCACAACAGAGTGACGGCGGACCAGCGTCGGGCTGAACAGATGGGTAATATCTGGCGGCTGGCGTTTATCTGCCAGTGCTAATGCCAGCTCAGCGGCTTGTGTCGCCATGGTGACAATCGGGTAACGCACGGTCGTCAGACGAGGTCGCACGTAGCGAGAAACCAGCACATCATCGAAACCAATCAACGAAATTTCTGCCGGGACATCAATGCCGTTGTCATTTAACACGCCCATTGCGCCAGCGGCCATAGAGTCGTTATAGCTGGCTACGGCAGTAAAATTGCGCCCACGACCTAACAGGTCCGTCATCGCCTGCTCGCCACCGCTTTCGTCCGGCTCGCCGTAGGCAACCAGACGGTCATTGCACGGCAGACCATTTTCGCGCAGTGCATCGTAATACCCTTGCAGGCGGTCGTCCGCATCGGAAATCGGGTGGTTTGAGCACAGATAGCCGATGCGCGTGTGACCCTGCTGAATTAAATGGCGGGTGGCAAGCCATGCGCCATAACGATCATCAAGCGCCACACAGCGTTTTTCAAAGCCAGGGATAATACGGTTGATTAATACCATGCCGGGGATCTGTTTCATCAGATGAATGAGGTCGGCATCGGGGATCATTTTGGCATGTACCACCAGGGCAGCACATCGGTGGCGAATCAGTTGCTCAATGGCCTGACGTTCTTTTTGCTCATTATGGTAGCCATTGCCGATCAGCAGAAAATTGCCCGTTTGGTATGAAACTTGTTCTACGGCTTTGACCATCGCGCCGAAAAAGGGGTCAGACACATCACCGACCACCAGTCCCACCGTTTCTGTCGACTGCTGGGCAAGTGCGCGGGCATTGGCGTTGGGATGGTAGTTCAGCGTCTCCATGGCGCTCTGTACCGCCTGGCGCGACGCATCACTGGCTTTCGGTGAATCGTTGATCACGCGCGAGACGGTAGCGACAGACACACCAGCCAGACGGGCCACATCCTTAATTGTCGCCATTTAGTACCTTCTTAGTGGGGGTAAGCGTTTACACACCAACTAGTGTTGCGGAAAAGCGCCACGCATTCAAGGGGAGAGGGGTTTTGCAATCGACAAACGTGACGCAGAACATGCCGTACTGGTGTAATCGTTACACAGCAAGGCATGTCAAAATAATGTCAATCTGAACCTTTAGTTACACTTTGCCTCAGGCTGTTGCGATTGTCTGATAGCCGGATTTGTTCCGGGATTGATAAAGTCGAGATCCCAGAGGTATTGATAGGTGAATTCAACTCCGGTTGATTAACACGATTTACACCAACCTGCGTTTATGCGCAGGTTTTTTTTTGCCTCAGAGTTCAACCTGTAACAGCAAAAGAGAATATTCACACCTGGTTGCACTTAGGCTCATTCCCTTGCGTTTTCTTGCTGGCGAAGCCCAGGGCGAACAGCCACAATCAAGATCCCAGAGGTATTGATTGGTGAGAATTCTTGGTACGGTTTCGTACTCATCTCTTGCACCAGCCTGCGCGGATGCGCAGGTTTTTTTTCGCCTCTATTTTAGCTGTCGCCCCCTCAGCACTTCTCGTGTAATCTGCCACAATTTAGCGTAACCCCACAAATTGACAGGCAAAGGGAGTTGAGATGCTTTTTGGGTTCTTCCGTACACTATTTCGTATCCTCTTTCGCATTCGTGTCACGGGCGATGCCCAGGCGCTTTTGGGCGAGCGCGTGCTCATCACCCCAAACCATGTCTCCTTTATTGATGGCATTTTGCTGGCGCTTTTTCTGCCAGGGCGGCCCGTCTTCGCGGTGTACAGTTCCATCAGTCAAAAATGGTTTATGCGCTGGCTCGCGCCGCTCATTGATTTTGTGCCGTTGGACCCGACAAAACCTATGATGATCAAACACCTGGTGCGCCTGATTGAGCAGGGACGCCCGGTGGTTATTTTCCCTGAAGGTCGCATTTCGGTGACGGGGTCATTGATGAAAATCTATGATGGCGCAGGCTTTGTCGCCGCGAAGTCAAAGGCGACCGTCGTTCCGCTGCGTATTGAAGGGGCTGAATTGACCCCGTTCAGCCGCCTGAAAGGGCTGGTTAAACAACGCATGTTCCCCAAAATCACGCTGCATATTCTGCCGCCAACAACGCTGCCGATGCCTGATGCGCCGCGCGCGCGCGATCGCCGTAAAATCGCGGGGGAAATGCTGCATCAGATTATGATGGAAGCGCGCATGGCCGTTCGCCCACGCGAAACGCTATATGAGGCTTTACTCTCGGCTCAGTATCGCTTTGGCGCGAAGAAAAACTGCGTTGAAGACATTAACTTCACGCCAGATACCTACCGTAAACTGCTGACTAAGACGTTGTTTGTTGGCCGCATTCTTGAGAAATACAGCAAAAAAGGCGAAAAAATTGGCCTGATGCTGCCCAATGCCGGTATCAGTGCGGCTGTGGTTTTTGGCGCGGTGTCGCGCGGGCGCATTCCGGCGATGATGAACTACACGGCGGGTGTGAAAGGGCTTACCAGTGCGATTACGGCGGCACAGATCCAGACGGTCTTTACCTCTCGCCAGTTCCTGGATAAAGGGAAGCTGTGGCATTTGCCGGAACAGCTCACTCAGGTTCGCTGGGTCTTCCTGGAAGATTTGAAAGCAGACGTCACGACGGGTGACAAGCTGTGGATTTTCGCTCATTTGCTGATGCCGCGCCTGGCGCAGGTGAAACAGCAGCCGGAAGATGCGGCAATTATCCTCTTTACCTCTGGTTCTGAAGGCAACCCGAAAGGGGTGGTTCACAGCCATAAAAGCCTGCTGGCGAACGTTGAGCAGATCAAAACCATTGCCGACTTTACTGCGAAAGATCGTTTTATGTCGGCGCTGCCCCTGTTCCACTCTTTTGGTCTGACTGTCGGGTTGTTTACGCCCCTGCTTACTGGCGCCGAAGTGTTCCTCTATCCTAGCCCGTTGCACTATCGTATCGTGCCGGAGCTGGTTTATGACCGTAACTGCACGGTGCTGTTTGGAACCTCGACATTCCTGGGTAACTACGCCCGTTTTGCAAATCCGTATGATTTCTATCGTATCCGTTACGTGGTTGCCGGAGCCGAAAAACTGCAGGACAGCACCCGACAGATTTGGCAGGACAAGTTTGGTCTGCGTATTCTGGAAGGCTACGGGGTAACGGAATGCGCGCCTGTGGTCTCTATCAACGTGCCAATGGCGGCAAAACCGGGAACGGTAGGGCGCATTCTGCCGGGAATGGATGCTCGTTTGTTGGCCGTGCCGGGAATTGATGACGGTGGCCGTTTGCAACTGAAAGGGCCGAATGTGATGAACGGCTATCTGCGTGTTGAGAACCCTGGCGTGCTGGAAGCGCCGACGGCGGAAAACGTCGAAGGTGAGATCGAGACCGGCTGGTATGACACCGGCGATATCGTGCGGTTTGATGAACAGGGATTCGTGCAAATTCAGGGCCGCGCAAAACGCTTCGCCAAAATCGCAGGGGAGATGGTCTCACTGGAGATGGTTGAACAACTGGCAACGGCTGTTTCTGCCGACAAGCTTCATGCCACGGTAGTGAAAAGTGATGCCAGTAAAGGCGAAGCGCTGGTGTTGTTTACGACCGATAGCGAGCTTAAACGTGAGCGTCTTTTGCAGTATGCGCGTGAACATGGCATTCCTGAACTGGCCGTCCCGCGTGATATCCGTTATCTCAAACAACTTCCGGTGCTGGGAAGCGGCAAACCTGATTTTGTTACCCTGAAAGGCATGGTTGAACAGGCGGAACAGCAACATGCGTGAGTCAGTACACACTAACACGTCAATCTGGTCAAAAGGCATGATGGCGGTCATCGCCGCACAGTTTCTCTCCGCATTTGGTGACAACGCGTTGTTGTTTGCCACTCTGGCGTTGCTGAAAGCGGAGTTTTACCCTGACTGGAGTCAGCCCGTTCTCCAGATGGTGTTTGTGGGTGCTTACATTATCTTTGCGCCATTTGTTGGACAAGTGGCAGACAGTTTCCCGAAAGGGCGCGTCATGATGTTCGCTAACAGCCTCAAGCTTCTTGGGGCGGCCAGTATCTGTGTTGGTTTTAATCCGTTTATCGGGTACACGCTGGTAGGGATTGGCGCAGCAGCCTATTCACCCGCGAAGTACGGAATTCTGGGTGAACTGACGACCGGTGATAAGCTGGTAAAAGCGAATGGTTTGATGGAGTCATCGACGATTGCAGCGATCCTGATAGGTTCGGTTGCCGGGGGCGTGCTGGCTGACTGGCATGTACTGGCTGCACTCGGGATTTGTGCGGTGGTGTATGGCGGCGCGGTCATTGCAAACCTGTTTATTCCTAAGCTACCCGTCGCGAGGCCAGGGCAATCCTGGCGTGTTAAACCGATGACAGCCAGTTTCTTTAACGCCTGCCGGGTACTGTGGCGTAACGGTGAAACGCGCTTCTCGCTCATGGGAACCAGCATGTTCTGGGGCGCAGGCGTAACGCTGCGTTTTCTGTTGGTGTTATGGGTTCCTGTAGCACTTGGTATTACTGACAACGCGACGCCGACCTATCTCAATGCCATGGTTGCCGTGGGGATTGTGGTTGGGGCCGGGGCAGCAGCAAAACTGGTGACGCTCGATACCGTTGCACGCTGCATGCCTGCCGGGATCTTGATTGGTGTTGTGGTGCTGGTTTTCTCCCTGCAACACGCATTGCTACCGGCTTACGCATTATTGATACTGATCGGCATTCTTGGTGGCTTCTTTGTTGTGCCATTAAATGCATTGTTGCAGGAGCGAGGCAAACATACTGTTGGGGCGGGAAATGCCATTGCGGTACAAAACCTTGGTGAAAACACGGCAATGCTGCTGATGCTGGGACTCTACTCGCTGGCCGTTAAAGTGGGTATACCGGTGGTGGGCATTGGTGTGGGCTTCGGGGCGCTGTTTGCGTTGGCGATTGCGGGATTATGGGGTTGGCAACGCCGCCGCTAAATGGCACGGTCTGCAGTTCGCAAAAAGATGAAAAACGGCAACCAGGAGGTTAATGCCGATCAGTTAAGGATCGATTGACCGATCCGGTGGCTGGTGTAAAAAGGGTTCCATGTTCATGATGGAGCCCTTTTTAAATGGAACTTTATCAGGCACCTGGCATTATCAACGCCACCACTCCAGAGCGTGCCCGTAGTCTCGCCGACCTCATTCCCCCGGCGCTTATTCAGCAGGCCTCACGCTGACCGATACCGTCACTTTGCGTAAACGCAAACTCCCTCTCGGGTCGATGATTTGGCTTGTCGTAGGGATGTCCATTTTCTGCGACCGTCCAATGACAGAAATCGTAAATCTGATGGATATCACTGACCGTACTGCCCCCCTTTTACCGCCCGGAGTGCTGTCATTCAGCGCCGTAAAACTCTGGGAGAGAACGCTGTGCGGGAGCTTTTTGATATCACCCGGCAGTACTGGAATCAACAGGCAGTGCATCCACAATGGCACGGACTGAACCTCTTTGCTGTCGATGGCGTGGTCTGGCGTACCGCAGATACACCGGAAAACAGAGCCGCCTTCAGTAAACACACCAGTCAGTATGGCGAAGGGGGTTATCCTCAGGTACGTATGGTTTGTCTGATGGCGCTGAGCAGCCATCTGATCACAGCCAGTGCTTTCGACAGTGAAAATATCAGCGAAATGAGGCTGGCTGAGCAACTGACAGAGAAAGCGCCGGATAACAGTATTACCCTGTTCGATAAGGGATTTTACCCGATGGGCCTGCTCCATCACTGGCAGACATCAGGAGAAAACCGGCACTGGTTGTTGCCGTTGAAAAAGAATACACAGTATCGGGTGGTTCGCCGTCTGGGCCGCGGAGATGAACTGGTCTGCCTGAAAACCAGCCCGCGAGCCCGGAAGCACTGGCCAGGGGTCCCGGAAGAAATAGTGGGAAGACTGCTGACCCGCAGGGTGGACGGAAAAGAGAGGCAGGTGCTGACATCACTGACAGACCCGAATCGTTATCCAGGCAATGACATCAGTGAGTTATATCGCCACCGCCGGGAAACAGAGCTGGGTTACCGGGAAGCCAGGCAGAGTATGCTGGACAGTCGATGGACGTTACGCAGTCGCCTGCCGGAACTGGTGAGGCAGGCGCTGTGGGGGGGGCTACTGGCGTATAAGCTGGTGCAATATCAGATGGTGCAGATGGTGTTCCATCTGAAGGGAGATGATTTGCCTAACCAGCTTAGCTTCAGTGGAGCGATAAGCGAAATAATCCGGCTACTGATAACCCTGCCGTGGGCCTCACCGGGAAAAATGCCGGGCGAAATGAGAACGCTGTATGAACAAGCGAAATGGCTGATATTACCGGAGAGAAGGGAGCGAAGTTACCCGCGGGAACTCAGGGTAAAGACCAGAAAATATCCGGATAAAAAGGTTGCTGGTCACCTTAAGTGACCAGCATTAACCCGGAGGTTGCCGTTTTGCTTTTGTTACGGTGCTGGATAGGTATAAATCTGATGCACCGCTTCTATCTCCGCCAGAACGTCTTCGCTCAGTTCCAGATGGAAACTGTCGATGTTTGCTTTCAACTGTTCCATGGTGGTTGCTCCCAGGAGGGTACTGGCAACGAATGGCTGGCGACGCACAAAAGCCAGCGCCATCTGGGCTGGATCAAGCCCGTGTCGTTTCGCAATATCGACATAGGCCGCAACGGCTTTCTGTGTCTGCTCACCGCTGTAACGCGTAAAGCGACTGAACAGGGTATTGCGCGCCCCGGCAGGTTTTGCGCCATTCAGGTATTTGCCCGTGAGCGTTCCAAAGCCCAGACAGGAATAGGCGAGTAGCTCCACGTTCTCATATTGTGTAACTTCCGCCAGACCCACTTCATAGCTACGGTTTAGCAGGCTATAAGGGTTCTGAATGGTGACGATACGCGGTAAATCATGCTTATCAGCCAGGTGAAGGTAGCGCATCACACCAAACGCGGTTTCATTCGAGACGCCGATATAGCGGATCTTACCTGCGCGCTGGCATTCCGTGAGGGCTTCCAGTGTTTCAAGCAAGGTAACAACGGGGGCGCTCTCATTCCAGCTATAGCCGAGTTTACCGAAACAGTTCGTTGGACGTTGAGGCCAGTGAACCTGATACAGGTCGAGATAGTCAGTCTGCAAGCGCTTCAGGCTGGCATCCAGTGCGGCGCGAATGTTTTTGCGATCCAGTACCTGGTTTTGGCGGATCCCGCTGTCATTGTTGCGTGCAGGACCACTGACTTTAGAGGCGACGACCAGCTTTTCACGGTTGCCGCGTTTTGCCAGCCAGTTACCGACGTAGGTTTCAGTTAGCCCCTGTGTTTCCGGACGGGGAGGTACAGGGTACATCTCTGCGACATCAATCAGGTTAATCCCCTGGCTGATGGCGTAATCGAGTTGCGCATGGGCATCGGCTTCGCTGTTTTGTTCACCGAAAGTCATCGTGCCCAACCCCAGTTGGCTTATCTCCAGAGAGCTGTGGGGGATACGGTGATAATGCATAGCCGGCTTCCTTTACAATGGGCGTCAGGAACGTCCCGACGAAGGAGTATAAACATGGCAGAGGGGAGGCAAAAGGGGAAGGAAAAAATCAAAAAGGCCAGCAAGCGACTGACCTTTATCTGTTTATCGCTCGATAATTTGCGACACTTCATCACGATTGATTTGCATTTTATTCCCTTCCTGATCCCGGTAACTGACCAGGCCGGTATC
This sequence comes from Enterobacter sp. RHBSTW-00994, assembly GCF_013782625.1. Lineage (NCBI taxonomy): Bacteria > Pseudomonadati > Pseudomonadota > Gammaproteobacteria > Enterobacterales > Enterobacteriaceae > Enterobacter > Enterobacter sp. RHBSTW-00994. The sequence continues at coordinate 3,785,906 of NZ_CP056199.1, read as the reverse complement.
ATCGTCGACTTCGGGTTTTCCATCAGTGAGGATCATACGACCATCTTTTGTTGCCATCACATAATCGCTACTGCAACCTGAAACCGCGAAGGCTAAACCGACTGCTGAGATTAACACTGCCCATTTTTTCATCGTTATCATCCTCACCTGGCTCGTATCAAGTCATAGTGTAGTAATAACCTGATATTCCGCGATCGCAAAGCGGTAAAATCTTAAAAAGCAGATGATTATGTTTGATACTGCGCAAATTTCGTTAAAAACCTATCTTTTTAGTAAGAAATGACGCGCGAGCAGTGCGCCGGTAAAGTTCTTTTTAAGATAAAAACCACGCGGCAAGGTCATGATTGTTTCACCCTGAGCACCAATCGCTTCGGTCAGCGCCTTGCTGTTCGCTGCTTTAGGGCGCAACTGGAGAACGTCTCCATGGCGGGCCGTAATGCGTTCAACCTGTCCAAGCACGATCATATCCATCAACTCCTCCCAGTCCAGACAGAGTTGCCGCTCTTCATGCGCATCTGGGCTCCAGAGAAGAGGTGCACCGACATGGCGTTCCGCAAGTGGGATTGCGCGATCCCCTTCAACAGGGATCCACAGTACTCGTTTCAGTTTGTGGCGAACATGGCTGGTTTCCCAGGTCACACCTGTATTTCCAGTTAAGGGGGCGACGCACACAAACGTGGTTTCCAGAGGTTTCCCCTGGCTATCCACAGGGATGGTTTTCAGTTCAATCCCCAGCGCCGCGAAATCTTGCTCTGGCTTGCTACCTGCGCTGGCCCCCAGCCACTGTTCAAGCAAAATGCCGATCCAGCCTTTATCGCGTTTGAGATTAGCTGGAATGGGTAAGCCTGCTATGGCGGCTAGTTCTCCGAGCGTATAGCCCGCCAGACACTGTGCCTGGTGCAGAAGTTGGTCTTCGCTGGAAGGGGGGGAGAGCAGCGGAGAAAGCGGAAGCATGAAGATAACCCTTTGATTAAAAAATGAACTAATAAATTGTGCTCTGTGGATAGAGTTTAACGTTTTCTGTACTAATATGACATGTGTATGATTTATAGGTTTTTTTTGTTAAATAAAACAAATCGTGGCTCGCGTAAAACACGGTTGTGCAAATCTGGTCACCGACAATAAACAGGATCTTACACTAGGTTATCCACAGAAAAGTGGGATAACTGGGAATAACCCATACTACTGTTTCAATTTACAGCCTTGACGTGCGACGAAAATCGAATTTTCACACAAATTGTGCCTAACTTATTGGCACAATCTGTGGATAAAACCGACGCTGTTCGATCTTTCATCAAGTCGAAGATCTCTGATGTGATGATCATCACGTTATCCAATGATTTTCTCATAGTTAAATGATTAACATAATGAAAAATAACATATTATATTAATTCGTGTTGCAGTGGATTTGTCGAGGGTTTTAGGTTGTCCATCGGTAATTCCATACTTCTTCACAACTATATCCACAGAAAAGGTGAATAAAATTGGCCTTGCGGCCCTTCATCTGTTTATAACTCCATTGTTTTTTGTGAGTTATTCAAATGTTATTCGATTGCAGGCCTGTAAGAGAGAGGTTTACCACCTCCCTGGAGTGTGAAACAATCATTCATATATAAGGTTTAGCTTGGGGTAGTCCGGTGATTGATGACGATGGCTACCGCCCAAACGTAGGTATCGTAATTTGTAATCGTCAGGGTCAGGTCATGTGGGCCAGACGATATGGTCAGCACTCCTGGCAATTCCCGCAAGGTGGGATAAATCCAGGGGAGTCCCCAGAACAAACGATGTACCGGGAGTTGTTCGAAGAGGTCGGCTTAAGCCGAAAAGATGTTCGCATCCTGGCTTCGACCCGCAACTGGTTGCGTTACAAGTTACCGAAACGTTTGGTGCGTTGGGACACAAAGCCGGTATGTATCGGCCAGAAACAGAAGTGGTTTCTTCTGCAGTTGGTGGGCAACGATTCAGATATCAATATGCAAACCAGCAGTACGCCTGAGTTCGATGGCTGGCGTTGGGTGAGTTACTGGTATCCTGTTCGTCAGGTCGTGTCGTTTAAACGCGATGTTTACCGTAGGGTGATGAAAGAGTTCGCAAGTGTTGTGATGTCGCTACAGGAGGTTCCTCCTAAGCCGCAAAGCGCACCTGCCTGGCGACGTAAAAGAGGTTAAGCTACGCAAATCATGCTCACCCGCTTGCGAGAAATAGTCGAAAAGGTGGCCAGTGCACCTCGCCTGAACGAGGCGCTGAATATTCTGGTCACCGACATCTGTCTTGCGATGGAAACCGAAGTCTGTTCGGTGTATCTGGCCGACCATGACCGGCGTTGTTATTACCTGATGGCGACCCGTGGTTTGAAGAAACCACGCGGCCGCACTGTTACGCTTGCATTTGATGAAGGCATTGTAGGCCTTGTCGGACGCCTCGCTGAACCTATCAACCTGGCTGATGCGCAAAAACACCCCAGTTTTAAATACATTCCTTCCGTAAAAGAAGAACGCTTCAGGGCGTTTCTCGGTGTGCCAATCATCCAGCGACGTCAATTGCTCGGTGTGCTGGTGGTACAGCAACGCGAACTGCGCCAGTACGACGAAAGCGAAGAGTCTTTCCTTGTTACGCTGGCGACACAGATGGCGGCGATCCTCTCGCAATCTCAGCTTGCGGCGCTGTTTGGGCAGTATCGTCACACGCGCATTCGCGCACTCCCGGCATCACCGGGGGTCGCCATTGCTGAAGGCTGGATGGACGCAACGCTGCCGTTGATGGAGCAGGTGTACGAAGCTTCGACGCTGGATGCCGTGCAGGAGCGCGAACGCCTTACCGCTGCTCTGGAAGAAGCGGCGAATGAATTTCGTCGCTACAGTAAGCGTTTTTCCGCAGGTGCGCAGAAAGAGACTGCCGCCATCTTTGATCTCTACTCGCACTTGCTTTCCGATGCGCGGCTGCGCCGGGAGCTGTTTGCTGAAGTAGACAAAGGCTCGGTGGCTGAATGGGCTGTTAAAAAGATCATCGAGAAATTTGCCGAGCAATTCGCGGCGCTGACGGACGGTTATCTCAAAGAGCGAGCGGGTGATTTGCGCACCCTGGGGCAGCGCCTGCTGTTCCATCTCGACGATACCATTCAGGGCGCAAATGCTTGGCCAAAACGATTTGTGCTGGTGGCTGATGAACTCTCGGCTACAACGCTTGCAGAGCTGCCGCACGACAGGCTGGCGGGCGTGGTGGTGCGCGATGGCGCAGCTAACTCCCATGCGGCCATCATGGTGCGTGCATTAGGCATTCCAACCGTCATGGGCGCGGATATCCAGCCATCGGTACTCCATCGACGTACTCTGGTTGTGGACGGCTATCGTGGTGAGTTATTGGTCGATCCTGAGCCAGTGTTACTGCAGGAATACCAGCGCCTCATCAGCGAAGAGAATGAATTAAGCAAACTCGCAGAAGATGACGTTAATCTGCCTGCTCAGCTCAAAAGTGGTGAGCGGGTAAAAGTGATGCTCAATGCGGGTTTGAGCCCTGAGCACGAAGAAAAGCTCGGTAGCCGTATTGATGGTATCGGTTTATACCGCACTGAAATTCCCTTTATGTTGCAAAGCGGCTTCCCGTCAGAAGAGGAGCAGGTCGCGCAATATCAGGGGATGTTGCAGATGTTTAACGACAAACCCGTTACGTTACGCACCCTGGACGTTGGAGCCGACAAACAACTGCCTTATATGCCGATCAGTGAGGAGAATCCTTGTCTGGGTTGGCGTGGGATCCGCATTACGCTCGATCAGCCAGAGATCTTCTTGATCCAGGTGCGGGCCATGCTGCGTGCAAATGCGGCGACGGGCAACCTCAGTATTTTGTTGCCGATGGTCACCAGCATTGATGAAATTGACGAGGCACGTCGCCTGATAGAACGCGCAGGGCGTGAAGTGGAGGAGATGATCGGTTATGCGATCCCTAAGCCACGTATCGGAGTCATGCTTGAAGTCCCTTCGATGGTTTTCATGCTGCCTCAACTGGCGAATCGCGTTGATTTTATCTCTGTCGGCACTAACGATCTCACGCAGTACATCCTGGCGGTAGATCGTAACAATACGCGTGTTGCCAGCATCTATGACAGCCTGCATCCCGCCATGCTCCGCGCGTTGGCTATGATCGCCCGTGAAGCCGAGCAATACGGACTCGATCTGCGTTTGTGCGGTGAAATGGCGGGAGACTCTATGTGTGTCGCCATTCTGATTGGCCTGGGGTTCCGCCACTTATCGATGAACGGTCGTTCTGTCGCGCGCGTGAAGTACCTGCTGCGGCATATCGACTATGAAGATGCGCAAGAACTTGCTGCGCGCAGCCTTGAGGCCCAACTGGCAACTGAAGTTCGACATCAGGTAGCCGCTTTTATGGAGCGACGTGGTATGGGCGGTCTTATTCGCGGCGGTCGATAATGTCCTCTGTTCCCTTATCGCAGGGGAAAAAACATCATTTTTTTCATCCTCTCCCACAGGGAGAGGACAACAAGCCATACCACCAGATATACACATCTTTTACATCTCAGGCGCATCCTCTGCGCCAGCCTTATGCTATGATTCGCAACTTTGGAGCCCCTGCCATCGGCTGGTGCGCATTTCTACCGCTGTCCACTTTCAGCGGAATAACAACATCTTGTGGTGACAGATGAACAGTGGTTATCTGCATTTTCCGGAATTTGATCCGGTCATTTTCTCAATCGGCCCCGTCGCACTTCACTGGTACGGCCTGATGTATCTGGTGGGTTTCATCTTTGCTATGTGGCTTGCTGGCCGTCGCGCCAGTCGTCCTGGTAGCGGTTGGACGAAGAACGAAGTTGAAAATCTGCTTTACGCAGGTTTCCTGGGGGTATTCCTTGGTGGCCGTATCGGTTATGTTTTGTTCTATAACTTCCCGGTATTCCTGAGCGATCCGCTTTATCTGTTCCGCGTCTGGGACGGCGGCATGTCCTTCCACGGTGGCTTGATTGGCGTGATCCTGGTGATGGTCATTTTTGCCAAACGCACCAAACGCAATTTCTTCCAGGTCTCTGACTTTATTGCGCCTCTGATCCCGTTTGGTCTGGGCGCTGGGCGTCTGGGTAACTTCATCAATGGTGAACTGTGGGGTCGTGTTGATCCGAGCGTTCCGTTTACGATGCTGTTCCCGGGGTCTCGTGCTGAAGACGTGGCGTTACTGCCATCCCACCCTGAGTGGCAATCGATTTTCGATACCTACGGTGTCTTGCCGCGCCATATGTCTCAGCTTTATGAACTGGCGCTCGAAGGCGTGGTGCTGTTTATCATTCTGAATCTGTTTATCCGCAAACCGCGTCCTATGGGCTCCGTATCGGGTCTGTTCCTGATTGGCTACGGCGCATTCCGTATCATCGTTGAGTTCTTCCGCCAGCCAGATGCGCAGTTTACTGGCGCGTGGGTACAGTACATCAGTATGGGGCAGATCCTCTCTATTCCGATGATTGTCGCGGGCATCATTATGATGGTCTGGGCGTATCGTCGCCGTCCACAGCAACAACTTTCCTGAGGAACCATGAAACAGTATCTTGAATTGATGAAAAAAGTGCTCGATGAGGGCACGCCGAAAAACGACCGTACCGGAACCGGTACGCTCTCTATTTTTGGCCACCAGATGCGCTTCAACTTACAGGAAGGCTTTCCTCTGGTGACGACGAAGCGCTGCCATTTGCGCTCGATCATTCATGAACTGCTCTGGTTCCTGCAAGGTGATACGAATGTTGCCTATCTACACGAAAATAACGTGTCTATCTGGGACGAATGGGCGGACGAAAACGGGAATCTGGGGCCGGTGTATGGCAAGCAATGGCGCGCATGGCCAACGCCAGATGGCCGTCATATCGACCAGATCACCACGGTTCTCAACCAGCTGAAAAATGATCCGGATTCGCGCCGCATCATCGTATCGGCCTGGAACGTTGGCGAACTGGATAAAATGGCGCTTGCGCCTTGCCATGCGTTCTTTCAGTTCTACGTGGCGGATGGAAAGCTCTCCTGCCAGCTTTATCAGCGTTCATGCGACGTATTCCTCGGCCTGCCATTTAATATTGCCAGCTATGCGTTGCTGGTACATATGATGGCGCAGCAGTGCGATCTGGAAGTGGGTGATTTTGTCTGGACCGGTGGTGATACTCACCTTTACAGCAACCATATGGAACAGACACATCTCCAGCTATCCCGAGAACCACGTGCGCTGCCGAAACTGGTCATCAAGCGTAAGCCTGATTCTATCTTTGATTATCGCTTCGATGATTTTGAGATCGAAGGGTATGACCCGCATCCGGGCATCAAAGCGCCTGTCGCTATCTGATACGGCAAATCCTGACATAACCGGTGCTTTTTAGCGCCGGTTTTTTTTCGCCTTTATTTTGTTTTCCGAGTCTGCTTCCGCCCGTTTTGCAACACTCTGCAACAGGTAAAATTTACTGGATGGCGGCTCGTAATGTTCCAATTCATGGCTCGTCAGCATGCCTGCATTTCGCCACACTCCTGGCATGAAAAAAGAGAACGGTTTTACGCTAATTGAAACCCTGGTAGCGATATCTGTTGTGGTTATTCTTAGCGCAACGGGACTTTATGGCTGGAACAACTGGCAACAACAGCATCGGTTATGGCAAACCGCAGGTCAGGTTCGCGATTACCTCGTTTTCCTGCGTAACGACGCTAACAGGCACAACCGGGACCATAAACTTAGTCTGATATTGAATGGAACAAGCACCTGCCTTGTCAGTTCGGTGGTGTCTGATTGCGAGGATAAAACACCATTTGTCTTAAGGCCGCTCTGGCCCGAAGTCACAATTACGGAGTTAACGCCTTCGCTGGGGTTTTATGGGTTACGTGACACCGCCTGGGCAGGCAGAGTTCGCGTACATAGCAGTGCAGGGGAGTGGTTGATTATCATCTCGAATGGAGGGCGTATCAGAATGTGCAATACCGCAGGAGAAAGCTCATGCCACTAAGAGCAGGTGGTTTTTCGCTGATCGAGGTGCTGATCGCCATGATGATCAGCAGCATCCTGTTGTTAAGCTCATCGCGTTTTTTACCCGGGCTGCAGCGGGCTATTTCGCTGCAATCTGGGCAACGGGAGCTTGAAGAGGCGGTCTGGCAGCGTCTTTTTTCCATTGGAAAGCAGCTTCAGCGGGCAGGGTATTGCGCTGGGAATTGTCAGGGGCAAGGGCTGGTGATCGGTAAACAGGGGCGTTGTGTCATTGTGCAGTGGGACGCAAACAGCAACGGAAATTGGGACATCACTCAATCTGAAAGCGACCAGACAGGTTTTCGTCTGGAATCGGGGTCTTTGGAAACACTACGAGGTGCAACATCCTGTGAGGGGAAGGGGTGGGAGAAAGTCACCGACCCGGACAGGCTTCGGATCCAACAGTTTGTGGTGACCAAAACTGAACGACCTGGTTTCGCTCCAGAACTGAATATTGAGCTGACGGCAGTAATAACAGGCTCACTCGCTTCCCCTTATAGCGCTCGCCATACCGTGACAGGGTTTAACCTGTGAATCGGCAGCGAGGAATGTCGTCACTGGCCATGGTTCTGCTGTTGCTGGTTCTTGGTAGCCTGGTGCTTTCTGGGTTAAATCAGCAGCTAAATACCTTCAGTGTATTGGTTGGTGGCGAGAGCCGGTCCCTTCAGTCTCAGGCCATCGTACAGTCTGCACTGGAATGGGGACGTATGCAGCACTGGCTGCCAGAAAGCGATATTCAGTGCAAACAGGCACAGCCGCCAGCACGCGTGTGTGTGAAGCTTCTGAGCGATGAGCGTGTTTTGCTGATTGCTGGAAACAATGATCTGCTGTCGTGGCGTACTGGCAAGGTCCTGGAAGGACAGATCATTTTTTCCCCACATGGCTGGAGTGATTTTTGCCCGCTTAAGGAAAGTGCGTTATGCCAGTTGCCCTGAGTAAACAGAAAGGATTTAGCATGGTTGAAGTTTTGCTGGCGATGATGCTGCTGGTCTTAATTGTCACGGCGCTGTCTGGTTATCATCGGGAACTTGCCGTTCGCTTTACGGTTTTTAACCAATATCGCGAACTCTGGCACAATGCCTGGAATCAGTCTCAACTGGAAGCCAAAGCGCTGCCGGAAGGTTGGCAGGTTAACCGGGGGCAGACAACGCAGTCGGGATGTGTCAGCATCACGGTTACACTTATTTCTCCTCTGGGGCGGCGTGGTGAGATGACTCGCCTGCATTGCCCGGTCAGCCAATAGTCGGGAGCGTCTATGTTAAGGGTTTACCACTCAAATCGTCTGGATGTGCTGGAAGCGCTGATGGAGTTCATTGTTGAGCGAGAGCGCCTTGACGATCCTTTTGAGCCCGAAATGGTGCTGGTGCAAAGCACTGGGATGGCGCAGTGGCTACAGATGTCACTTTCGCAAAAATTCGGTATTGCGGCGAACATCGAATTTCCACTCCCCGCCAGTTTTATCTGGGACATGTTTGTTCGCGTATTGCCAGATATCCCAAAACAGAGCGCATTCAACAAACAAAGTATGAGCTGGAAGTTGATGGCGCTGCTGCCGGAAATGTTGGCGCGTGATGAATTCGCTATGCTACGCCACTATCTCAATGACGATACCGACAAACGAAAACTGTTCCAGCTCGCATCGCGTACTGCCGATCTTTACGACCAATATCTGGTTTATCGCCCGCAATGGCTGACCCGTTGGGAGGCTGGCGAGCTGGTTGATGATCTGCCGGAGGCGCAGATCTGGCAAGCACCATTGTGGAAAGCGCTGGTAGAACATACCGCGAAGCTAGGCCAACCGTTGTGGCATCGTGCCAATTTATACGATCGGTTCATTTCAATACTGGAAACCGCTTCAGAGCGCCCCACGGGACTGCCATCACGGGTGTTTATTTGTGGTATTTCGGCACTACCGCCAGTTTATCTGGATGCGCTAAAAGCACTGGGTAAGCATGTTGATATCCATATCCTGTTTACTAACCCATGCCGCCATTATTGGGGGGATATTCAGGATTCGCGCTGGCTTTCGAGACTGGTGACAAGGCAAAGACGGCGCATCTTTGAAGAACGGACCATCCCGCTGTTTAAGGACAGTGCAACGGCATCGATGCTCTTCGATGAAGAGGGTATTCAGAACCTTCCAAATCCACTTCTTGCCTCCTGGGGAAAATTGGGACGCGATTATATTCACATGCTCTCTGATATCACTTCATCAGGTGAGGGCGATGTTGATGCGTTTGCGGAGATCAGCCCGGATAGCTTGCTACACAATATCCAGTTAGACATTCTGGATCTTGAAAATCGTGCCGTTGCGGGGATCACTGCCGACGAATTTGCGCGTAGCGATCGGAAGAGAAAGTTGGATCCTGACGATCGCAGTATATCGATCCATGTTTGCCACAGCCCGCAGCGTGAAGTGGAGATCCTGCACGACCGTTTACTGGCACTCCTGCAAGACGATCCTGATTTAACCCCGCGCGACATCGTGGTGATGGTGGCTGATATCGATAGCTATAGCCCCTTCATTCAGGCCGTTTTTGGTAGCGCCACGGGGGAGCGTTATCTGCCTTATGCAATATCTGACCGACGAGCGCGGCAGTCTCATCCGGCATTGCAGGCATTTGTTAGTTTGCTGTCACTCCCTGATAGCCGGTTTATCTCTGAAGATGTGCTGGCGCTACTTGATGTACCTGTACTGGCAGCCCGCTTTGGAATTGATGAAGAAGGGTTACGCTACCTGCGCCAGTGGGTGAATGAATCCGGCGTGCGCTGGGGGATTGATGACGATAACGTTCAGGAATTTGATCTCCCGCCTACTGGTCAACATACCTGGCAGTTTGGGCTTACGCGTATGTTGCTGGGCTACGCAATGGAGAGCAGCCAGGGCGAGTGGAAAGATGTTCTGCCTTATGATGAATCCAGCGGTCTCATTGCTGAGCTGGTTGGCCATCTGGCCTCGTTGTTGATGCAGCTTAACCGCTGGCGGCGTGAGCTGATACAGCCTCGCACCCTTGAAGAGTGGCTACCGGTTTGCCGTGAGATGCTCAGTGATTTCTTCCTGCCGGATAGTGAAACAGAAGCGGCAATGGCACTCATTGAAAAGCAGTGGCAGGCGATCGTTGAAGAGGGGGCTGATTCCCACTATACGGAGACGGTTCCCCTGTCGCTATTGCGTGACGAACTGACCCAGAGGCTTGATCAAGAACGAATCAGCCAGCGCTTCCTTGCCGGGCCTGTCAACATTTGTACCTTGATGCCCATGCGTTCTATTCCGTTCAAAGTGGTTTGCCTGCTGGGGATGAATGACGGTATTTACCCACGAGCACTCGCGCCTCTGGGTTTTGATCTGATGAGTCCGAAACCGAAACGGGGCGATCGTAGTCGGCGTGATGATGACCGCTATCTTTTCCTCGAAGCGCTGATCTCAGCTCAAAGCAAGTTGTATATCAGTTATATCGGGCGCTCAATTCAGGATAACAGTGAGCGTTTTCCGTCGGTTCTGGTGCAAGAATTGGTGGATTACATCGGGCAGAGTCACTATCTGCCAGGGGATGAAGCGCGTAATTGTGACGAAAGCGAACAGCACGTGAAGGCGCACATTACGTTTTGCCATAGCCGAATGCCCTTTGATCCGATGAACTATGTCGTAAGTGAGTATCAAAGCTACGCCAGTGAGTGGCTACCCGCGGCGAAAAAAGAGGGGACTGCACACACTGAGTTTATTCAGGAGCTTGAACCACGCCCGTTTGACACACTGACCTTTGAGCAACTCTTGCGCTTCTGGTCACATCCGGTGCGGGCATTCTTTCAGCAGCGATTACAAGTCAACTTTCGATCTGAAGAGGGCGATATTCCTGATACTGAACCCTTTACCCTTGAAGGGCTTGAGCGCTATCAGTTGAATGTTCAGTTGTTGAACGCGCTCGTCGAGCAGGAAGATGCACACAGTCTGTTCCGTCGTTATCGGGCTGCCGGGCAGTTGCCATATGGTGCATTCGGGGAAATAGCCTGGGATGCGCAATGCCAGGAGATGCTTGCCCTTGCAGGCCGTGTTATCGAATGTCGCCAACCGGGGAAAAGTCTCGAAATAGACCTCAATTGCAATGGTGTGCAATTGACGGGCTGGCTCTCTCAGGTTCAGCCAGACGGGCTGCTCCGCTGGCGTCCATCCATGCTCAGCGTTTCGCAAGGCTTGCAACTCTGGCTCGAACATCTTGTCTATAGTGCTGGTGGTAATGAAGGTGAAAGCCGGTTGTTCGTGCGTAAAGAGGGCGAGTGGCGTTTTCCTCCGATGGCTGCAGATCAGGCGTTAACCTTGCTGTCAGTGTTTGTTGAAGGCTATCGGCAAGGGATGAACAAACCTCTCCTGCTCCTGCCAGAAAGTGGAGGGGCGTGGATAAAAGCTTGTTACGATGTGCAGAATGATGCCATGTTAACGGACGATGCAACGTTGCAGAAAGCACGTAGTAAATTCTTGCAGGCGTACGAAGGAAACATGATGGTGCGTGGTGAAGGCGACGATGTCTGGTATCAACGCCTGTGGCGTACACTTGAGCCAGAATACTTCGAGACCATCACGAAAGAGGCGCAGCACTACCTGTTACCCTTGTTTAAATTTAATCAGTCCTGATTGCTGTATAAAAATTGCACAGATTTTGGTGTTCATTTATTATGCACTTCTTATCACGGACCGATGTACCAAAAGAAAGAGATGCTGGTGTGTCCAGCACGCAGTTTGTTAATGATGTAGCCGTGATAAAGAGGTCGTGAATGCCAGGCAGCACCTTGTTCAAAGCGTTTGTTTTGTTTGTCGCCCTTTGGGCTCCCGTCACTCAGGCAGACTCCGGTTGGCAACCCGTTCAGGAAACTATCCGTAAGAGCGAAAAAGATACCCGTCAGTATCAGGCGATTCGTCTTGATAACGGCATGACTGTACTGTTGGTTTCCGATCCACAGGCGGTGAAATCGCTGTCAGCGCTGGTTGTTCCTGTTGGGTCGCTTGAAGACCCTGATGCTCACCCAGGGCTTGCCCACTATCTGGAACACATGACGCTGATGGGGTCTAAAAAATACCCTCAGCCGGATAGCTTATCCGAATTTCTGAAAATGCATGGCGGCAGCCACAATGCCAGTACTGCACCCTATCGCACGGCGTTTTATCTCGAAGTCGAAAATGATGCGCTGGAAGGGGCGGTAGACCGTCTTGCGGATGCGATTGCCGCGCCTCTGTTAGATAAAAAATATGCCGACCGTGAGCGCAACGCGGTGAATGCCGAACTGACCATGGCTCGCACACGTGATGGTATGCGAATGGCGCAGGTGAGTGCCGAAACCATCAACCCGGCTCACCCTGGCTCACGCTTCTCTGGTGGAAATCTGGAGACGCTGAGCGATAAACCCAACAACCCTGTACTCGATGCTTTGCATGCCTTTCGTGATAAGTACTATTCAGCAAACCTCATGAAAGCGGTTATTTACAGCAATAAACCGTTACCTGAACTGGCGAGCATTGCTGCACAGACTTTTGGTCGGGTTCCAAATAAAAATATCGACGTACCACAGATTAATGTGCCGGTCGTGACGGATGCGCAGAAAGGGATCGTGATTCACTATGTCCCAGCATTGCCGCGTAAAGTGTTGCGTATTGAGTTCCGTATCGATAACAACACGGCGCAGTTCCGCAGCAAAACGGATGAGCTTGTGACTTACCTTATTGGTAACCGTAGCCCAGGTACACTTTCTGACTGGTTGCAAAAGCAAGGGCTTGTCGAAGGTATTCGTGCCGATTCTGATCCTGTTGTTAACGGCAACAGTGGTGTGCTGGCGATCTCTGCCACCCTTACGGATAAAGGCCTTGCGAACCGTGATGAAGTGGTTGCAGCCATTTTCAGTTACCTCTCACTGCTGCGGGATAAGGGTATTGATAAACGCTACTTCGATGAACTGGCCCATGTGCTGGATCTCGATTTCCGTTACCCGTCTATAACACGGGACATGGACTACGTTGAATGGCTCGCAGACACCATGATTCGCGTACCGGTGGAACATACGCTGGATGCGGTCAATATTGCCGATCAGTATGATGCTGATGCGGTAAAAGCACGCCTGGCGATGATGACGCCGAAAAACGCCCGTATCTGGTACATCAGCCCGAACGAACCGCACAATAAAACGGCCTATTTTGTCGATGCCCCTTATCAGGTCGATAAAATCAGTGAGCAGACGTTCTCTGACTGGCAGAAAAAGGCCGGGCAGATTGCGCTCAAATTGCCGGAGCTGAACCCCTACATTCCGGATGATTTTTCGCTGATTAAAACCACAAAAGCCTATCCGCATCCTGAGCTTATTGTTGATGAGCCGACGCTTCGTGTGGTGTATACCCCAAGCCGCTATTTTGCGAACGAACCAAAAGCGGATGTCAGCGTGGTGCTGCGTAACCCGAAAGCGATGGACAGTGCCAAAAACCAGGTTATGTTTGCGCTCAACGACTATCTGGCCGGTATTGCGCTCGACCAGCTCAGCAACCAGGCCGCGGTGGGCGGGATTAGCTTCTCGACAAATGCGAATAACGGCCTGATGGTTAATGCTAATGGCTATACCCAGCGTTTACCGCAACTTTTCCAGGCATTGCTGGAAGGATATTTCAGCTATACGCCAACGGAAGAGCAGTTTGAACAGGCCAAATCCTGGTACGCGCAGATGATGGATTCTGCGGAAAAGGGCAAAGCCTACGATCAGGCGATAATGCCTGCACAGATGTTGTCGCAAATCCCGTACTTCCAGCGTGAAGAGCGCCGTGCGTTGCTGCCCACTATCTCGCTTAAAGATGTGCTGGATTACCGCGGCTTGCTTAAAACCAATACCCGTCCTGAGTTCCTGATTGTCGGGAACATGGGAGAAGACCAGGCGAAAACGCTGGCACAGAATGTACGGACACAACTGGGTTCGAAAGGTGAAGTCTGGTGTCGTAACCAGGATGTCCTGGTTGAGAAAAAACAGAATGTGATTTTTGAGAAGGCGGGAAGCAGTACGGACTCTGCACTGGCTGCCGTCTTTGTGCCAACAGGCTACGACGAATTTGCCAGTTCCGCGCAAAGCGCTGTGTTGGGGCAGATTATTCAACCGTGGTTCTACAACCAGTTACGCACAGAAGAGCAACTTGGCTATGCGGTCTTTGCATTTTCAATGAATGTTGGGCGTCAATGGGGATTGGGTTTCCTGCTGCAAAGCAGCGATAAACAACCTGCGTACCTTTGGCAGCGATATCAAGCCTTCTTCCCGCAAGCGGAAGAAAAACTGCGTGCCATGAAGCCTGAGGAGTTTGCTCAAATCCAGCAGGCTGTTATCGCTCAAGTCACACAACAGCCGCAGACGCTGGGTGAAGAAGCTTCGCAACTGAGCAAAGATTTTGATCGCGGTAATCTGAGCTTTGATTCGCGTGATAAAGTAGTGGCAGAGATAAAACAGCTGACACCTCAAAAGGTTGCCGATTTCTTCCATCAGGCGGTGGTTAAACCGCAGGGAATGGCCATCTTGTCTCAGGTTTCCGGCAGCCAGAATGGGAAAACGGACTACGTGAATCCGAAGGGCTGGAAAGTGTGGAAGAGTGTCAGTGCATTACAGCAATCTATGCCCTGGAGTAAGAAAGAATGACTGATACCGCTGAGTCCCTTGATCCCTTACGTTTACCCCTACAAGGGGAACGATTGATTGAAGCCTCAGCGGGAACGGGAAAAACCTACACCATTGCCGCTCTCTATCTTCGCCTGTTACTGGGGCTCGGTGGCGATGCGGCATTTCCAAAACCGCTAAGCGTGGAAGAGCTACTGGTAGTGACCTTTACTGAGGCCGCTACCGCTGAGTTACGCGGACGTATTCGTTCGAATATCCATGAGCTGCGTATTGCCTGTTTGCGTCAGAGTACGGATAACCCTCTTTACGCGCGCCTTTTGGACGACATTGTCGATAAGCAACAGGCGGCCCAGTGGCTGCTGTTAGCAGAACGACAAATGGACGAGGCCGCTGTATTTACCATTCACGGTTTCTGCCAGCGAATGCTTAGCCTCAATGCGTTTGAGTCCGGCATGCTGTTTGAGCAGCAGCTTATTGAAGATGAGTCTGAACTGCGTTATCAGGCCTGTGCAGATTTCTGGCGTCGTCATTGCTATCCACTGCCGCGAGATATTGCCGAAGCGGTTCACGCGCTATGGAAAGGCCCGGAAGAGCTTCTTCGCGCCATTGACCGTTATCTCCAGGGCGAGGCCCCGGTCATTAAATCCCCGCCGCCAGCCGATGAAACCCTGGCTTCACGCCATGAAAAGATCGTTTCGCAAATTGCGGCTTTAAAGCGAAAGTGGAATGCGTCAGTCGGTGAGATTGAGGCGATCATCGAAAACTCCGGGATAGACAGACGCAAATTTAACCGTGGCAATCAGGGTAAATGGATCGACAAGATCAGCGCTTGGGCGCAGGAAGAGACACGAGGCTACCAGCTCCCGGATGCGCTGGAGAAATTCTCCCAACGTTTTTTGGTTGAGCGAACTAAAGCTGATGGCATTGTCCCTGAGCATGCCCTGTTTGTTGCCATAGAGACCTTACTCGCCGAGCCGTTAACCCTTAATGACCTGATGATCACCCGTGCCATGACGGAAATTCGTGAGACCGTAACACGTGAAAAACGTCGCCGGGGTGAGCTTGGGTTTGACGATATGTTAAGCCGTCTGGATGCGGCGCTGTGTAGCGAAAACGGCGAAGCGCTTGCCTCTGCTATCCGTACCCGCTTTCCGGTAGCAATGATTGATGAATTTCAGGATACCGATCCTCAGCAGTATCGTATTTTCCGTCGTATCTGGCGGCAGCAGCCAGAGACTGCGCTGTTGCTGATTGGCGATCCTAAGCAGGCGATTTATGCCTTCCGTGGCGCGGATATTTTCACCTATATGAAAGCCCGTAGTGAGGTTGAAGCGCACTATACGCTGGACACTAACTGGCGGTCTGCCCCTGGTATGGTTGAGAGCGTGAATACGCTGTTCAGGCGTATGGATACGGCTTTCATGTTCAAGGAAATTCCCTTTAAGCCGGTAAAGTTTGCCGATAAAAATGCCTCATTACGTTTCGAATTCAATGGTCAGGTTCAGCCAGCCATGAACTTCTGGCTGCTGCAGGGGGAAGGTTGTGGCGTCGCGGACTATCAAAATGCGATGGCGCAGTACTGCGCCGCACAAATCCGTGACTGGCTTAGTGCGGGCGCACGTGGTGACGCGGTGTTGTGGAAGGGGAATAAATCGACCCCAGTGAAGGCATCAGATATTACGGTACTGGTGCGTAGCCGTCAGGAAGCGGCGCTCGTTCGCGATGCATTGACGCTACTGAATATCCCGTCCGTTTATCTCTCCAACCGTGATAGCGTTTTTGAAACTCTGGAAGCCCAGGAGATGCTGTGGTTGCTCCAGGCCGTGCTGTCCCCGGAACGAGAGAGCACGCTTCGCAGCGCGTTGGCAAGTTCCATGCTGGGGCTAAACGCACGTGATATTGATGTCCTTAACAACGACGAAGCCACCTGGGATACCGTGGTGGAAGAGTTTGTTCACTATCGCGAGCGCTGGCAAAAGCGCGGGGTTATGGCGATGCTACGAGAACTGATGACCCAGCGTCGCATTGCGGAGAATATGCTCGCAACAGCAGGTGGTGAGCGCCGTCTGACCGATATTTTGCATATCAGTGAGTTGTTACAGGAAGCCGGAACGCAGCTTGAGAGTGAACATGCCCTGGTGCGCTGGTTGTCGCAGCACATTGCCGATCCCAACAGTAACGCCTCCAGCCAGCAGATGCGCCTTGAGAGTGATAAGCATCTCGTGCAAATCGTCACCATTCACAAGTCAAAAGGGCTGGAGTATCCGTTAGTCTGGCTGCCGTTTATTGCCAATTACCGGGCGCAAGACCAGGCGTTTTATCACGATCGTGATTCGTATGAAGCGGTGCTCGATCTCAGCAACGCAGAGAGCAGCGTCGAGCTTGCCGAAGCTGAACGTCTGGCGGAAGATTTGCGCCTGCTTTATGTGGCCCTGACTCGTTCGGTTTGGCATTGCAGTCTGGGTATCGCTCCGTTGTTCCGGCGTCGTGGCGAGAAGGCGGGAGAGTCTGATTTTCATTTGAGCGCGTTGGGGCGGCTTATCCAACAGGGTGAGCCGAAAGATGCTGCAGGGCTTCGTCAGTGTATTGAATCGCTTTGTGGGGATAATATTGCGCTACAGACCCCTGAAGAGTCTGACAGTCGTCGCTGGCAGATGCCTGAGCAGCATGAGCCTGATCTACACGCGCGGCAGATTACACGAACGATAGCAGACGACTGGCGTGTGACCAGTTACTCGGGGTTGCAGCAGCATGGGCAAAGCATTGCCCAGGATCTGATGCCAAAACTGGATGTGGATGCCGCAGGTGTGGGTGACATTCTGGCGGAGCCCGCGCTGACGCCACATCAATTCCCGCGTGGAGCCTCACCCGGAACATTCCTCCATAGCCTGTTTGAAGAGCTTGATTTTACTCAGCCCGTCTCTGCGGATTGGGTACTGGAGATGTTGCAAAAAGGGGGCTACGACGCAAGCTGGCAACCGGTACTGACGTCGTGGATCACCACTATTTTAGAGGTGCAACTGACGCCGCGAGGCCTCTCGCTGAGCCAGTTAACATCCAAAGATAAACAGGTCGAGATGGAGTTCTATCTCCCCATCGAGAGCCCGCTCAACGCAGGGGCGCTGGATGCGCTGATCCGCGAGCACGATCCTTTATCTGCCGGCTGTCCGCCGCTGAATTTCCGCCAGGTACAGGGTATGCTGAAAGGGTTTATCGACCTGGTTTTCCGTCATGAAGGGCGCTATTACCTGCTGGATTACAAATCAAACTGGCTGGGTGAAAACAGTGATGCATACACCCGAGAGGCAATGGCTTCTGCGATGCAGTCCCACCGCTATGATTTGCAGTATCAGCTTTATACCCTGGCGCTGCATCGCTATCTGCGTCACCGCATTGCGGACTACACCTACGATGCGCATTTTGGTGGCGTCATCTACCTGTTCTTGCGTGGCGTTGATGCTGCCGATCCGCAATCAGGTATCTTTAGCACGCGCCCGGACGTAGCATTGATTGAAAAAATGGACATGTTATTTGCAGCCAGCACGGAGGAGATGGCATGACAATGCAGGAATTGTTGCTTGAGGCGGCAGATCAGCGTCTGCTGCGTCAGCTTGATGTGCAGTTCGCTATGGCCATTGCAGGTGATCGGCCCGCCGTAATGCTTGCTGCTGCTATCCTCAGTCGGGATACGGGGGAGGGGCATGTGTGTTTGCCGCTTTCACGGCTGGTACTCGATGAAAAAATGCCGTCGGCGATCCAATCTTGTTTTGCGCTGCTCGGTGAGTCCGTGAACTGGCAAACGCTATTATTGAGCTCTGAAGCCGTCAGTACAGGAGAAAGTCCTACGCCGTTAATCCTGGCGGGTGATCGTT
Source organism: Enterobacter sp. RHBSTW-00994 (assembly GCF_013782625.1). Lineage (NCBI taxonomy): Bacteria > Pseudomonadati > Pseudomonadota > Gammaproteobacteria > Enterobacterales > Enterobacteriaceae > Enterobacter > Enterobacter sp. RHBSTW-00994. The sequence continues at coordinate 3,767,403 of NZ_CP056199.1, read as the reverse complement.
TATACCTCAACCGCCTTTGGCGTAATGAACTCACCGTTGCGCACTTCTTTAACGAAGCCAACACGCCGCTTTCCTATGATGAAGCCCAGCTTCAGCAGACGCTGGAGGGGTTATTTACGTCCGGTGAATCCCTTGACTGGCAGAAAGTGGCCGCCGCTGTTGCGCTAACACGACGGATCTCCGTGATTTCTGGTGGCCCCGGTACGGGGAAAACGACCACTGTTGCAAAACTACTGGCTGCACTTATCCAGATAGCGGGCGAACAAAAATGCCGTATTCGTCTGGCGGCGCCTACGGGGAAAGCCGCGGCCAGATTGACGGAATCCCTGGGAGGTGCGCTGCAAAAACTGCCTCTTACCGACGCGCAGCTTGCGCTGTTCCCGGGTGAGGCCAGCACTTTGCACCGTTTATTGGGGGCGCAGCCGGGAAGCCAGCGTTTACGCTACCATGCGGGAAACCCGTTACATCTGGATGTGCTGGTGGTGGATGAAGCTTCAATGATCGACCTGACCATGATGTCACGGTTGATTAATGCGCTACCGCCTCATGCACGGGTTATCTTTCTGGGCGATCGCGACCAGCTTGCATCGGTCGAAGCTGGGGCGGTGTTGGGGGATATCTGCACTTATGCCAGCCTGGGCTACACCACTGAACGTGCCCTGGAGTTGACACGTTTAACCGGCTGCCCGGTGGAAGGAAATGAAGAACCACTGGCGGGAACATTGCGCGACAGCCTCTGTTTGCTGCAAAAGAGCTACCGTTTCGGGAGTGATTCTGGTATTGGGAAACTTGCTGCAGCGGTGAATCGGGGTGATCGTCAAGCAACTCGCTCAGTGTTTAATGGCGCATTCGAGGATATCGAGAAAAAGCCGCTGGAGAGTGGTGATGATTATCTGGCAATGCTCAATGATGCTTTGCATGGTTATCAGCGTTTTTTAGAAAATATTCAGCAGCAGAGCATGCCGGGGCAGGTCATTGCCGCGTTTGGTGAATTTCAGCTTCTGTGTGCTCTGAGAGAGGGGCCTTTTGGTGTGACCGGTCTGAATGAGCGACTGGAGCAGGTGCTGACACAAAAGCGCAAGATTGTTCGTTCGGCACATTCACGCTGGTATGAAGGACGTCCGGTGATGATCTCCCGCAATGACAGCGCACTGGGTTTGTTTAATGGAGATATTGGCATTGCGCTTGATCGTGGCCAGGGACTACGCGTGTGGTTCCAGATGCCGGATGGTAGCGTGAAGTCGGTACAACCCAGTCGTTTGCCCGAACACGAAACCGCGTGGGCAATGACGGTCCATAAATCGCAAGGGTCTGAGTTTAATCATGCGGCGCTGATCCTGCCTCCGCAACTCTCACCGGTCATTACGCGTGAGCTGGTTTACACCGCGATAACCCGTGCACGTCAGCGTTTGTCGCTGTATACCGATGAGCGTGTTTTGGTGCAGGCGATTGTCACGCGTACTGAGCGTCGAAGCGGTTTAAGCGCAATTTTCGATGCAAGGTAAGTATCTGCCCCCACCGGACGGTGAGGGCATGAACATCAGCCTAAATCAGCCATCAGTACTTTAGAGCGGCGTTGATAGTTGTACATCTCTTTCTTACTCTCTGGCAGCGAATCAATGTCGACTGGCGTAAATCCGCGTTCCTGGAACCAGTGGATACTGCGCGTCGTGAGTACAAAGAGTTTACTTAAACCAATCTGGCGCGCCTGAGCTGCAACGCGCTCAAGCAGCATTTCGCCGCGAGACGAGCTGCGGTAGTCCGGGTGAACCGCGACGCAGGCCATTTCACCGATCTTCTCTTCCGGGAAGGGATAGAGCGCGGCGCAGGCGATGGTCAGATTATCACGCTGGATGATGGTGAATTTGTCGATCTCCATCTCCAGTTGTTCGCGGGAGCGACGAACCAAAATACCCTGTTGTTCTAACGGGCGAATCAGTTCCAGAATACCGCCAATATCATTGATGGTGGCGCGACGGATCTGCTCAGCACTTTCCATCACGATCTGCGTGCCAATACCGTCACGGGAGAACAGCTCCTGCAGTAATGCACCGTCTTCCTGATAACTGATGAGGTGGCTACGGCGAACACCGCTACGACAGGCTTTTACCGCCCCCCGCAGGAAACGTACTGTCCCGGAGTGATAGTCACCTGCTGCTTCCAGCTCTTCTACACGCGCTTGTGCTTCATTCGGGAATAGTTCGGGCACAATGACACCCAGATCGTTGACCACGCCCTGAGAAGAGCAGAAGCCAATCATTTTTTCCGCTTTCAGTTTGATAGCCAGTTGAGTGGCGATCTCTTCCGAGGTGAGGTTAAAGCTTTCTCCGGTGACGGAGACGGCGACAGGACCCATCAGCACGATAGCGCCGCTGTCCAGTTGACGGTGAATGGCCTCTTCATCAATACGGCGAATACGACCGCTGTGGCAATAATCAACACCATCGTCCACGCCAAGAGGCTGAGAGATGATGAAGTTGCCGCTAACCACGTTAATATGTGCGCCCTGTAACGGTGTGTTGTTAAGGCTCATGGATAAACGTGCCGTGATTTCCAGTTGAAGCAGTCCGGCTGCCTGTTTAACCAGTTCGAGCGATTTGGCGTCTGTTACACGGATATGCTTGTGATATACCGGTTCATGGTGATGGGCAGACAGGTTGGCATCGATCTGTGGACGTGCGCCATAGACGACGACCAGCCGAATCCCGAGGCTGTGCAGTAAGCCGATATCATTGACAATACTGGAGAAATTTTCATGCTCAATGGCTTCTCCGCCAAGCATGATGACAAACGTCTTTCCCCGATGGGCATTGATATAGGGAACAGAATGGCGGAATCCCTGTACCAGTTCGGTTCTACGTTCCTTCACCATGACACAACCCTTAATGAATGTTTATTCGTAATTTTTGTATTTTTATTCGATTATCGCCGCGCGCGCAAGCCTAAATTTTCAGTGAGACATGGAAATTAATAAGTAATGGCTGCGTTAGCGTATGATTGTTTACCCTTTTATAGATGACAGCTTATGCGTCATTCGTTAAAGTTTTCGGTCAATCTGGACGTTTTACTTATAAATTTGATTTCTTGCTCGGGAGAAGCATGTCGGGATCCAAAACAACAATAAGCCGCCGCCGCTTGTTACAAGGGGCCGGGGCGATGTGGTTGCTTAGCGTCAGTCAGGTCGCCTTTGCCGCTGTCAGTCAGGTGGTGGCTGTGCGCGTCTGGCCGTCGTCGACCTATACGCGCGTGACAGTCGAGTCCAACCAGGTGCTGAAATATAAGCAGTTTGCTCTCAGCAATCCTGAACGTGTCGTGGTGGATCTTGAAGGCGTTAACCTGAACTCGGTCCTGAAAGGGATGGGGGCGCAGATCCGTGGTGATGATCCCTTCATTAAATCTGCACGAGTGGGGCAGTTTGACCCGCAAACCGTGCGAATGGTATTTGAGTTAAAACAGAATGTTAAGCCTCAGCTGTTTGCGCTAGCGCCGGTCGCTGCCTTTAAAGAGCGTCTGGTGATGGATCTCTATCCTGCCAATGCGACGGATATTCAGGATCCTTTGCTGGCGTTACTCGAAGATTACAACAAAGGCGATCTTGAACGGCAGGTCCCGCCTGCGCAAAGCGGCCCGCAGCCAGGTAAAGCCGGACGCGATCGTCCGATTGTGATCATGCTTGATCCTGGGCACGGAGGCGAAGACTCTGGTGCTGTGGGGAAATATCGCACGCGTGAGAAAGATGTGGTGCTGCAAATTGCGCGTCGCCTGAAGGCTCTGATCGATAGAGAAGGTAACATGCGGGCCTATATGACGCGTAATGAAGATGTCTTTATTCCGCTGAAGGTTCGTGTGGCAAAAGCGCAGAAACAGCGCGCGGATCTGTTTGTCTCCATCCATGCTGATGCCTTTACCAGTCGTGAGCCGCGTGGCTCCTCGGTGTTTGCGTTGTCGACAAAAGGGGCTACCAGTACCGCAGCACGATATCTGGCAGATACCCAGAACGCCTCCGACCTTATCGGTGGTGTGGGCAAGAGCGGCGACCGTTATGTCGATCACACGATGTTCGATATGGTGCAATCATTAACGATTACCGATAGCCTGAAATTTGGTAAAGCGGTATTAGGACGGCTTGGCAACGTCAATAAACTGCATAAAAATAGTGTCGAACAGGCGGGGTTTGCCGTTCTTAAAGCGCCGGATATTCCGTCGATTTTGGTTGAAACGGCGTTTATCAGTAACGTGGAAGAAGAACGAAAGCTAAAGACGGCGAAGTTCCAGCAGGAAGTTGCAGAGTCGATTCTGGCGGGGATAAAGGCGTATTTCTCGGACGGGGCTACGCTCGCCAGAAGAGGGTAGTGTCATAATACCGGGTGATTGCCCGGTAAATTCACAGATTTCAGATACAAAAAAACACCCATCAGGGTGTCCATTGTTTTTTGAAGAATTGGTTGCGGGGGCCGGATTTGAACCGACGACCTTCGGGTTATGAGCCCGACGAGCTACCAGGCTGCTCCACCCCGCGTCCGTCTTTATTCTTTTTATTGCTGACTTCTTAAAATTTGATTGGTTGCGGGGGCCGGATTTGAACCGACGACCTTCGGGTTATGAGCCCGACGAGCTACCAGGCTGCTCCACCCCGCGTCCGTCTTTCTGCTACTAATGTCCAATCACACCAGCGTTTTCGCTTCATTGTGATTCAAACTGCTTTGCAGAACTTACTGCATCAAATTTTAATTGGTTGCGGGGGCCGGATTTGAACCGACGACCTTCGGGTTATGAGCCCGACGAGCTACCAGGCTGCTCCACCCCGCGTCCGTGGATGCGCACTATACTCTGCTGGCTTTCTGATGCAACCCTTTTTCACATAATTCGTCACATTAGTATGTAAATTGAACGACTTTGCGTTCTTTGGACTATTTTTTGCGCAAAATTTGCCAAAGGATGTGTGATGACATTTCTTTAGCCCGGGTGGTTTGTTATCTTCATCACGCGGAAACAGGCAACTTAAAGACGAGATATAATGAAAGGACGTTGGGCGAAGTATCTGATGACGGGCACAATGGTAGCCATTCTTGCGGCGTGCTCCTCAAAACCGACCGATCGCGGTCAACAGTATAAAGACGGGAAATTTACCCAGCCTTTCTCTTTAGTTAATCAACCCGATGCCGTTGGCGCACCGATCAACGCAGGGGATTTTGCCGAACAGGTTAATCAGATCCGCAGCGCATCGCCGCGTCTGTATGGCTCGCAGAATTCGGTTTATAACGCAGTGCAGGACTGGTTGAGAGCGGGTGGTGATACACGCACGATGCGCCAGTACGGTATTGATGCCTGGCAGATGGAAGGGGCAGATAACTACGGCAACGTCCAGTTTACGGGCTATTACACACCTGTTATTCAGGCTCGTCATACCCGTCAGGGCGAATTCCAGTATCCCATCTATCGTATGCCGCCAAAACGCGGCCGTTTGCCTTCTCGTGCAGAGATCTACTCCGGTGCATTGAGCGAAAACTATGTCCTGGCATACAGTAACTCGCTGATGGATAACTTCATTATGGATGTACAAGGCAGCGGTTATATTGATTTTGGTGATGGTTCTCCGCTTAACTTCTTCAGCTATTCCGGCAAGAACGGGCATGCTTACCGCAGTATCGGCAAAGTATTGATCGATCGTGGTGAAGTGAAGAAAGAAGATATGTCGATGCAGGCGATCCGTGAGTGGGGCGAAAAACACAGCGAAGCGGAAGTGCGCGAACTACTGGAACAAAATGCCTCGTTCGTCTTCTTTAAGCCGCAAAACTACGCGCCAGTTAAAGGAGCAAGCGCAGTGCCGTTAATTGGCCGTGCGTCTGTCGCCTCGGATCGTTCAATTATCCCGGCAGGCACAACGCTGCTCGCGGAAGTTCCTGTGCTGGACAATAAAGGCAAGTTTAGCGGTCAGTACGAGCTGCGCCTGATGGTGGCGCTGGATGTTGGCGGGGCAATCAAAGGCCAGCACTTCGATATTTATCAGGGGATCGGTTTCGACGCCGGACATCGTGCAGGCTGGTATAACCACTACGGCCGAGTGTGGGTGCTGAAAGCGGCTCCTGGTGCAGGCAACGTATTCAGCGGTTGATTGTGGTATTCTGAGCGTCTTGTTACCCGGTCGCATTTCGCGTTTCGGGCCTACGGATAACTGAGCAGGGGTGAGGGAATAACCTCACCCTTTTTACATCTGAGGTTTTATGTCTGTGGTAATCAGCGATGCCTGGCGTCAGCGTTTTGGCGGTACGGCGCGTTTATATGGTGAAAAAGCCCTGCAACTGTTTGCAGATGCACATGTTTGCGTCGTTGGGATTGGCGGGGTTGGCTCCTGGGTGGCGGAAGCGTTGGCCAGAACCGGTATTGGTGCTATCACGCTAATTGATATGGATGATGTCTGTGTAACCAACACAAACCGACAGATCCATGCCCTGCGTGACACCGTTGGCCTGGCTAAGTCGGAAGTGATGGCCGAGCGAATTCGTATGATAAACCCGGAATGTCGTATCACGGTGATAGATGATTTCGTCACTGCAGACAACGTTGCTGACTACATGAGTAAGGGTTACAGCTACGTGATTGACGCGATCGACAGTATCCGTCCGAAAGCCGCACTGATTGCTTATTGCCGTCGTTATAAGGTTCCACTGGTGACAACGGGCGGGGCGGGTGGACAAATTGACCCAACACAGATTCAGGTGGCCGATCTGGCAAAAACGATCCAGGACCCATTGGCTGCCAAACTGCGTGAGCGCCTGAAAAGTGATTTTAATGTAGTGAAAAACAGCAAGGGTAAACTCGGCGTTGACTGCGTATTTTCAACTGAGGCACTGGTTTATCCGCAATCAGACGGTTCAGTGTGTGCGATGAAAAGCACTGCGGAAGGGCCAAAGCGCATGGACTGTGCATCAGGATTTGGTGCAGCCACCATGGTGACTGCTACCTTTGGCTTTGTGGCAGTATCTCATGCCCTGAAGAAGATGATGGCGAAAGCGGAACGTCAGGCGTGAGCCTGACGCGCTGCATCCAGAACCGCTTCGCTGAGTGCGGTTAATCCCTGGCTGCGTGAGGCGCTAAGTTGCGCGCGCAAGCCCAGTTCATCAAACAGTGCCAGAGGCGGTTGCTCCAGCAGTTGTTCAGCTGTTTTCCCTTCGACCGCCGTCAACAGTATAGCCAGCAAGCCGCGCACGATGCGGCCTTCGCTGTCACCAAAGAAGTGCAACCTGCCATCGGATACTTTAAATCCCAACCAGACGCGGTTTTCACAGCCAGCGATCTCTGCTGCCTGCGTTTTCATCTCATCAGACAGCGTGGGCAACTGCTTGCCCAGCATAATCAGTTGACGGTATTTATCTTCCCATTGTGTCAGCGGGCTGAAAGTCTGCTTTAACGTCTCTTCTGTGATCGTCGTGCCGAAGGGATGTCCGGCAAATACAGGGTTAGTCATTAATCCACCAGGAGTTCAAGGGCACGATCAACGGCAGCAATCAGCGCCGCAACATCGTTTTGCGTATTATAGGGGGCAAAAGAGGCACGCAATGTACCACTGACGCCGAGGGCTGCCAGTAGTGGTTGCGCGCAATGTTGTCCGGCACGCAGGGAGATGCCATATTCAGCGAGCAGCGTTACCATATCGCTATGATGAACGCCTGCGAAATCGAACGCCAGCAGGCTTGAGTCTTGCGCACGAAACGACCGGAAACCAGGACGCTTTTTGAGCTCTTCCTCTGCAAGTGTTGCCAGACCACGGCTCCAGCTTTCAGCCTGGACGATATCCAGATCGGCGAGCCATTCCAGTGCCGCGCTCAGGCCAATCACGCCAGCTACATTCGGTGTACCTGCTTCCAGACGATAAGGTACATCCTGAGTTTTAAAACCCTCGAAGGTGACTTCGGTAATCATTTTCCCGCCGCCAAGCCACGGTGTCATTTGCGCCAGCAGCTCTGGCTTCCCGTACAGCACCCCGATACCCGTTGGGCCATACAGTTTATGTCCTGAGAAAGCATAGAAGTCGATATCGAGTTTTTGCATATCTGCCGGAAAATGCACAACCCCCTGCGCGCCGTCGACCATAACCACAATGCCGCTGGCGTGCGCGACATCAATGGCCTGAGCCAGCTCCGGGCAGCCGCCAGTCACGTTGGACATTTGCCCCAGTGCCAGAATCTTGCTACGCGAGGTGATGATTTCTGGCAAACGCGCTACATCCGGGAGTAAACCAGCGCCAAGCGGGAGTTTGACGATGTGCGCGCCGGTCTGCTCAGCGACCATCAGCCACGGAACCAGATTGGCGTGATGTTCTGCCTCGCTCACGATTATCTCATCACCGGGTTGCAGGAGAGGTCGGGCGTAACACTGGGCAACCATGTTAATGGCCTCAGTGGTTCCCCGCGTCCAGACGATGTTCTTTCCGCTGTCTGCATTGAGCAGGCGAGCAACCTGATCACGGGCGGCCTCATAGCGTTCAGTTAAGCGTTGTGCTGCTGCAAACTGGCTACGATGAACGTTGCCTGCGCTCAGGCTATAAAACTGCGCTGTAGCCTCAATGACGGCCAGCGGTTTGAGTGCCGTCGCGGCGCTATCAAGATAGACACCAGCGTCGGCCAGCGCGGGAAACTGCGCGCGAAAGTGTGCGGGGCTGAAAGCGTTCATGGTATTCCTCATTTCAATCCGTTGATCGTCGCGCAATTTACGCAGCAGGGCAAGACAGATGTCTTTGTCGGAATAGTCTGTTTATCCCTGACCCTTTGGAAAAGCAGGTTATGCTAAATAGTGTTAGGTGAATGTTTTAGCCTGTTTTAAATCGAGGTTTAAATAGTATTTATTGCTGAAGGAGAATAATCATGAAAAAGACAGCCGCCATCCTTTCTGCCTGTATGTTTACCTTTGTCCTGAGTGCCTGTTCGGGTAACAACTATGTAATGCACACCACTGACGGCCGTTCTATCGTCTCCGAAGGGAAACCAGGAACGGATAATGACACCGGGATGATCTCATACAAAGATGCGAACGGTAACAAGCAGCAGATCAACCGGACTGATGTGAAAGAGATGCAAGAGATTGAGCATTAACAATCGATAAGCGAAAAAAAAGCACCGCAAATTGGCGGTGCTACATTAATCACTATGGACAGACAGGGTAAATGTACAGGAAGTGAAAAATTGGTAGCCTGGCTACCGTGGTCTGAATCGCAGACCAATTGCAAACACAACAACACAACATCACAACCGTAAGCCAAAAGCCCTTCAGAACACGCATTCCAAAAAAAGCTTTTCGTTCCGGCTCAGGAAGTGCCGCCACTATAGGTATTTGCTGGTAGTTCCTCAACGGACAAATTATAATGGCTCAGATTAAAAAAACTAATAGGTTAACTGTTGTTTCCTATATGTTAAATGCCGTTAACATCTAAGCCAGATAACCATGTCGAAGCGATTACCACCTCTAAATGCATTACGTGTTTTTGATGCAGCAGCACGTCATCTGAGTTTCACTCGCGCAGCCGATGAGCTTTTTGTGACACAGGCCGCAGTAAGTCATCAAATCAAGTCTCTCGAGGATTTTCTGGGCCTCAAGCTGTTTCGTCGCCGCAACCGATCGTTGCTATTAACGGAAGAGGGGCAGAGTTATTTTCAGGATATTAAAGAGATTTTTTCCCAGCTTACCGAAGCGACGCGCAAGCTACAGGCGCGCAGTGCAAAAGGCGCGCTGACAGTCAGTTTATTGCCCAGTTTTGCCATTCAGTGGCTGGTTCCCCGACTCACAAGCTTTAACTCAGCTTATCCGGGAATCGACGTGCGGATCCAGGCTGTGGACCGTCAGGAAGATAAGCTAGCGGATGATGTCGATGTGGCGATTTTTTACGGGCGGGGCAACTGGCCTGGATTACGTGTTGAAAAATTATACGCAGAATATCTGTTGCCAGTCTGCTCTCCGGTTTTATTGACCGGCGATAAGGCGTTGAAAACGCCAGCTGATTTAGCGCAACATACGTTATTACATGATGCTTCTCGCCGTGATTGGCAAACTTATACCCGGCAATTGGGTCTTAATCATATAAATGTGCAGCAAGGCCCCATTTTTAGCCACAGTGCGATGGTGTTACAGGCTGCAATACACGGGCAGGGCGTGGCGTTGGCAAACAACGTGATGTCCCAGTCCGAAATTGAGGCGGGCCGCCTGGTCTGCCCTTTTAATGATGTTCTGGTCAGCAAGAATGCGTTTTATCTGGTTTGCCATGACAGCCAGGCAGAACTGGGTAAAATAGCCGCCTTCCGGCAGTGGATTCTGGCGAAAGCGGCGAGCGAGCAAGAAAAATTCCGCTTCAGGTATGAACCATAACTTTTTGTGTGCCGAGCACGCATCACTTTAGGACAGAAACATGACCAGCCGATTCATGCTGATTTTTGCCGCGGTGAGTGGCTTTATTTTTGTCGCACTGGGCGCATTTGGTGCGCATGTGTTAAGCAAATCTTTAGGGGTTGTAGAGATGGGCTGGATCCAGACCGGCCTTGAATACCAGGCGTTTCACACGTTGGCTATTTTTGGCCTGGCTGTTGCGATGCAGCGTCGTATCAGTATCTGGTTTTACTGGAGCAGTGTTTTCCTGGCGTTGGGTACGGTGCTGTTTAGCGGCAGCCTATACTGCCTGGCGCTTTCACATTTACGCCTGTGGGCGTTTGTTACACCTGTCGGTGGCGTAAGCTTCCTGGCAGGTTGGGTATTGATGTTAATCGGAGCAATCCGTCTGAAACGCAGGGGCGTTGTCCATGAATAAGGTTGTTTTATATTGTCGCCCAGGGTTTGAGAAAGAGTGCGCCGCGGAAATTACGGATAAGGCCGCTAAACGCGAAGTGTTCGGGTTTGCGCGCGTAAAAGAGAATGCGGGCTATGTGGTGTTCGAGTGCTATCAGCAAGACGATGCCGACAAACTGGCGCGTGAGCTACCATTTAGCTCACTGATCTTTGCTCGTCAGATGTTCGTTGCCGGTGAGTTACTCAAGGATCTCCCGCCGGAAGACCGCATTACGCCTGTCACGGGTATGTTGCAAGGCGTGGTAGAAAAGGGGGGCGATCTGCGCGTTGAAGTGGCGGATACCAATGAAAGCAAAGAGCTGATGAAGTTCTGCCGTAAATTCACCGTCCCACTTCGTGCAGCGTTACGTGATGCAGGCGTGTTGACGAACTATGAAACGCCAAAGCGCCCGGTTGTACATGTTTTCTTTATCGCGCCTGGTTGCTGTTATACCGGTTATTCGTATACCAATAACAATTCACCGTTTTACATGGGTATCCCACGTCTTAAGTTCCCGTCAGATGCTCCGAGCCGTTCAACACTTAAACTTGAAGAGGCGTTCCACGTCTTTATTCCGGCTGACGAATGGGATGAGCGCCTGGCAAACGGTATGTATGCCGTTGATCTGGGGGCATGCCCGGGCGGATGGACCTATCAACTGGTGAAACGCAATATGTGGGTTTCTTCGGTTGATAATGGTCCAATGGCGCAGAGCCTGATGGATACCGGACAGGTGACATGGTTGCGTGAAGATGGCTTCCGCTATCGCCCAAGCCGCAACAATATCACCTGGATGGTGTGTGATATGGTTGAAAAGCCCGCCAAAGTGGCTGCGCTGATGGCGACATGGCTGGTCAATGGCTGGTGTCGCGAGACGATTTTTAACCTCAAACTGCCAATGAAAAAGCGCTACGAGGAAGTCTCGCAGAACCTGGCATTTATTGAAGAGCAACTGAGTGCGCAAGGCATTAATGCTGAAATTCAGGCACGCCAGCTTTACCACGACCGTGAAGAAGTGACTGTACATGTGCGTCGCTGGTGGGCCGCGGTGGGTGGGCGTCGCGACGAGCGATAATCTGTTGTTATGCTCTGACTGGGTGGCGGTGAACGCCTCCACCCAGGTTATCTTGCGGTAATCTGCGCATCAGAAATGATGTGCGTCACGTCATCAAGATGCCCGATACGGGCTTCCCCCGAACGGTTAAATTTGCTTTTGTCGATCAGCAATAGTGATTGTGCAGTACGTTTAAGCAAAAGTGATTTGTAATCAGCATTAACCGTATTTGAATCCCACAGCATGCCGCTGTTATCAATACCTTCGCAAGAAAAAACAAACAGATCGATCTCAAACGATCGGAGCTGAGAAATGAGCGAGGGATTGACATAACATCCATATTTACGCTGCAGAGTGCCACCTGAACAAGTGAGCTGTATGTGTTTACGTTTACTGAGCGTCTGGCAGACGGGCTGGCTGTTTGTGAAAACGTGAAGGTCGATATCGGGTAATTGCCGGGCTAAATACCAACAGGTTGAACTGGCATCCAACGCTATCACCATTCCTTCTTCAATCCAGGATAAGGCTTCGCGGGCGATATCCGCTTTGTGCGCATAATGGCTTTTCAGGCGACTTTGGAAGGGGTCACCGCTGTCCTGGTTTTCCCGATGAATGTATTTCGCTCGTCCGTGATTGCGGAGTATTTTCCCCTGCGCCCGCAGTTCACTGAGATCGCGGCGGATCGTCTCTTTGCTGACGCTAAGTGCTACGGACAAGGCTTCAGTTGTCAGGCTCTTATGGTTTATCAGCAGGTCCAGAATGGCTAGCTGGCGGGCCTCTTTCATGATTAATCGTCCCATCATCTGACGAACACCCGCGTTACGCGGGCATACCGGCATGAGATTACGGCGTTACCTCATCATTTAAAAGCGTATTTCCGTGCGGCGTAAGTACTCCTGTGATGTCCGTCGCAAAGGTTCCACACGTGCCATCGAGATTTATTCTCTTACCCAGCGTAATTGCTGTAGGTTGCCATCCAGTTGTAAATCCGTCTGCAGGCGGGCAATCTCGCGGCATGTGAATGCCATCTCTTTGTGTACTTCAAGTTTTTTGCGCCATTTCTCCGGTATGTCTTCCAGATGGGCATAAATTCCCTCCAGATCCTGAAAATCCGTTAACAACTGTGCTGCGCTTTTAGGCCCGATTCCTGCCACCCCAGGGACTTTTGAACTGCTGATGCCTGCCAGCCCCCAGTAGTCGGGGAGTTGTTGTGGCGATACCCCAAATTCACTGGCAATAAACGGAGCATCGAGCCAGCGTTTCTGGAAGTAGTCGCGGATGCGAATGGTGGGAGATAATAACTGGCAGTAACCTTTATCGGTCGAGACAATCGTCGCCTGATGCCCGGCTTCCGCCACTTTAACGGCAAGTGTTGCGGCCAGATCGTCGGCTTCATTACCTTGCGCACCCCAGCAGGAAAAACCGTATTGCTCAAAGGCCGAGCGGATTATGGGCATTTCAGCATGAAGATCTTCAGGCATCGGGGCTCGTCCTGCTTTGTAATCAGGCAGGCGCTGATGCCTCCAGCCGGTATTACGTGCTTCATCATCGAATACGGCAACCACGTGGGTTGGCTGGCTATGGCGAATAAGCTGTTCCAGCGCATGCAGGCAGGTGTCTTTACAGGGTGTGCCTTGTACCGCATGAATGCGGCGAATGAGGTTGAGTGCGTCGACGATAAGCAAATGAACAGCCACAGATAATCTCCCTTAAATCTACTGGGTAAAGGGTAACACTGTCGGTGGGATGAAACGAATAGCGTTGGAGCAAATGGGAAGAAGCCTCGCAAAACGAGGCTTCTTTTGGACTTAATCGCAGGTCACGATCTTCATCGCCAGGCCACCACGAGAGGTTTCTCGGTATTTGGCGTTCATATCTTTACCCGTTTCGTACATGGTTTCGATGACTTTATCGAGACAGACTCGGGGTTCGCTGGTGCGACGCAGTGCCATGCGCGCGGCATTGACCGCTTTCACAGAGGCAATAGCGTTACGTTCGATGCAGGGAACCTGAACCTGTCCTGCTACCGGGTCACACGTCAGGCCCAGGTTGTGTTCCATACCGATTTCGGCGGCAATACACACCTGTGCCGGGCTTGCCCCCAACAGTTCAGCCAGACCGGCTGCTGCCATAGAGCAGGCCACGCCGACTTCGCCCTGGCAGCCAACTTCAGCGCCAGAAATAGAGGCGTTCATCTTATACAGCGAACCAATGGCACTGGTGACCAACATGTAGCGAGCCAGTGAGTTTGCGTTCACTTCGCGGATAAATTTGTCGTAATAGGCCAGAACTGCCGGAACGATGCCGCATGCGCCGTTTGTTGGCGCAGTGACTACACGTCCACCGGCGGCATTTTCTTCGTTAACGGCCAGTGCAAACATGTTGATCCAGTCTACAACCGCCATTGGGTCGGTGGTGGTTTTGTCTGTGCTGACCAGCATACGACGAAGTGCAGCTGCACGACGTGGCACGCGTAGTTTGCCAGGCAGTACGCCTTCGGTGGTGATACCACGCTCGATACCGCCGCGCATCACGTCCCAGACGTTGGCAAAGTGCTGTTCCAGCTCTTCTTTGCTGTGCAGCGCCAGCTCATTTTTCATCATCAGGCCAGAAAGCGATAAACCGGTTTCTTGGCAATGACGTTGTAAATCTGCAGCATTCTTGTACGGGTAAGGCACAGCAACCGTTGCGTTGTCCGCCTGACCAAAATGGTCTTCGTCGACGATAAAACCGCCGCCGATGGAATAGTACGTTTGGCTGTAAAGCACTTTATCGCCTGCCAGCGCAGTAATACGCATCCCATTTTCGTGCAGCGGCAGGTTGTCGGCATGGAAATTCATGCACTGATCAACCGGGAATTCAACTTCGTGTTCGCCGTTTGCCAGTAGCAAACGACCGTGAGTATTCACGTCCTGGATGAAACCAGGGATTGCGTCAATATCAACGGTATCAGGCAGGTTACCCGCCAGACCCATGATAATGGCGATATCGGTATGGTGGCCTTTACCGGTGAGGGAAAGGGAACCGTAAACATCGACAACCACGCGGGTTGTGTCGTGCAAAATGCCGCGTGAAATCAAGTCATCCGTGAATTGTTTACCGGCTTTCATTGGCCCGACAGTGTGAGAGCTGGAAGGACCAATACCGATTTTAAAGATATCGAATACGCTAATCATGATGCGTCCATTGCTATCAGTCAGAGGAGGAGTGCGCCGCCCGAAGACGGCGCAGGAGGTATTAGCTGAACAGTGAGTAGAAAATCGCAGAGATGGCAATCAGACCCATAATCACAACGAATACGTTGCTGATATGGCCGCTGTATTTACGCATCGCGGGTACTTTCTGAATCGCGTACATCGGCATCAGGAACAGAATCATCGCAATAATCGGGCCGCCCAGCGTTTCGATCATGCCAAGGATGCTAGGGTTCAGGGTTGCAACTGCCCAGGTGGTCACCAGCATGAACAATGCAGTGATTTTGTTCAGTTTGTTGATTTCAATGCTCTTACCTTTACCGCGCAGAGATTTGATCACCATACCGTTGAAGCCTTCACGAGCGCCCAGATAGTGGCCCAGGAAGGATTTGGTGATCGCGATAATCGCGATGATAGGTGCCATCCACGCAATTACAGGTGCATTAAAGTGGTTTGCCAGGTAAGACAGGATAGAGATGTTCTGCTCTTTCGCCGCAGCCAGATCCGCTGGAGAGAGGCTCAGTACGCAGCTAAAGACGAAGAACATAACGGTCAGAACCATCATCACATGAGCACGAGCCAGGATGCTGGAGCACTTTTTCTCTGCGCCATTGCCGTACTCTTCACGCTTCGCAACAGCAAAAGAGGAGATGATTGGGGAGTGGTTGAAGGAGAAGACCATAACCGGAATGGCGAGCCACAGGGTCAGTAGCAGGCCGTTACCCGTTGTTGATGCACTGCTCAGTGACAGCGTTTCCAGGGCCGCGCCGTTCCAGTTAGGAATCAGGTAGCAAGCCAGTACCATCAGGGCAATCACGAACGGGAATACCAGCACGCTCATCGCTTTTACAATCATCTGCTCGCCGAAGCGTACGATGGTCATCATACCTACGATCAGAATCAGAGACAGGATGGCACGTGGTGGTGGTGTCATGTGCAACTGGTGCGTCATGAAACTTTCAACGGTGTTGGTGATAGCCACACTATAAACCAACAGAATCGGGTAAATCGCGAAGAAGTAGAGCAGGGTGATCAGTTTACCCGCGCCAACGCCAAAATGTTCTTCAACCACTTCGGTGATGTCTTCACCTGGGTTTTTACCGGAAAGCACAAAGCGGGTCAGGCCACGGTGTGCAAAGAAGGTCATTGGGAAGGCAATGATTGCCATAATAATCAGCGGAATAAGACCGCCAACGCCTGCGTTGATTGGCAGGAATAATACACCAGCGCCGATTGCTGTGCCGTAAAGGCCAAGCATCCACATGGTATCGGTTTTGCGCCATCCACTTCGGGATTCAATCGAAGCAACGGTGCTGGTTTGAGTGGTTTCCATCTGTATCTCCTGGAGGAAGCAAATTGTCAGGTTTTTAGTCAAATCCGATGAAAAAGTGCCTGACGGTAATATGAAATTCGTTCAGTGACGGTTTTTTAATAATTTTTGCCCGTAACTATTGGCGGGCGGAAAGATACATTCTAGTTATGAATCTATCAGTGATCGCGATCCCAAATGCAATAATCTACTTTTGATGTGGGTATCTTTAGACCATTTATCTGTTAAAAAAACATCAAAGAGAATTTACGGGCGCGAAGGCTACCATTAACAATATATGTCATGAAAGCCTGACCAGTGAGATAGGCGTCTTACGCTGTAAAGAGATGCGATTTTAGTGTTTTCTTGCGGGTAATTTAGATTAAGGCTGATAATTTGTGGTCAATAAAACGAAGTAATCGTTTGCGTTCGGCCGATTATGTAAGAGTCATAAGTAATATCTATTTGTTACCTGGGGTATGAGGAGAGAATAAAAAAAGCCGGATAGCGATTGCGCGATATCCGGCCTGATGAGAAGTGCAGGAGTGTTACGTGCAAATCTCGTAACAAGGGATGTAAGCAGAGCCCGGTAACTTCATGCGGTGCTGGGCAACAAAACCCTGCAGCATGTCATCCATACGACGCATCATCTCCCGGTCGCCATGAATTTTATACGGGCCAAACTGTTCAATGGCACGAATACCCATCTCTTTCACGTTACCCGCGACGATACCAGAGAAGGCTCGGCGCAGGTCGGCAGCCAGAACCTCAACCGGTTGATCCGGGTAAAGCTTCAGGTTTGCCATATTCTCGTGCGAAGGCTCGAACGGAACTTGCAGATCTGGAGCAATACGAATTGACCAGTTGAAGCTGTAGGCATCGCCGGTATCACGGCGATTCTCTTTCACCAACGGCATCGCTTTTTTCATCTGGCGTGCCACTTCCGCCGCATCATCAATGATAATGCGATAGTGACGACGAGCCTCTGCGCCTAGCGTATGAACAATAAATTCATCCAGCACGCGGAAGTAATCGGCGCTCTCTTTCGGCCCTGTCAGGATCAATGGCAGAACCTGATCTTTGTTGGCCGGGTTCATCAGAATACCGAGCAGGTAAAGCAGCTCTTCCGCTGTACCTACACCACCAGGGAAGATGATGATCCCATGAGCGATACGGACGAAAGCCTCAAGCCGCTTTTCGATATCCGGCATGATGATCAGCTCGTTAACTAATGGGTTAGGTGGCTCAGCCGCAATAATGGACGGCTCAGTCATGCCGATAAAACGCCCTTCTTTATAGCGTTGTTGAGCATGACCCACTGCCGCCCCTTTCATCGGGGCTTCCATTGCGCCAGGGCCACACCCTGTACAGATATTTAATTCGCGCAGACCCAACTGTGTCCCCACCCGGCGGGCGTAGAGATATTCGGTCTCATTAATCGAATGGCCACCCCAGCACACCACCATATTTGGCGCTTCACCGACATGCAGCGCGCGGGCGTTTCGCAGAATAGAGAACACCAGGTTGGTAATATGAACGGAGCTTTCCAGGTCGAGATGCTGGAAGCGGCCTGCGTTGTGGATCTGTCCGTTAACAAACAGGATATCGCGTAGTACGGCAAACAGATTGGCCTGGAGTGAGCGAATAATTCGTCCGTCGACAAAGGCGTCTTCCGGCGGGTTAATCACTTCCAGTTTTACGCCACGCTCGCGGCGCAGCACGTTGATATCAAAGCTTTCGAAGCGTGACAGCAGCTCTTTGCTGTTATCGGTCAGACTTCCGGAGTTCAGTACGGCAAGTGAACAGTTACGAAACAGTTGATAAAGGTCGCTACTGGCCGTGCGTTTAAGCATGTCCACTTCCAGCTGCGACAACATATCCATTGAGCCAAGCGGGCTAATATGTGTAATCAAGTGAGCTCCTTACGGGACGATTATCGTCTTTCCCTGTTGATTACAATAGCCCTGGCTTATGACGTTTCACAACCCAAAGCGCGGAATGAACCGCGCATATTTTCAAAATAAATGTTACTGACGAACCAAACGACCGGTTGCCGGAACAAAATCGGTGTTGGTGCGCCATGGGTTGATATCCAGCCCACCACGACGGGTATAGCGTGCATATACGCTTAGCTTCTCTGGCTGACAAAAACGTTGAATATCGTTGAAGATGCGCTCCACGCACTGTTCGTGGAACTCGTTATGGTGACGGAACGACACCAGATACCGCAGCAGTTTTTCGCGGTCGATTTTCGGTCCACGGTACTGGATTTGAACGGAACCCCAGTCAGGCTGATGCGTGATCAGGCAGTTGGATTTCAACAAATGGCTGACCAGCGTCTCTTCCACCACGTTGCTGCGGGTTGCATTTTCGAGATAGTCAGCACTGAATTCATAACTCTCGATTTCAATCTCTTGATCGTCGATACAGGTTCCATGGAAGTGGGCAATTGGCTGGCCTTCCAGTTCATCCAGACGATAAAGTGAAACCGTCACGTCTCCTTGCGCGCAGGCGCTTAAATCCCGTTCCAGGGTGCGCTGGACATCATCCCAACTGCTGAATTTTGTCTGGTTAAAACTGTTGAGATAGAGCTTGAAGCTTTTCGATTCCACCAGATTGCTACTGGCATAATCCAGTTCAACATGGCCTACGGCAACTTGTGGCAGGCCACGGGCGTTAAGCCAGGAGAGTTCATACAGCGTCCAGATATCGCCGCCAACAAAAGGGAGTGCATCCGCATGCAGTCCTAATGGATCGCGGTTTAAGCTACGTGGGACACCTTGCAGCAACGTTGCATCATAGGTGTCGCGGTAGTCAGTCGATTTGCCCAGCGTTAAGCCCGTTAACGCCTGATGATTTTCGTAAGACATGTTTCATTGCCACTTTACAGGTACACTTAGGGGCTGAGTTTATCCTGTCTTACGAGAAGAGAGAAATCGGTGGATATTGAAACGGCAAATGCGCTAACTGCATTCACAACACGCTACTGCGATGCATGGCACGAGGCAAAGGGAACATGGCCGCAAAGCACTGACTTATATGGTGTTCCTTCACCGTGTGTTATCTCTTCTGTGGATGATAGCGTGATCTGGCAACCCCGGCCTTTTACCGGTGAGCAAAATGTAAATGCGGTTGAACGCGCAATGGACCTTGTGGTAAAACCAGCCCTTCATGCGTTTTATACCACTCAGTTTGCAGGGGATATGGTTGCCCAGTTTGCTGGCACTGCCCTGACATTGCTGCAAACCTGGAGTGAAGATGATTTGCAGCGTGTTCAGGAAAATCTGATTGGACACCTGGTCACGCAAAAGCGTCTTAAACTATCTCCGACACTTTTTATTGCAACGCTCGACAGTGAACTGGATGTGATTTCCGTCTGCAACCTGTCTGGTGAAGTGATCAAAGAGACCATCGGAACCCGCAATCGTGATGTTCTTGCCCCTTCACTTGCGGATTTCCTCACCCGGCTTGAGCCTCTTCTGTAATCCATCGTGCTACTAAGCGTGTGAGAGATCTCTTACAAGGTTTGTGAGAGATCGCCGCATTAGTAAGCTTCGTCTTATCACATTAATATTTCTATCCTTTTATTTTTCAGTTGGTTATATTTTTTTTGGCCGCCTGAAGTGGTAATAAGACGCTTACATGGCTTACGGAGTGGGTTGTAAGACGAAGCGGAATAGCGGATTCTATCTCTGTCGACAGGAAGCCGGCACGAGAAACGAACATCAGGATGATGGCGTTTCTCACTCAGGACACGTCGGGATGGCGCGACAGGAAGGCTTCAGGATGAAGCAAAAGGATAACGCAGGACGCGTAAGGGACACCTCCAGGAAGGAGAATGGGAGCCGGTCAGGATGATTGGTGGGTCAGGAAGGCCAGGACGTTTCGGGATGAAACATTCACATCAGGATGATGTGAGCAGGATGCAGCGGTTTAAGGATGACCAGGCCCTCGGGCTTCAGGAAAAGTTGTCATGGATGAGCAGGGAGCACGAATTGTAGCTGGAATGCTGCGAAACGAACCGGGAGCACTGTTTTTACAGTGCTCCCTTTTTTTATTTCCCGTTCTGCAATGTTATGCTGCGCGCCATTGTGTTTTTCGGTCGAGGTTTTTCATGACGCATCACGATAGCGTACGTGCCCAGTTGCACGCCATCGAAGCAGTATTGCGCCAGCATCAGGTGTGGCAAGAGAGTTCACCGCAGCCAGAGGCGTTCGCCAGTACACAGCCTTTCTGCCTGGACGCCATGGAACCTTTTGAGTGGTTACAGTGGGTGTTGATCCCACGTATGCACGCCCTGCTTGATGGGCATCATCCACTTCCCCAGAATTTTGCTATCGCACCCTACTACGAAATGGCAGTAGATGCTGCACATCCTGCCCGTGAAGTGATCCTGGTTGAGTTACAACGTCTGGATACGCTTGTTTCCGGTGATAATGCATGACGCTGGAAATTCTTTACCAGGATGAGTGGTTGGTTGCGGTCAATAAACCCTCGGGCTGGCTGGTACATCGTAGCTGGCTGGATCGCGATGAAAAAGTGGTTGTGATGCAAACCGTGCGTGACCAGATAGGCCAGCATGTGTTTACCGTCCACCGTCTGGACAGGCCAACGTCCGGCGTGCTCCTTATGGGGTTATCAAGCGAAGCGGGGCGTTTATTGTCCCAACAGTTTGAACAGCATCAGATCCAAAAACGCTATCATGCCATTGTGCGTGGCTGGCTAATGGATGCCGCAACACTTGATTACCCGCTGGTTGAAGAGCTGGATAAAATCGCCGATAAATTTGCCCGCGATGATAAAGGTCCGCAGCCTGCAGTAACGGATTATCGTGGTCTGGCAACCACAGAGATGCCCGTTGCAACCAGTAAATTCCCAACCACACGTTACGGCCTGGTTGAGCTGGAGCCGAAAACCGGGCGCAAACACCAGCTGCGACGCCATCTTGCGCATCTTCGCCACCCGATTATTGGTGACAGCAAGCACGGTGATTTACGCCAGAACCGTAGCGCAGCGGAACATTTTGGCTGCAATCGCCTGATGTTGCATGCAAGCCAGCTCAGCCTGACGCACCCTTTCACCGGAGAGCCCCTGACGATTCGGGCGGGGTTGGATGAGGTCTGGATGCAGGCGCTGTCACAGTTTGGCTGGCTGGGACAACTCCCCGAAAATGAAAGGGTTGAGTTTGTGTCAGGCAACGTCCAGGATGAACAGCAATAGCAAAAAGGAAGGGAGCAAAGCATGGCTGAAGTCGGAATTTTTGTCGGCACAATGTACGGTAACTCACTGCTGGTAGCGGAAGAAGCCGAAACCATTCTCGCCAGCCAGGGCCATAAAGCCACGGTTTACGAGGACCCGGAACTGACAGATTGGGAAAAGTACAAAGATAAATACATCCTGGTCGTGACCTCGACGACAGGCCAGGGTGATCTGCCGGACAGCATTGTGCCTCTTTTCCAGGGCATCAAAGATCAGCTCGGCTATCAGCCTGATGTTCACTACGGCATTATTGCTTTGGGTGACAGTTCATACGCCAACTTCTGCGGCGGTGGGAAGCAGTTCGATGCACTCCTTCAGGAGCAAAGCGCGCAGCGCGTAGGCGACATGCTGCTTATCGATGCGGGCGAGCATCCCGAGCCTGAAAGCGAATCCAATCCCTGGGTTGAGCACTGGGCAACACTGCTGAAATAACATAATGCCCGGCGGTGCTTCGCTTGCGCGAGCTTACGGGCTTTGTCGGCCGGGTATGGCGTCGCCTGCCACCCGGTGAGACAGATCTCTCAAAATCATCATTTCCGTGAAGTCCCCCCCATTCCTTTGGGCTTTTGCCCCAAACAACCTCTCTCACTTCTTTTAATGTTGTGTTCATGCACGGTGAGCGAAAGAGTCACTCCTTCATATACTTTTTCCGTCAGTTACCAAAAAAGGCAGTGTTTCACTATAAAACGGCACTACGCCGTACCAAAACTGCCAAACACTAACCTCACATTCTGATTACCCTACAGGTGCTGTACAGAATGGACCAGGCGAAAGCTATGATTCAGGAGTGCAACAATGAGTACATTAAGCCACGCGGCGAGTAGCGCTGAAAAGCGTACCAATGCTCGCTACTGGATAGTGGTGATGTTGTTTATCGTCACATCCTTTAACTATGGTGACCGCGCCACGCTGTCGATTGCCGGTTCAGAAATGGCAAAAGATATCGGGCTTGATGCGGTTGGCATGGGTTACGTTTTCTCCGCATTTTCATGGGCCTATGTTATTGGCCAAATTCCCGGCGGCTGGCTGCTTGACCGCTTCGGCTCCAAACGCGTCTATTTCTGGTCCATCTTTATCTGGTCGATGTTTACCCTGTTACAGGGGGTCGTCGATATCTTCAGCGGGTTTGGCATCATCATTGCGCTCTTTACCTTGCGCTTCCTGGTGGGGTTAGCTGAAGCACCTTCTTTCCCGGGTAATAGTCGCATTGTTGCCGCCTGGTTCCCGGCGCAGGAGAGAGGAACGGCAGTCGCAATTTTTAACTCTGCACAGTACTTTGCCACGGTTATCTTCGCACCCATTATGGGCTGGCTGACGCATGAAGTGGGCTGGTCACATGTCTTCTTCTTTATGGGCGGGCTTGGGATCGTTATCAGTTTTATCTGGCTGAAAGTGATCCACGAACCGAACCAACATCCAGGCGTGAACAAAAAAGAGCTGGAGTATATTGCTGAAGGTGGAGCGCTGATCAACATGGATCAGAAATCGACCAAAGCAAAAGTGCCGTTCGGCCAGAAATGGGCGCAGATCAGGCAACTCGTGGGTTCACGCATGATGATTGGCATCTATCTGGGCCAATACTGTATTAACGCCTTAACCTATTTCTTTATTACCTGGTTCCCGGTCTACCTGGTGCAGGCGCGCGGGATGTCGATCCTGAAAGCTGGCTTTGTTGCTTCTATCCCGGCGGTGTGCGGTTTTGTGGGGGGCGTGTTAGGTGGGGTGATTTCCGACTGGCTGATGCGTCGCACGGGCTCATTGAACATCGCCCGTAAAACACCGATTGTGCTCGGGATGTTGCTCTCGATGACAATGGTGTTCTGTAACTACGTAAGTGCTGAGTGGATGATCATCGGCTTTATGGCGATGGCCTTCTTTGGCAAAGGCATTGGCGCACTGGGCTGGGCGGTGATGGCAGATACCGCGCCAAAAGAGATCAGTGGCCTGAGCGGCGGGTTGTTCAATATGTTCGGTAACATCTCCGGCATTGTCACGCCAATAGCCATCGGCTACATCGTGGGTACAACCGGATCGTTTAACGGCGCACTGATTTATGTGGGAGTTCATGCCCTCGTGGCAGTACTGAGCTACCTGGTTCTGGTGGGTGATATTAAACGTATCGAACTCAAACCTGTGATGGAGCGCTGATGATGACGACGCAATCAAGTCCCGTGATCGTTGAGATGCAGGTCATCCCGGTAGCCGGGCAAGACAGTATGCTACTCAACATTGGCGGGGCACATAACGCCTGGTTCACCCGTAATATTGTGGTACTTACCGACAACGCCGGAAACACGGGCGTAGGTGAAGCGCCTGGCGGAGAGGTGATTTACCAGACGCTGGTGGATGCTATTCCACTGGTTGTGGGCCAGGAAGTGGCTCGCCTGAATAAAGTGGTTCAGCGGGTGCACAAAGGCAACCAGTCAGCTGACTTTGATACTTTTGGCAAAGGTGCCTGGACATTTGAACTGCGCGTGAATGCCGTTGCGGCGCTGGAAGCTGCGTTACTCGATTTACTGGGTAAGGCTCTGAATGTGCCGGTGTGCGAACTGCTGGGGCCCGGTAAACAGCGCGATGCGGTAACGGTTCTGGGTTATCTGTTCTACCTCGGCGACCGTAACAAAACCGATCTGCCTTATCTTGAACGCTCGCCAGGCCATCACGAATGGTATCAGCTGCGCCATCAGGAGGCGCTCTCCAGCGAGGCGGTCGTTCGGCTGGCGGAAGCTGCGCAGGATCGCTACGGTTTTAAAGATTTCAAGCTGAAAGGCGGCGTGTTGCCAGGCGAACAAGAGATCGAAAGTGCGCGCGCGTTGAAAAAACGTTTTCCTGATGCGCGCATCACCGTCGATCCCAATGGTGCATGGTTGCTGGATGAGGCTATTGCCTTGTGTAAAGGACTGGGCGATGTGCTGACTTACGCGGAAGATCCCTGTGGTGCAGAGCAGGGCTTCTCCGGACGGGAAGTGATGGCGGAATTTCGTCGGGCGACCGGGTTGCCAGTGGCGACCAATATGATCGCCACCAACTGGCGCGAAATGGGTCATGCGGTGATGCTCAACGCTGTGGATATCCCGCTGGCCGACCCGCATTTCTGGACGCTTTCCGGCGCAGTGCGTGTCGCGCAGCTTTGCGATGACTGGGGGCTGACCTGGGGTTGCCACTCCAATAACCACTTCGACATTTCGCTGGCGATGTTCACTCATGTTGGGGCCGCTGCGCCAGGAACACCGACCGCCATTGATACACACTGGATCTGGCAGGAAGGGGAAGCCCGTCTGACGAAAAATCCTCTGGAGATAAAAAACGGCAAAATCGCCGTACCCGATGCACCTGGGCTGGGTGTGGAGCTTGACTGGGATCAGGTCCATAAAGCGCATGAGGCATATAAAAAGCTGCCAGGTGGTGCGCGTAATGACGCAGGCCCGATGCAGTATCTCATTCCCGGCTGGACATTTGACCGTAAACGCCCTGTTTTTGGACGTCACTGATAAAAGGATTGCACGATGAACACATTTTCTACACCTGTTGTTACTTCCATGCAGATCATTCCGGTTGCAGGTTATGACAGCATGTTGATGAACCTGAGTGGCGCACATGCCCCCTTCTTTACCCGTAATATTGTCATTATTAAGGACAACTCCGGGCATACCGGTGTGGGTGAAATCCCGGGCGGCGAGAAGATCCGCAACACGCTGGAAGAGGCTATTCCATTCGTTGTTGGCAAAACGCTGGGTGAATATAAAAACATCCTGAATAGCGTGCGCAGTAACTTCGCTGACCGCGATGCCGGTGGGCGTGGCTTGCAGACTTTTGACCTGCGCACCACGATTCACGTCGTGACAGGCATTGAAGCGGCAATGCTGGATCTCTTAGGCCAACATCTGGGCGTTAACGTGGCGTCGCTGCTGGGGGAAGGTCAGCAGCGTAGCGAAGTCGAAATGTTGGGATACCTGTTCTTTGTGGGCAACCGCAAACTGACGCCGCTGTCGTATCAAAGCCAGCCTGATGAACAGTGCGACTGGTATCGTCTGCGCCATGAAGAGGCGATGACGCCGGATGCCGTTGTGCGCCTGGCGGAAGCCGCTTATGAAAAATACGGCTTTAATGATTTTAAATTGAAGGGGGGAGTGCTGGCGGGGGCTGAGGAAGCCGAAGCGATTTCTGCGCTGGCAAAACGTTTCCCGCAGGCGCGTGTCACGCTGGATCCAAACGGAGCGTGGTCGCTTGACGAAGCGATTAAAATTGGCAAACAGCTAAAAGGCGTGCTGGCTTATGCGGAAGATCCGTGTGGGGCGGAGCAAGGGTTCTCCGGGCGTGAAGTGATGGCGGAATTCCGTCGCGCGACTGGCTTGCCAACGGCCACTAATATGATTGCTACCGACTGGCGTCAGATGGGCCATACGTTGTCTCTGCAGTCTGTTGATATTCCGCTGGCTGACCCACATTTCTGGACGATGCAGGGCTCGGTTCGCGTGGCGCAGATGTGTCATGAGTTTGGCCTGACCTGGGGTTCTCACTCGAATAACCACTTCGATATTTCTCTGGCGATGTTCACCCATGTCGCTGCTGCTGCACCTGGCAACATTACCGCTATCGATACCCACTGGATCTGGCAGGAGGGCAACCAGCGTCTGACCAAACAGCCGTTTGAAATCAAAGGCGGCATGGTGCAGGTTCCGGCCGCTCCAGGACTGGGTGTTGAGCTGGATATGGATCAGGTCATGAAAGCGCATGAGTTGTATCAGAAACACGGCCTGGGAGCGCGCGACGATGCAATGGCAATGCAGTATTTGATCCCGAACTGGACCTTTAATAACAAACGCCCTTGCATGGTGCGTTAAGTGTATTGCCGGTTCCTGCGGGAATCGGCATTTTCGCAAGCTGGGCGGGTGTATGCTTAACGTAGTTAACATGCGTAAGGATGGCTTATGAAAATTGTTATCGCACCGGACTCATATAAGGAAAGTTTGAGTGCGCTTGAGGTGGCGACAGCGATAGAGCAGGGGTTTCGCGAAGTCTTCCCATCGGCGGATTACGTTAAATTGCCGGTTGCCGATGGTGGTGAAGGTACGGTGGAAGCGATGGTTGCCGCAACGCATGGGCGAATTATCCATGTTCCGGTTACGGGACCGCTGGGTGAGCGTGTTGATGGTTTTTATGGGCTATCTGGCGATGAACAAAGCGCCTTTATTGAAATGGCCGCCGCGAGTGGCCTGGAACTGGTCCCCCCTTCGCAGCGAAACCCGTTAAAAACAACCTCCTGGGGAACCGGTGAACTCATCCGCCATGCGCTGGATGCGGGCGTTAAACATATCATCATTGGTATTGGCGGCAGTGCAACCAATGACGGCGGGGCGGGGATGGTACAAGCGCTGGGGGCGAAACTGCTGGATGCAAAAGAGCAGGCTATCGGCCAGGGCGGAGAGGTGCTGGAAAATCTGGCGCATATTGATTTAAGCGGTCTGGATAAGCGTCTGACAGCCTGCCGGATTGAGGTTGCTTGCGATGTCACGAATCCGTTAGTCGGAAAAGAGGGGGCATCGGCGGTATTCGGGCCACAAAAAGGCGCAACGCCTGAGATGATCGAATCCCTGGACAACGGGCTTGCCCACTACGCGAGAATTATTGCCCGGGATCTGGATATCGATGTGCTGAATCTGGCCGGGGGCGGTGCTGCTGGCGGTATGGGGGCGGCGCTGTATGCGTTTTGCGGAGCACAGTTGCGTCAAGGCATCGAGATTGTGACGGATGCGCTGCATCTGGATGAACAGGTGGTTGATGCTGATCTGGTGATTACTGGTGAAGGGCGAATCGACAGCCAGACAATCCACGGTAAAGTCCCGGTGGGCGTGGCGAAAATTGCTAAGCGCTACAACAAACCGGTTATTGGGATTGCAGGTAGCCTGACGGCAGATGTTGGGATTGTGCATGACCACGGCATCGATGCCGTGTTTAGCGTGATTTATTCCATTTGCTCGCTGGAAGATGCGCTGGATAACGCACAGCAAAATGTCCAGATGGCTGCGAGGAATATTGCTGCAGTCTTGAAAATAGGGCTGGGATCTTAGCTGGAATTGCCGGTACGGTTTCGCTTTACCGGGCCTGCGTTCATACACTCGTAGGCCCGGTAAGTGCTCACGCCACCGGATTTTAGCCGCCAGGGATCCGGGCCGCTTCCCGCGCGACGTTATCCATCTCATCCAGCAACTCAAGAAACTCCGGTTCCAGTTCAGACTCCGGCGTACCGGCGCGAAGCTGCTGTTCCAGCAACTGACAGAGGTTTTTCAACCGTGGTACGCCACTGTAACCACAGCTACCGTGCAGTTTGTGGATAGCATCCAGTAAATCTTCAGGGTTTTCTCCCACCAGTTGTTCTTCAACTTTGTTACGGATTTCCGGCAGGAAGGCGACCAGCATTTGCAGCATATCACGTGCCAAATCAGGTTTACCGGCCGCCTGGCGGAGTGCCAGTTGCCAGTCGAATGTAACGTTTGGATTGATGCTGATCTCTGGCGATTCAGGCTGTGTAACAACTGCTCCGCCGATATGTCCTGGCTTATAACGTAACAGCAGGTTGTGCAGTTTCTCTTCGTCGATCGGTTTTGCCAGATAATCGTTCATTCCGGCGCTCAGGAGTTTCTCTCTCTGACCGGCCATCGCATGTGCGGTTACGGCAATAACGGGAGTCTGCTGCTGATGGGGAAGCTGGCGGATCAGTTCGCAGGCACGGATACCGTCCATACCCGGCATTTGAATATCCATCAGGATAAGATCGAACTGCATCTGTTTTGCCTGCTCGACGGCTTGAGCGCCGCTGGAACATAACTCAATATGCTGCACCTGATCGTCGAGGAGTACGCCAATGAGTTTAAGATTTGCAGGATTGTCATCCACGGCCATCACCGTCATAGGCAGCTTATGCTCATCATTGGCTAACGGCAGGGCGTAATGGCTTATACGGCAATATTCAGTTAAGGCCGGTAACAGTCGCGTGGAGGTCAGTGGTTTGAGAAGACACGCCGCAGCGCCGTCATTTTTCAGCTCTTCTGCGTTAATTTGAGCGTGGCATGGCAGTGCCAACAGCAGGTAATCGGTCATTGAAGCCGCTTTTGCAAGCCGCTCCTGTTGCATGCTCAGTTCTCCGGTGAAGGTCACCGGGATCCCCATCAGCAAAATATCGTAATGATCGACAGCCAGGGCAGAGAAAGTTGGACTATAGATAACTTCCAGTGGTGTGGTGCTTAACACATCCAGCGTACTTTGTGCCGCCGCAGCGTTAGGCTCAACGTAGGCCAGACGCTTACCTTTGAGGCAATCGGTCATTGGGCCATCGGTCAGAACGTTCGGGTTAAGATCGAGGTTAATGTGGAACCAGAATGTTGATCCGCGGTTTGGCTGGCTATGGAAGGAGATATCTCCCCCCATCTCTTTCACCAGCTTTTGCGTGATCACCAGCCCTAATCCCGTTCCTCCGTGGCGGCGTGAGATGCTGGCATCGGCCTGACGGAAAGCCTGGAAAAGGCGTGACTGGTCGCGTTCCGGGATCCCAATGCCGGTGTCTCGGATCTGAACTTCTATCTGCACGTTGTTATTACTGATGGCACGTTTTTCTACCAGAACGTCAATGTTGCCGCTCTCGGTGAATTTAATCGCATTACCAACCAGGTTAGTGATGACCTGTTGCAGACGTAACGGATCGCCGATCACATTGTCAGGAACGTCGTTTTTGATATTAAGCGTCAGCTCAAGCCCCTTATCATGGGAAGAGTGCGCGAGGAGCGTTACCACTTCATCCAGCGTACTGCGAAGTGGGAAAGGAATACTTTCCAGAAGCAGCTTACCGGCTTCCAGCTTGGAGAAGTCCAGCACGTCGTTGATGATCGCCAGCAGGTTGTTGGCCGAACGTTCAATGGTGTGCAGGTGATCGCGCTGAGTTGGGTTAAGTTCGCTTTTGAGCGTCAGACGGGTAAAACCAATTACGCCATTCAGTGGCGTTCGCAGTTCGTGAGACATGTTTGCCAGAAACTCAGATTTAATGCGAGCGGCCTCCTGGGCGCGCTTTTTCGCCAGATCCAGCTCGACGTTCTGAATCTCCATCTGCTCCAGCGTTTCGCGCAGGTCAGACGTGGCCTGATCGACGTTGTGCTGCATCTCTTCATGGTAGGCTGCCAGCGACATGGCCATCGAGTTAATGCCATTTTTCAGCATATCCAGCTCGCCCAGCATAAAGCCTTCCACGCGGCTATCGAGCTGCCCCCGACGAATGCGGTCAACGGTGTTCACCATGTTGCGGATTGGTCCCGTTACGTCACGCATTAAGCGCCAGCCGAAAATTAAGGCAATGCCGATACAAAACAGCATCATCACACCGGAAATGAAAATCTCTTTGTACTGCTGGAGCCTGACTGATTTGAGATCCAGTTCGAGTGCCACATACCCCAGCATGTTGTTACTGGATTTGGCATCGGAGATGGCTGATTCATCAGGTGAATAGCTTTCGGAAATAATCGGGGTGCGCAGGATCATAATATCGCCACGCCTTACTACGCTGAGACGGCGCGGGAAAGGTGTACCGTCAGGAATTTTCAGCTCGCCTGGATCAAGATGAAAATTCGAGGTCACAAACAAGCGGTTGTGTTCATCGTAGACGGAAATAGCCCGCACAATTTCAGAATGGCGGCGGTGTAACACGCTGATTAGCTGACCAATTGATTCGCGGTTCTGCAAATTCATCCCATACTCACTGGAGACTGCCAGCGGTTCGATAATGCTGGCTCCGGCATCTTCCAGTTGCCTCTGCAAATCGTTATAGCGGTGCACCACAAAGAAGATACTCAACAGCAAACCGATAAGAACGGTGGGGGCGAGAATCAAAATCATCATGCGCGCACGCAGGCTGTAGTTGGTCATGGAGTTCCGTTATGGGACAATTAGGGTCATTATGTTTATTTGAGAAAAATCTCGGCGATGGCGCAATTCTACTCTGCAAAGCGACGCGTGACGACGCGTCAGATCATAACTGTTGAAGCCACAGACCTCGATCCCTTTGGTCAGGGGGTTGCACGTCATAATGGTAAAGCCTTGTTTATAACAGGTTTGCTGCCAACCGAACGAGCAGAAATTACGCTGACGGAAGACAAACGCCAGTATGCACGTGGTCAGGTTAAACGACGTCTTAATGATAGCCCTGAACGTGTTATGCCGCGTTGCCCACATTTTGGGGTTTGTGGTGGATGTCAGCAACAACATGCCAGTGTAGCGTTGCAGCAAAAAAGCAAGAGCAGTGCGCTGGCGCGTTTACTCAAACATGACGTTAACGACATCATTGGTGATACCCCCTGGGGTTACCGCCGCCGGGCGCGGTTGAGCCTTAACTATCAGCCCAAAACGCAGCAACTGGAGATGGGATTTCGTAAAACCAGTTCCAGCGATATTGTGAATATCACGCAGTGCCCTGTTTTGATGCCCCAACTTGGTGCATTGCTCCCGGAGATACGCGCGTGTTTGTCTGCGCTGGATGGTGTGCGCCATCTGGGCCATGTCGAACTGGTACTGGCTAACAATGGTCCGCTGATGGTGCTTCGCCATACTGCACCCCTGTCGGCAAAAGACAGAGAAAAACTGGAACGCTTTTCGCATTCCCACGAGCTTGCGCTTTTCCTTGCGCCACAAAGCGAGATACTTGAACAGGTTACGGGAGAGTCTCCCTGGTATGTAGCAAACGGGCTACGCTTAACGTTCAGCCCGCGCGATTTCATCCAGGTGAATGATGGCGTTAATCAGAAAATGATAGAAAACGCACTCGCGTGGCTGGATATACAACCTACTGACCGGGTGCTCGATCTGTTCTGCGGTATGGGGAATTTTACGCTGCCGTTAGCGATGAAAGCATCAAGTGTCGTCGGTGTCGAAGGTGTCGAGGCGCTGGTGGCTAAAGGGCAGGAGAACGCACAACAGAATGCGTTGCGCAATGTGACATTTTTTCATCAGAATCTCGAAGAAGATGTCACGCAACAGCCCTGGGCAAAACAGGGTTTTGACAAAATTCTGCTCGATCCGGCGCGTGCTGGTGCGCCGGGTGTTATGCAACATATTATTAAACTCGCGCCCAAACGTGTGGTCTATGTTTCCTGTAATCCAGCGACTCTTGCCAGAGATAGCGAAGCATTGATCGATGCGGGTTACCAGATTCAGCGTCTGGCAATGTTGGACATGTTCCCGCACACTGGGCATCTGGAATCAATGGTGTTGTTCGAGCACATCTAATTAGTTCGGCTTGTCGACTTCGACAGGCCCTGGTCCCTAAAGGAGAGGACGATGGTTGCGGTAAGAAGTGCACATCTTAATAAAGCTGGTGAGTTTGACCCACAAAAATGGATCGCAAGTCTGGGAATTTCCAGCCAGCAGTCGTGTGAACGCTTAACCGAAACCTGGGCATATTGTCTGCGAACGACGCAGGGCCATGCTGATGCTGATTTACTGTTGTGGCGCGGCATCGAGATGGTCGAAATTTTGTCCATGCTGAACATGGATCTCGAAACGCTACAGGCAGCGCTGTTATTCCCGTTGGCGGATGCCGAAGTGGTTAGCGAGGATGTCTTACGCGAAAGCGTCGGTAAATCCGTTGTCGCCCTGATCCATGGCGTGAGGGATATGGCGGCTATTCGTCAGCTCAAAGCGGCACAGACCGATTCTGTTTCATCGGAACAGGTTGATAATGTCCGTCGCATGTTGCTGGCAATGGTGGATGATTTCCGTTGCGTCGTCATTAAGTTGGCAGAGCGTATTGCTCACTTGCGCGAAGTGAAGGATGCCCCAGAAGATGAACGTGTTCTGGCTGCCAAAGAATGTACCAATATCTATGCGCCTCTGGCGAACCGATTAGGGATTGGGCAACTGAAATGGGAGCTTGAAGATTACTGCTTCCGTTATTTGCATCCGGATGAATACAAGCGAATAGCCAAATTACTGCACGAACGTCGTATCGACAGAGAACACTACATCGACGAGTTTGTTGGTGGCTTGCGTCAGTCGATGAAAGAAGAGAATGTGCGGGCTGAAGTGTATGGTCGTCCAAAGCATATCTACAGCATCTGGCGCAAAATGCAGAAAAAACACCTCACTTTTGATGAGTTGTTTGATGTACGTGCGGTACGTATCGTGGCGGAGCGTTTGCAGGACTGTTATGCCGCGCTCGGTATCGTCCATACTCATTTTCGCCACCTGCCTGATGAGTTTGATGACTATGTTGCAAACCCCAAACCTAACGGCTATCAGTCGATCCATACCGTTGTACTGGGCCCTGGCGGCAAGACCGTTGAGATCCAGATCCGCACCAGACAAATGCATGAAGATGCTGAGCTGGGTGTAGCCGCGCACTGGAAGTACAAAGAAGGTACGTCCGGCGGCGTGCGCTCTGGTCATGAAGATCGTATCGCCTGGCTGCGTAAGCTGATTGCGTGGCAGGAGGAGATGGCTGACTCTGGCGAGATGCTTGATGAAGTCCGTAGTCAGGTCTTTGATGACAGGGTGTACGTGTTTACGCCAAAAGGCGATGTTGTTGACCTGCCTGCAGGATCGACGCCGCTCGATTTTGCATATCATATCCACAGCGATGTCGGGCATCGTTGTATTGGCGCGAAAATTGGTGGGCGAATTGTACCTTTCACCTATCAATTGCAGATGGGCGATCAGATTGAAATCATCACCCAGAAACAGCCGAACCCAAGCCGTGACTGGCTGAACCCAAACCTGGGATATGTCACGACCAGTCGCGGACGCTCAAAAATCCATGCCTGGTTCCGCAAACAGGATCGCGACAAAAACATCCTTGCTGGGCGTCAGATCCTTGATGATGAGCTGGAGCATATTGGTATTAGCCTGAAAGAGGCGGAAAAACATCTGCTGCCGCGCTACAACTTCAACGAGCTTGACGAGCTGTTGGCGGCAATTGGCGGCGGCGATATCCGCCTCAATCAGATGGTCAATTTCCTGCAAGGGCAGTTCAACAAGCCAAGTGCGGCAGAGCAAGATGCTGCGGCGTTGAAACAGCTTCAGCAGAAAACCTATGCTCCGCAACAACGTAGCAAAGATAACGGCCGTGTTGTTGTGGAAGGGGTCGGCAACCTGATGCACCATATCGCTCGCTGCTGTCAGCCTATCCCTGGCGATGACATTGTTGGTTTTATCACCCAGGGGCGCGGCATCTCGATTCACCGTGCTGACTGCGACCAACTCGCAGAGTTGCAATCCCATGCGCCAGAGCGAGTGGTTGATGCGGTTTGGGGCGAAAGTTACTCTGCCGGGTACTCGCTGGTAGTGCGTGTCACGGCCAACGACCGCAGCGGTTTGCTGCGCGATATCACGACCATTCTCGCCAACGAGAAAGTGAATGTGCTGGGTGTCGCCAGCCGTAGCGATACGCGCGAACAACTTGCCACAATCGACATGACTATCGAAATCTATAACCTGCAGGTGCTGGGCCGTGTGCTGGGCAAACTGAACCAGGTGCCAGATGTGATTGATGCGCGTCGTCTTCACGGCGGCTAAGATTAACATCTCTTTTTCCCCTCTCTGAACGGAGAGGGGATGTATCTCAAGGATTTTTCATGACCCAGATAGACCGCCTGCTCGGCATTATGAAACGCCTGCGTGACCCTGAAAACGGCTGTCCGTGGGATAAAGAGCAGACATTCTCTACCATTGCGCCTTATACCCTCGAAGAGACTTACGAAGTGCTGGATGCTATATCGCGTGAAGATTTTGACGACCTGAGAGGTGAACTGGGCGACCTGCTGTTCCAGGTCGTGTTCTATGCGCAGATGGCTCAGGAAGAGGGGCGTTTTAATTTTGATGACATCTGTGCGGCGATTAGCGACAAGCTGGAGCGTCGTCATCCGCATATTTTCGGTGATGCCACGGCTGAAAACAGTGCTGAAGTACTGGCGCGCTGGGAACAAATTAAAAGTACTGAACGGGCTGAAAAGTCTCAGCATTCAGCGCTGGATGATATTCCCCTGAACCTGCCTGCGCTTATGCGTGCGCATAAAATCCAGAAGCGGTGCTCTGCGGTAGGCTTTGACTGGACATCACTCGGCCCGGTGCTGGATAAAGTCCATGAAGAGATCGACGAAGTGATGCACGAAGCACAGCAGGCGGTTATCGATGAAGCCAGGCTTGAAGAAGAGGTGGGCGATTTACTGTTTGCGACGGTCAACCTTTCGCGCCATTTAGGTGTAAAAGCGGAAACCGCTCTGCAAAAAGCCAACCTTAAGTTTGAACGTCGTTTTCGCGAAGTTGAGCGGATTGTTGCCTCGAGAGGCCTGGAAATGACGGGGGTAGACCTTGATGTGATGGAAGAAGTCTGGCAGGAAGTAAAACGCCAGGAATATGATCTCTAACGAATTTTTGCGATCAAGCGCAATTTGTGTGATTTTTTAAATGACAAGCGCTTGATTTGCGTCAAAAACATTTACCCAAAAGGGGCTATTTTCTCACTCCTTATGTTTGTCATGGCCTGGAATGGAGACGGAGAATGAAAGTTTGTGGCGCTCGCCGTGTTCGGGTATACTACTTTCCCGTCCTGGTTATTCCATCGTTTCACCCTAACTTCTCAGGTTCAGCATGACAACGAACTATATTTTTGTGACCGGCGGGGTCGTATCCTCTCTGGGTAAAGGCATTGCCGCAGCCTCCCTCGCAGCCATTCTTGAAGCCCGTGGCCTCAATGTGACCATGATGAAACTGGATCCGTATATTAACGTCGATCCTGGTACCATGAGTCCAATCCAACACGGGGAAGTATTCGTTACTGAAGACGGCGCTGAAACCGATCTGGATCTTGGCCACTACGAGCGTTTCATTCGCACCAAAATGACCCGTCGCAATAACTTTACGACAGGCCGTATTTACTCCGATGTTCTGCGTAAAGAGCGTCGTGGTGATTATCTGGGTGCAACGGTTCAGGTTATCCCACACATCACGAATGCGATTAAAGAGCGCATTATTGCGGGTGGTGAAGGACATGATGTTGTCCTGGTCGAAATCGGCGGTACTGTGGGGGATATCGAATCCCTGCCATTCCTTGAAGCGATTCGCCAACTGGCTGTTGATATTGGTCGTGAACATGCCCTGTTCATGCACCTGACGCTTGTGCCTTACATGGCCGCTGCAGGTGAAGTGAAAACCAAACCGACTCAGCACTCTGTGAAAGAGCTGCTTTCCATCGGTATTCAGCCTGACATCCTGGTTTGTCGTTCCGATCGCCCGGTTCCGGCGAACGAACGTGCGAAAATTGCATTGTTCTGTAACGTGCCAGAAAAAGCCGTTATTTCAATGAAAGACGTCGATTCCATTTATAAAATTCCAGGCCTGTTGAAATCACAGGGGCTGGACGATTATATTTGTAAACGATTCAGCTTGAACTGCCCGGAAGCAAATCTGTCCGAATGGGAACAGGTTATCTACGAAGAAGCGAACCCGGCAGGCGAAGTGACTATCGGTATGGTCGGCAAGTACATTGAACTGCCGGATGCCTATAAGTCAGTTATTGAAGCGCTGAAACACGGTGGTCTGAAGAACCGCGTCTCCGTTAACATCAAGCTGATTGACTCGCAGGATGTTGAAACGCGTGGCGTTGAAATTCTGAAAGATCTGGATGCGATTCTGATCCCTGGCGGCTTTGGCTACCGTGGTGTAGAAGGTAAAATCGCAACTGCACGCTATGCGCGTGAAAACAATATTCCATATCTGGGTATTTGCCTGGGTATGCAGGTTGCGCTGATCGAGTTTGCGCGCAATGTCGTCGGGATGGAAAACGCCAACTCGACGGAATTTGT
The DNA here is from genome assembly GCF_013782625.1 of Enterobacter sp. RHBSTW-00994. Classification (NCBI taxonomy): domain Bacteria; kingdom Pseudomonadati; phylum Pseudomonadota; class Gammaproteobacteria; order Enterobacterales; family Enterobacteriaceae; genus Enterobacter; species Enterobacter sp. RHBSTW-00994. Next base: position 3,730,934 of record NZ_CP056199.1, on the reverse strand, counting down.
GCCAGACTGTAAGTACCCTGTTGTGGCGCTTATCACCGAATGGCGTGACGAAGACGGTAATGTTGAAGTCCGTACTGAGAAAAGCGATCTGGGTGGCACGATGCGTCTTGGTGCTCAGGCTTGCCAGGTATCTGACGATAGCCTGGTTCGTAAGATGTATGGCGCGCCAGTTATCACTGAACGCCATCGTCATCGTTACGAAGTCAACAACATGCTGTTGAAACAAATTGAAGCTGCGGGTCTGCGTATTGCGGGCCGCTCCGGGGATGATCAGTTAGTCGAGATCATCGAGGTGCCAAACCACCCTTGGTTCGTCGCCTGTCAATTCCACCCGGAATTTACTTCAACGCCGCGTGATGGGCATCCGCTGTTTGCAGGCTTTGTGAAGGCTGCCAGCGAGTACCAGAAGCGTCAGGCGAAGTAAAAAAAGTTAGAACGGCAACGCGTACCTTTGGTACGCGTTGTTTGTCTGGAGTTTTAGTTTAACTTGTACTGAGGAAAATCTAATGTCCAAAATCGTTAAAGTCATCGGTCGTGAAATCATCGACTCCCGTGGTAACCCGACCGTTGAAGCCGAAGTTCACCTGGAAGGTGGTTTCGTTGGTATGGCTGCTGCTCCGTCAGGTGCTTCTACTGGTTCCCGCGAAGCGCTGGAACTGCGCGATGGCGACAAATCCCGTTTCATGGGCAAAGGCGTACTGAAAGCTGTTGGCGCTGTAAACGGTCCTATTGCTCAGGCAATCCTTGGCAAAGATGCCAAAGACCAGGCTGGCATCGACAAGATCATGATCGATCTGGACGGTACTGAAAACAAATCTAACTTCGGTGCGAACGCAATCCTGGCAGTTTCTCTGGCAAACGCCAAAGCAGCAGCTGCTGCAAAAGGCCAGCCACTGTTCGAGCACATCGCTGAACTGAACGGCACTCCAGGCAAATACTCCATGCCAGTACCAATGATGAACATCATCAACGGTGGTGAGCACGCAGATAACAACGTCGATATTCAGGAATTCATGATTCAGCCAGTTGGCGCGAAATCCCTGAAAGAAGCCGTACGTATGGGTTCTGAAGTGTTCCACAACCTGGCTAAAGTTCTGAAAGCTAAAGGTATGAACACTGCTGTTGGTGACGAAGGTGGCTATGCGCCAAACCTGGGCTCTAACGCAGAAGCACTGGCTGTAATTGCTGAAGCTGTTAAAGCTGCTGGCTATGAGCTGGGCAAAGACATCACTCTGGCGATGGACTGTGCAGCATCTGAATTCTACAAAGACGGTAAATACGTCCTGGCTGGCGAAGGCAACAAAGCATTCACCTCTGAAGAATTCACTCACTTCCTGGAAGACCTGACCAAACAGTATCCGATCGTGTCCATCGAAGATGGTCTGGACGAATCTGACTGGGCTGGTTTCGCATACCAGACCAAAGTACTGGGCGACAAAATCCAGCTGGTTGGTGACGATCTGTTCGTAACCAACACCAAAATCCTGAAAGAAGGTATCGACAAAGGCATCGTTAACTCCATCCTGATCAAATTCAACCAGATCGGTTCTCTGACCGAAACTCTGGCAGCGATCAAAATGGCGAAAGATGCTGGCTATACTGCCGTTATCTCTCACCGTTCTGGCGAAACTGAAGACGCTACCATCGCTGACCTGGCTGTTGGTACTGCTGCAGGCCAGATCAAAACAGGTTCTATGAGCCGTTCTGACCGTGTTGCTAAATACAACCAGCTGATTCGTATCGAAGAAGCTCTGGGCGAAAAAGCACCATACAACGGTCGTAAAGAGATCAAAGGCCAGGCGTAATCGCTTAAGCCCTTGAAATGAAAATGCCAGTCATTCGACTGGCATTTTTTTGGCTATTTGAAATCAACGGCCATCTGTTCGGGAATTGTCAGACCCTGTGTCGTCTGCACACAGCGTGCGATGTAGTCCGTAAAGCGGGGCGGTTTTGGCATTCCCATACTCAGCAGCTTATCATTACTGAAACGTACGTTCAGCGTGGCAAACGCACCGTACAAACGCATTGCCTTCAGCATCAGACGTTCGTTGCAAGGACCGAAGATATCCTTCAATTCGCGACGCATTTTGACCAGTGTTCCATAGCTCACCTGGGCATATTTATCCCCTACAGGCGCTTTCTCCAGAGCCTGAGCCATCGCCTTATCAATATCAGCAAACCGAACGCTGTTCTCTTCACCGGCAGAAATATGTACCACTTCACCCTGGCTTGCTTTGCTTTCCAGCAGCATTAACAGCGCATCAGCACAGTAGTCCACGGGAACCACATCGATTCTATCTTCCATTGAGCACATAAATTTTTGCAGCATTAGGCCCATACTGAAGACCCAGAAAATACTGCTTGAAGGTTCACATCCGTGGCGGGTATGGCCGACCACGATTGACGGACGGGCAATCAGCAGGGGTAACTGCGGACAATGCTGGCGCATCAGTTGCTCGATGGTGGATTTAGAGTACGTATACTCCACCAGGTGCTCAGCGTTTTCCCTGAATTCAGCACTTTCCGCCACCAGTGAATCTTGCTCTGGTGTACATGACATCGCGGTTCCTACATGCAGGAAACGCTGTAAACCTGCAACCTGCTCCATTCTGCGGGCCAGCGCCAGTGTGCCTTCCACGTTCACTTTCCAGATGAGAGGGTTATTACCAAAAGAGGCCACGGCAGCACAGTTAAGTGCGTGGGTCACCTGGTCCAGGCGCGGATCGTTCAGGAAGGCATCGGTATTACCGAGATCGCCGATGATAATATTGTCCGGCTTCAGTACCGCCAGCTGATCCTCATTAACATTGAATTTGCGCATATTTTCTTTGACGCGCTCAAGCCCTTTCTCTCGGTTGCTGGCTCGTACCAGAAGTAACAAATTTACTGGTTGATCGCTGGTAAGTATTTTTTCTAGTACTGCTCCGCCAAGAAATCCGGTCACACCCGTAATGAATAACGTATTCATGGATACTGTCTCATGATGATAGATTAGGCGGATTGTAGGCGGGGAAAAGTAAACGGCGTTTAAATAAGGAAAGGGCACGTTGCGCTGTATCTTAAGCTTATTTTAAGGTAAGAAAATCGGGAGAAGATATTCGACAGTTAAGTACGATGTAAAATTCAATTTAATTATTTTTAATATTTAATATGTTGTTTTTTATGCATTTTATAAAAACTCACTGTAGTGTTGAATTGATTCAAAATGTAAGAAATAAAATGACTTGTTACACCATTAATTCAGACTATGAATAACGTCATTATCCTAAAGTGAAACGCTTTACATGTATAAGGTTATAACGTAGCAGGCTATAAAAATAGCCTGCTACGTTATAATTATAATAACAATGGCAGTGTTGCACTGGCAGTTTGCTGATTGATATCGCTGTAATGGCTATCAAGCGCGATCAGCGACGTGGTGAGTAGCTCCACCAATAACATCACCCCCACTTTCGCATTCAATGCTCCGGCACTCAGCGGTCCTTCCGGTTTTGCTGCAACTAACTGGATATCGCACAGTGAAGCCAGCGGGCTACGTGGCGTATTACTCAGCGCCAGCACCGGAACCCCTCGCTTGCGCGCCAGCTTAACAACATGCAGTAAATCCCGCGTCGAACCCGAACTGGAAATGGCCACGACCAGAGAGGTTTTTGGGAGCGTAGCGGCATTCATGGCGGCCCGGTGCATATCACTGAAAAGCTGTACCGGCTTGCCAAGACGCAGCAGCTTATAGTGCAAATATTCGCCCAGGATCGCACTGGCTGCTACGCCGTAAATCTGAACGGATTGTGCCTGATGCAGAGCCAAAGCGGCGTTCGCCAGAAGTGCCCTGTCGAGCAGCTTTGCGGTGTCCAGCAGGGCTTGTACCGATTCGTCGACGACATTATCGATTTCATCACCATTCTGGCGAGCGGGTTGCCCTTGCTGAATATCCAGCGCCAGCGCCATTTTAAACTCGTTATATCCCTTACAACCTAGCGCACGGCACAGACGTGTCACGCTGGCTTCGCTGGTATCGCTTTCGCGCGCCAGCTCAGTAATCGTCAGGTAGAGCACCCTGGCTGGATCGTTTAGCACAAACTCTCCCAGCTTTTGTTGCGTTGGGCTGTATCCAGAGACGCCCTGCCGCAGCCTCAGCAGCAGATTTTCATTTTCTGACATGCAAGATCCTTAATGCGTTTCCCTGCCGGATAGTGTGGCGGAAAGCGGGGGAGAGATGCCAGTCATTTTAAAAAAGTATGATCAACCTCCAGGTTGTTGGTGATAATTTTCATATTTAAATATTAATGTGGTAAAAATTTTCATCAATTGGCGAGGGGAATGAAAAAATGATGCACATGTTCAGTGGAACCTCTTCGGGGGCATGGTTTGAGAAGGCACAACGTTTTGGTAAATCGTTTATGTTGCCGATCGCGGTATTGCCTGCGGCGGGCTTATTGCTGGGGATTGGTGGCGCGTTATCTAATCCCAATACGTTAACGGCGTATCCGTTTTTAGATGTGGGTTGGTTACAGGCCATTTTCACGATCATGAGCAGTGCGGGGGCGATTGTCTTTGCCAACCTCTCTGTGCTCTTCGCTGTGGGTGTGGCGGTAGGGCTGGCGAAAACCGACAAAGGAACTGCCGGGTTATCGGCATTGCTCGCGTTTCTGGTGATGAATGCCACCATTAATGCCTTGTTGATCCTGACGGGGAAACTGGCCCATGAGAACCCTGGTTCCGTGGGGCAGGGGATGACGCTAGGTATTCAGACGTTAGAGACCGGTGTGTTTGGTGGTGTAGTGATAGGCCTTGTGACCTGCGCGTTGCATCATCGGTTTAACAAAATTGCGTTACCTCAGTTCCTCGGTTTCTTCGGTGGCTCACGCTTTGTGCCAATTATCTGTTCACTTGCCGCTATCGTTGTTGGTGCGGTGATGACGGTAGTTTGGCCGCATTTCCAGAAACTGATTTTTGGTCTGGGAGGACTGGTGGATGCAACCGGTTATCTGGGTACGCTACTCTACGGTTTTATTCTGCGTATGCTGGGTCCATTCGGCTTACATCACATCTTCTATCTCCCATTCTGGACAACCGCTCTGGGCGGCAGTGAACTTGTGAATGGTCAACTGGTTGAAGGGACCCAGCGGATCTTCTTTGCTCAACTGGCCGATCCTCATACTCAGCAGTTCTATATCGGCACATCGCGTTTTATGTCCGGACGCTTTATCACCATGATGTTTGGCCTGCTTGGGGCATGTCTGGCGATGTATCACACGGCAAAACCGGAGAATAAAAAGCGCGTGGCCGGGCTTCTTCTCTCCGCGGCGCTGACCTCTTTCCTGACGGGGATCACTGAACCTATCGAGTTCTCGTTCCTGTTTGTCGCTCCGGCGCTGTATGTCATCCATGCTTTCTTTGATGGCCTGGCGTTCATGCTTGCCCACATTCTGCACATCACTATTGGTCAGACGTTTTCTGGCGGATTCATCGATTTCATTCTGTTTGGCGTATTGCAGGGTGAAGCAAAAACTCACTGGATGTATGTCCCGTTGGTCGGCGTGCCGTGGTTCTTCCTCTACTACTTTACTTTCCGTTACCTGATTAACCGATTTGGCTACCTGACCCCGGGGCGTGAGAAAGACGTCGCAGTGGAAAACTCACTTCCACAAAGTGCGCGGGCAGCGGCGGTGATTGCTGGGCTTGGCGGGAAAGACAATCTCGATGAAGTGGATTGCTGCGCTACGCGTTTACGCGTGACGGTGAAAGATGGCAGCAAAGTGAATGAGTCTGCACTGAAAGCGACCGGGGCGCGAGGCGTCATCCTGCGCGGCAATGGCGTTCAGGTAATCTACGGTCCGCACGTCACTATTATCAAAAACGAAGTTGAAGAGATCTTATCGTAATGAAAACAGTACTGAATCACCTGAAAGGCAAATTGGTCGTCTCCTGTCAGGCGCTGGAAAACGAACCGCTTCACAGTCCGTTTATCATGTCACGGATGGCACTGGCGGCGGCGCAGGGGGGAGCCGCCGCGATTCGTGCAAATAGTGTGGTGGATATTGACGCGATTAAACAGCAGGTCTCGCTACCCGTGATCGGTATCATCAAACGTGATTATCCGGATAGCGATGTGTTTATTACCGCCACCATGAAAGAGGTGGACGAGTTGATGAGCGTATCGCCGGAGATCATTGCTCTTGATGCGACGACACGTCCGCGGCCAGGTGGACAAACGTTAGACGTGCTGGTTGGGCAAATTCGCCACCGTTATCCCTCGATTCTGCTTATGGCTGATATTGCCACTGTTGAAGAGGCCATCACGGCACAGAAACTTGGTTTTGATTGCATAGGGACAACGCTTTATGGCTATACCGCAGAGACGGCGGGGCACACCTTGCCAGAAAATGACGGCGCTTTTCTGCAAGAGGTGCTGGCAGCCGTCTCGATCCCGGTGGTGGCTGAAGGGAACGTTGATACGCCTGAGCGGGCAGCGAGATGCCTTGAAATGGGCGCACATATGGTTGTTGTTGGCGGCGCAATTACTCGTCCACAACAGATCACCGGGCGTTTTATCGCGGCAATCAGCCACCAAAGCATCGATGGAGCATGATCCTCAGACGGGGATCTGCGATACTTATCGTTTATCCCCCTAACTGAGATGACTATGCAGTACCCGATTAACGAGATGTTCCAGACCCTGCAAGGCGAGGGTTACTTTACCGGCGTTCCCGCTATTTTTATTCGTTTACAGGGATGCCCGGTTGGCTGTGCCTGGTGTGATACCAAACATACGTGGGATAAACTCGCAGATCGGGAAGTGTCGCTGTTTAGCATTCTGGCAAAAACCAAAGAGAGTGATAAATGGGGCGCGGGAACCGCGGAAGATCTGTTGGCTATCATTGGTCGTCAGGGCTGGACGGCTCGCCATGTGGTGATTACCGGGGGTGAACCCTGCATCCATGATTTGACGCCGCTGACCGAACTGCTCGAAAAGAACGGGTATAGCTGCCAGATTGAAACCAGTGGTACGCACGAAGTACGCTGCTCCCATACAACCTGGGTGACCGTATCACCAAAAGTGAACATGCGTGGCGGATATGATGTGTTATCTCAGGCGCTGGAACGGGCTGATGAGATTAAGCATCCGGTTGGTCGTATGCGCGATATCGAAGCGCTGGATGAACTGCTGGCGACATTATCTGATGATAAACAGCGCATTATTGCCCTGCAGCCGATTAGCCAGAAAGACGATGCAACGCGTCTGTGCATTGAAACCTGTATTGCCCGCAACTGGCGCTTGTCGATGCAGACGCACAAATATCTGAATATTGCCTGATCCATTGAAAGGGCCGGAGCTTGTCTCCGGCCCTTTACCTTTCTACCTAAGCATTTGACCAGCTCTGAATTGCATCAATTTTATTCAAATCACCCTGAAATACTTCATAGGATTTCTTCAGAATCGGGTCCGTCTGTTTTGTCAGATCTCTGAAAATACCGCTGTTCATGGTTTCGTAGCGTTTGGCATGCGCTTCCACAGGGGCGAAGAGATCTTTCATCCTCACCATTTTCTCCACCGCTTCTTTGTAGGACGGATACAAACCCAGTCCGACAGCGGTATTGATTGCGGCTCCCAGGCTTGCACAACCATTAATCACATTTCGTCTTGCGGGTAAATTAAAGACATCAGCGAAGATCTGCATAAACAAATCGCTGTTTGATCCTCCGCCTGTGATGATGAGATGTTTTGCCTGGTGGTGCATTTCACTACACATGTTGTCGTAGTTGTTTTTTAACGTTAGCGCGATGCTTTCCAGAATGGAGCGATACATCCAGGCGTAGTTCATGCTGGAATTAAACCCAATCATAATTCCGCGTTTGTAGGGTTCCCACGGATTGGTTAGCCAGTCCAGAATAGTCATTAAACCCTCACAGCCTGGCGGGACGTCCGCGGCTTTGTGGTTTAATAAATCTTCAGGAGAAAGCCCCTGAGATTGAGCATCCTGAATTAAGGATTCACCGAGCATGTCTCGTAACCAGCTCACCGTCCACATGCCTTTTCGAATGCCGTATCCCTCATACAAAAGGGTTTCAGGAATGGAAGACATGATTGGCCAATACCAGGTTGGATCTTTAGGCAGTGTTTTTCCACTGGTCATCAATGCGATGTAGGTTCCAAGAGAAATAACCACGGTGTCATCATCAAGCAACCCTGCTCCCAGCGCTTCAACTGCTTTATCACTGGTGCTGCACACCACGGGAAGTCCTTCAGGGAAACCCGTCAGCCGGCATGCCTCTTTTGTGATGTAACCCAATACTGTGCCAGGCATCTGCACATCGAACAGCATGTCTCGCGGGATACCAAACTGGCTGAGAACCTTATCATCCTCAGTCCACGTCCAGGTTTTAAAATCCACCGGCCACTGGCCAAAGTAGTTGCCGATATTATCTTTTAACTCACCGGTGAGACGATGAGATAAATAGCCTGAGAACGAGGTGACGTAGGCTACATCAGGATTCGTGTGTTCATAGGGCCTGGTGACACGAGCATCCTGCCAGCTAATCAGGGGAGCCGCAGGCGTCCCGTCGGCCTTCAGTAATGCCCGACAGCAGCGGATTGAGCCAAGACCGATACCCACAATATCGCCCACGTTGCCGGTGAACTTGCGCATCAGGTCTTGCCCGGCTGCGCACAGGGACGTCCATAAATCATCGTCAGGATGTTCTGCCGTGTTGGCATCAGGCGTGTGCATTGGTTGCAGCAGGCCTTTTCCTTCACACACCACGTTCCCTTCGAGGTCGTACATCACGACTTTTGTGCTTTGACTTCCGCCATCAATACCAATGATATATTTCTTAGACATCATCATTCTCCATGTGTTGATCACGACCCGCTGCCCGAGACTTCCGTGGCGAGTGAGGTTTTATTTTTGGATTGTGTGTCGGTCTCACGAATTTTTCGGAACAATAAAAAGGTGAACACAACAACCATGCAAACGGCGGCAAGCCCCATCAGCCACATGTTGCGATAGGCTTCAGTTACCGGTAACGAGTCTTGCCAGTATCCGACAATGGGGTAGACGAATACGTCGGGAAGAAAACCAATGACTGAACAGATACCTACTGTTGTGCCCATGATGTAACCGGGTGTCCGGGCCTCGCCAGGGCAAGCAAAATAGAGACCGCGAGAGGCATAACAGGTAAACGCCAGGAGTAAAATCAGCCCAATACCGATAGCAACAGATTGCGGGTTATTATTGGTAGCAAGCAACGCCACTAACGCCATAATGCTGACAACAGAGAGGATTTGAATCACGCGTGTAGGCGATTTAATGCGGCTGTAGGTGGTAATAATGCCTCCTAAAGGGCCGCAGATGGCTCTGAAAATCTTATTAATCACAATCCCCATATAGCTGGCAGCAACCAGACTCATGCCGTACATCTCGGTCAGGTAGTTGGTTGAGTAACTCAAAATGGCGTAAATCGTATAAACGCCGAGGATGATCATACTGCAGTACCAGGTGGTGCTGATCCGCAGTACTGACAGAATATCACTGAGCTGGAAGGCCTTTTTCGCCGGTTCGCCGTCACTGGCCGTGGACTGGCCGTCGTTGACGAAAAACCAGCACAAGATCCCAAGCAGGATATAAACCGTACTGTAAATCAGAATCACGGTTTTCAGGCTACGTGGGTCCTCGGGTAAGAATTGAGAAAATGCCCACATGGTAAAGACCGCGAGAGACATAACGCCAACACCGCGCAGTCCCTCCATCCAGCCCATGATTTTCCCCTGTTCGCTGTGATCCCCTAAGAGTGAGGCGGCTTTAATGGAGACTGACCACAGCATTAAAATTGTGGTTATCGCAAAGCAAACCTGAATGAGCAGCATGACCCACAGTGGCGGATAGGTGGCCATCAGAAAACCGAGTAATCCGGTGATAATCATGGCGGATGTAATCATTTTCCGATGCGAAAATTTATCTGCAATGATACCACTCGGCGCATAAAGAATAATTGCAGTAATCCCGAAGGTACTCATAATTAACCCGATTTCGGTATTGCTAAATCCCATGAATTTAGCCATGGGGATTTGATAAATATAACGTAAATAGGCTAAATCGAAACTCACGCCACCACTAAAACTGATAATGGCAAGTGTTATCCAACGGCGATATGAGGTTTTTTGCATACCGTAATCTCATTTTAAATAGACAAAAAAAAGAGAAAAGCAAACCGCCTTTTTCAGGTGGATTACTTTTCTCATGGTCTCGAGTAATAACTCAATAAATACCATGAGGAAGAAAAATTGAGTGTGAGAGTAATCACGCTTCTAAATATTCTGCGCTAACGATATATGAAATAGAACTCTGTGAGTTTCATCACATTCGATAATGTGTGGTTATGATAGAAAATTAGGCCAGTTACCAGAGAACATGAGAAAGGTAACTTCCCTCTCGCGGGGGAAGTTACCTTTCTTTTTTTTTGCTTAAAGGATCATGGAGGCACATTATGTCAGTCGAATCACTGAATGCATTCTCAATGGATTTCTTCTCTCTGAAGGGTAAAACCGCAATTGTCACTGGGGGCAATAGTGGTCTTGGGCAGGCTTTTGCTTTGGCGCTGGCAAAAGCCGGGGCGAATATTTTCATTCCCAGCTTCATTAAAGATAATGGCGAAACCCGTGAGCTGATTGAGCAGCAGGGCGTTCAGGTTGAGTTTATGTATGCCGATATCACCGCTCAGGGCGTGCCGCGCGAGATAATCGAAGCCTGTTGTAAGCGTTTTGGCACAGTGGATATCCTGGTCAACAACGCCGGAATTTGTAAGCTGAACAAGGTGCTGGATTTTGGTCGCGATGACTGGGACCCGATGATTAGCGTTAACCTGACGGCGGCTTTTGAACTCAGCCATGAGGCTGCAAAAGTGATGATTCCGCAGAATACTGGAAAGATAATTAATATTTGTTCACTGTTTTCATATTTGGGTGGGCAATGGTCTCCGGCCTACTCCGCAACAAAGCATGCACTGGCTGGATTTACTAAAGCATATTGCGATGAACTGGGGCAATTCAATATTCAGGTTAATGGTATTGCACCTGGTTATTACGCGACAGATATCACTCTTGCAACGCGGAGTAATCCGGAAACGAACCAACGTGTTCTTGACCATATTCCAGCTAATCGTTGGGGGGATACCCAGGATTTAATGGGAGCCATGATATTCCTGGCAAGTCGTGCTTCTGATTATGTTAATGGTCATTTATTGGTTGTTGATGGTGGTTACCTGGTTCGATAACCCGTAATAAGGTGGTTTCTTTTTATATTGCTTAATTATCTGAAAGGAAAAAATATGTCATTGTCCCGCGAACGCATTGTTGAACAGATAAAAGAGATTGTTGGTCCTGAGCGCGTTATTACCGATGAGAATGTTCTAAAGAAAAATAGTGTTGACCGCTTCAGAAAATATGCTGATATCCATGGCGTGTTTACACTTCCACTGCCTGCTGCGGTGGTAAAACTGGGGTCCACTGAGCAGGTATCACGCATACTCGCCTTTATGAACCAGCATAAAATCAATGGTGTTCCTCGTACAGGCGCCTCTGCCACTGAAGGCGGGCTTGAAACTGTTGTCCGGGATTCACTGGTGTTGGATGGTTCAGGCATGAACCAGATTATCAATATTGATATCGAAAACATGCAGGCAACGGCGCAATGTGGTGTGCCACTGGAGGTGCTGGAAAACGCGCTGCGTGCGAAAGGCTATACAACCGGGCATTCGCCACAGTCGAAACCGCTGGCACAGATGGGCGGCCTGGTTGCAACCCGCAGTATCGGACAGTTTTCAACGCTGTATGGCGCAATCGAAGATATGGTGGTGGGGCTGGAGGCTGTCCTCGCAGATGGGACTGTCACCCGTATTAAAAATGTGCCGCGCCGTGCCGCCGGGCCTGATATCCGTCATATCATCATCGGCAACGAAGGTGCACTTTGCTATATCACTGAAGTCACGGTGAAAATTTTCAAATTCACGCCAGAGAATAACCTCTTCTATGGCTACATTCTTGATGACATGAAAACCGGCTTTGAAATCTTACGTGAAGTGATGGTTGAAGGTTATCGTCCTTCCATTGCACGTCTGTATGATGCCGAGGATGGTACACAGCACTTCACTCACTTCGCGGAGGGAAAATGTGTGCTGATTTTCATGGCCGAGGGCAACCCACGAATTGCGCGCGCGACCGGAGACGGTATTGCGGAGATTGTTGCGCGTTATCCGCAATGTCAGCGCGTGGACAGTAAACTCATCGAGAACTGGTTCAACCATCTGAACTGGGGGCCGGATAAAGTCGCCGCTGAACGCGTACAGATCCTGAAAACGCATAACATGGGCTTTACCACAGAAGTATCTGGTGACTGGAGCTGTATTAACCAGATCTATGAGAACGTTCTCCACCGTATTCGTACAGAGTTCCCACATGCGGATGATATCACCATGCTGGGCGGCCACTCTTCACACAGCTACATCAACGGAACCAACATGTACTTTGTGTATGACTACAACGTGGTGGGTTGTAAACCGGAAGAGGAGATCGATAAATATCATAACCCTCTGAATAAAATTATCTGCGAAGAGACCATCCGTCTTGGTGGATCTATGGTGCACCACCACGGTATCGGTAAACACCGTGTGCACTGGAGTAAGCTGGAACACGGGACGGCCTGGACGCTGCTGGAAGGATTAAAACGTCAGTTTGATCCTAACGGTATTATGAACGCTGGTACTATTTATCCGATTGAAAAATAACAGTTGTTACGGCTCTCTCCGTGAGGGGGCCGTTTTTTTATTTTACGGGGGAAAGCTATGAATGCGTCACCTGTTCGTATGGACGACTTGCCGCTTACCCGTTTTCACTGGCGCATTGCCGGTTTAACCTTTGGCGCTCATCTTACCGACGGATATGTGCTGGGGGTCATTGGGTACGCGATGATCCAGCTACAGCCTCAAATGCACCTTACTGTGGTGCAGGAAGGTTTAATTGGCAGTTCTGCCTTGTTCGGCCTGTTTTTGGGCAGTTTGATCCTGGGGTGGATCTCTGACCATACGGGACGCCAGCGAATATTCACTTTCAGTTTTCTTCTGATCACTTTCGCCTCATTTCTGCAGTTTTTTGTCACAACGGCGGAGCAGTTGATCTTTTTGCGTATCCTGATTGGGTTTGGCCTCGGGGGAGACTACGCGGTTGGACATACTTTGCTGGCGGAGTTTTCGCCACGGCGTTATCGCGGAATGTTGCTCGGCTCGTTCAGCGTGGTATGGACAATCGGTTATGTGCTGGCGAGTGTCATGGGGCACGCGTGGATCAACAGCGATCCGGATGCCTGGCGCTGGTTATTAGCTTCTGCGGCGTTTCCGGCCCTGCTGATTACCCTGCTGCGTATAGGCACACCCGAATCGCCCCGTTGGCTAATGCGTCAGGGGCGGATCAGCGAAGCGCATGCCGTGATTCACCGTTTTCTTGGTGCGCATGTTTTGCCCGGAGATGAAATTGCCACTGTCACTACCCGCCATATAGGGGCGCTGTTTTCTTCCCGCTACTGGCGGAGGACGGTATTCAATAGTGTCTTTTTTATCTGCCTCGTTGTGCCATGGTTTGTGATCTACACCTGGCTGCCGACTATTGCGCAAACTATCGGGCTGGAAGATGCCCTGACAACCAGCCTTATTCTTAACGTCTTGTTGATCGTCGGTGCACTGATTGGCCTTGTATTAACATGGTCACTCTCCCGGCGTCGCTTCCTGATAAGCAGCTTCCTGTTGCTGGCGCTCACATTGTCTGTACTGGCATTCACTTCAGCCAGCAACGGAACGGTAATACTGTTTTTGTTTGTGCTGTTCAGCACGGCAATTTCGGCGGCCAGCAACCTGGTGGGCATTCTTCCGGCAGAAAGTTTTCCGACTGATATCCGTTCGCTGGGGGTGGGGTTCGCAACGGCGATGAGCCGTCTTGGTGCGGCTATCAGCACTGCTTTGTTGCCGATTGTGTTGGTCTCCTGGGGAATGCGCGCCATGCTTTTGATTCTGGTGGCGGTATTGCTAATAGGCTTTCTGGTGTCGGTGCTTTGGGCGCCGGAAACGCGAAACCTGTCGCTGGTGGAGGCCGCAGACGGGGAGCTAAAACCACTGGAGAAGATCGATGAACATTCTGTTGGCGTTTAAGGCTGAACCGGATCTGTCGATGCTGGCGGAAACCGACTGGCAGGTTGCAGGAAAAGGAAACAAAGGCCCGGACGCGTCATTGATGCGCCGGGTGATCGGAAACGATGAATTGGGGGCGGCGGAAATCATGCTCAGGGCGCGCGATCGTCATCCAGGGGTGCATCTCAGCGCCATAACACTTGGTGATGAGCACGCGATGCCGATTTTACGTCACCTCAAGGCACTCGGTTTTGAGCGATGTGTTCGCCTGAACAGTGAGACCGACACCCGCTTTGCACCTGCGTTTGTGGCGGAACGCATCAGCCGGTATATCAGACAAAATGCGATCGATCTGGTTTTGCTCGGGACGCAGAGTTGTGAGGGGCAGAATGGTCAGACAGGCTGGATGGTCGCGGAAATGCTTAACTGGCCGTGTCTGACACAGGTAACAGAGGTTATGCCTGGCGCGTCAGGTTTTGACGTGCTGTGCGAAAGTCTCCGGCATCGCCAGCGTTGGCAACTGCAACATCCGGCGGTGCTGATGGTACAAAATCGTGGGCAAATGGCACTGCGAGTACCAGGCCTTCGGGCACGTATGTCTGCGTCGCATGCGGAGATTGAGTGCATTGAAGAGGGGGCGTCGGGTGTTCTTCCGTCGCATTGTTTGGCGCTTCAACGACAACCTATTCACCGTGCTGGCGTGATTATCCAGGGGGGCAGTGTGCAGGATAACGTTCAGCAACTCTGGCAAGATTATTTAGCGGAAAGGATGAAGTGATGAAGGTTGCCCTCGTGCTGTTACATCCCAAAGATATAGACCCGCTGTTCGCCTTTCTGGCAGACAGCGGGCTCGCATCGGCGTCGCTGAGTGGCTGGAATGTTGAAGGTGATTTTTTCCTTCCCGAACAACTCTTACCCGCACTGGAACACGCTTTTCACGCTTCTGAGACAGACATAATCCTCTTTCCGGGCGGCGCCATCGCAGATGAACTGGCCTCGCGTCTGGCCTGGCGTTTGCGTGGGAGTGCCGTCTGTCAGGTAACCGAATTCTGTCCTGAAGCAGGCACAGTAGTAAAAGCCGTTTATGGCGGAGCGCTGACGGCAACATTTGAGGTAAAAGCCTCACCACTTTGTTTGTCTCTTGCTGAAGGTGTATACCACAAAGGTGTATCGCCATTAACGTTGAGCAGGCAACAGACACTTGTTCCTGACCCGTTAAGAGAAGGGCTTCTCCCACCTCAGACGGAAAAAAATACCCATCATCCATTGGAAACCGCGCGGCGCGTCCTTGCCTGTGGACAAGGAACCGTAGGGGCTGAGACATCGCGCCTGGCAAAAAAAATCGGGGCTGAAGAGGGGTATTCCCGGCAACGAATCATGTCCGGTGGCTGTGATGGCCAGCGTATGCTGGGTATTTCCGGCCAGAAGATCGCACCGGCACTCTGCCTGGTGGCTGGAGCGTCGGGAGCATCCGCCTTTCTGGCGGGGATTGCCGGAAGTGATTTCATTGTCGCGATTAACCACGATCCTGCCGCGCCTGTTTTTGCCGCAGCAGATGTGGGGATTGTCGGAGATGTTACCGAGGTGCTTGAAGCGCTGGCAGAGAAGATCAGTTAAGCGATTTTGCCAGTTTCCATACATCAATGTTGGTTGTTGATAGTGCAGCAACACCCGCCGCCATCGCATTACGGGCATCTTCTTCATCGCAAACCAGGCCACCGGCAATCAGCGGCTGACGAACTTTCTCTGTGACCCAGCCCAACACTTTTGGCATACAGCCGGGCAGGATCTCAATGCAATCCGCACCCGATTGCGACACCTGTTTTTCAATAGTATGAAAAGAGATCGAATCGACAATAAACAGGCGATGGATGCAAAAATAGCCCTCGGCACGCGCGGCTTTCAGCATGGCGGGTTTGGTACTGATGATCCCATCGGCCTGAGTCACCAGCTTCAGAAACTGAATGACCACTTCCTTGTTAGAGGTTCCCTCCAGCAGGTCAACATGCACAAATGCGTATTTCCCTGCTTGTTTGATCTTTTGCACTATCCCGCTGATGGTACAAATATTTCCGTATAAGACGGAGACAAACTGGCACTCTGAAGCGATGGCAAGTTGCAGGCTGGCGTTATCTTTTACCGCGGCGATCACCGGGTTTTGTCTTAGCAGGTGAAGTAATGGCACACAAACATCCTTTCTTGAAGTTAACCGAAACGTAAAACAATGCCGAAACCTGAAGGTGGGTAGCGCCAGATTTTCAACGCAGTATCACCGAGGATCATCCGACAGCAGCCACACTCAAGACAGTGCTGATAATGAAATAGCATCTGGCCGTCATCCCTGCGCTGAAACAAACCGGCAGGGCAGATCTTCTCCAGTTGCTGTTGCTGCTGTTCGTTGATTTCCCGAAGTTCGATATGCGGACTTTGGGCGGGATGGTAGCAGTTGCGTGCCAGACTTTCGTTTACAGACATCGCAGACTCCGAAAAATATCTGCGCCAAGGCGACGCAGGCCAAACTGGCGCGCATGGTGAAATACAGTGCGCCAGAGTGGGGGATTCACACCGGCATCAACACGGCTAAGATCTGCCATGACCGCCTGGCAAAACGATGGCCATTGCTGATACCAGCCGTGGCGCTGAAGCAGGGAGGGGAGATGTTGGTAGCGTTTGAGTTGCTGCCACAAAATGCTCTGCTGTAGCTGTTCGTTATAAAGCGTGAGGAGTGGTTGGCCTGGCGCGCTCCGGGCGGCAATCAGCGCGCGAGCAGCAGCCTGACCACTCAGCATCGCCATGTCCATTCCGCGGATGGTGGCTCCGGTATTGATACAGGTACGAAGAGTATCGCCCACCAGAATCCATCCTTCACCCGCCCGGGTTCGCGGGATACTCCGAAATCCTCCTTCCGGAACCAGATGCGCACCATATTCAACGGTTTCCGCGCCCTGCAATAAAGGACGTACCGCGGGATGATGCTTGAAGCGCGACAGGAGGTTGGATGCAGCAACAGGTCCCTCGCGAACAGAGGTCAGTGGCGCAACGATGCCCAACGACAGCGACTGGCGGTTAGTATAAAGAAACCCGCCAGCAGGGTTGTCGCCACACAAATGGCCACTGAAAAGCCATGCCGAGCCTTCGTGCTCGTTCAGTCGAAAACGCGATTCAATCAACGCCGGATCAAGGGACAGCGTCTCTTTTATCCCCAGCCCCACCGTGTGCAACGGCGGCTTGGGGACGAGGCCACGTTGTTCCGCCAGCAGGCTGTTAGCGCCTTCAGCCAGTACCACTGTGTGAGAGCGCAGCAACTCACCTTCGCAGATCACACCTGCTACGCGCCCGCCTTCAGTGTGGAGCGTATCGACGGTCACGCCGAACAGGCATTCTGCTCCGGCAGCCTGCGCTTGCCCAGCGAACCAGGGATCAAACCGGGCGCGCAGAATGCTCCAGGAGGGGCTTGAAAATTGCTGGTGGCTAAGCGTTGTTGCGCCAGTATCGGTAAGAAGGGAGAAACTTTCGTGTATGACCTGGCGTTCAAGAGGTGCATGGTCGGTGAAATCGGGGATCAGTTCGCGGAGTGCGTAGCCGTAGAGTCGGCCCCCGGAAAGGTTTTTACTGCCGGCCTGCTCGCCACGCTCAATCAGTAAAACTGATAGCCCGGCTCGGGCGCAGAGGAGGGCACAGGTTGTGCCTGCGATCCCTGCTCCCACGATAATAATATCGAAATCATCCGCCATCCTGCGCTCCTTATTATCAGAACGCACAACCCTAACATAGCGGATTTAAAAGGAATTTGACGATTGCCGCAAAGAGCGTGATTACTCTGCGCGATACACACAACCTGCAGTGCAGGTCTCTTTAATCATCACCGCGCTCAGCAGTGGAACCAGCGGTTTTACCTGATCCCAAATCCATTTTGCCAGCACTTCGCTGGTGGGATTTTCAAGACCAGGGATCTCGTTCAGATAGTAGTGATCCAGGCGATCGTAAGTTGGCTTAAACGCGGCTTTCAGTTCGGCAAAGTCCATGATCCAGCCGGTATGGGGATCGACTTCACCAGTGATTTCAAGACGCACCATAAATGAGTGTCCGTGCAGGCGGCCACATTTATGTCCTTGCGGTACATGTGGAAGATGGTGTGCGGCTTCGAAGATGAAATCTTTAAACAGTGTGGTGGACATCATGAACTCTCAAGTAATGCGGAAAAAACCGCCGCATAGTACCGGAAAGCATATTTTTTATCATTAACTAAAACGGCCATTCCAGAGGTCCGTTGGAAAAGTGACTCGGGATGTGATTTTTATCTTTATATTTCAATTTGTTATGTAATCGTTTTTATCGTTAAGAACGATAACTAAAACAGGTTAGTCCATTTGGTTATTTATTATTTCCATCCCTTCTTTAATTGTTATTATCCCCACCGTTAACCTTATCTTCAGTTTGGCTTTTCTTATTAAATTCAGCTTTGCTACTGGAATGTAATGACGCATGACAACACAGGCCCCACCTTCAAATTTGCTTCCGCTGAACGCGGAGCAACTGGCGCGCCTTACGGCGGCTACTACTGATTTTTCACCTACTCAGCTTGCCTGGGTGTCTGGTTATTTCTGGGGAATGCTTAACCAGCAGCAAGGTGCTGCGGTGGCGACTCCTGCACCCGCCGCTGAAAACCCGGCCATTACGCTTATCTCCGCCTCTCAGACGGGAAATGCCCGCCGGGTAGCCGAAGCGCTGCGTGATGATTTGCTCGCCGCTAAACTGAACGTGAACCTGGTGAACGCCGGGGATTATAAATTCAAACAAATCGCGTCAGAAAAATTGCTGGTGGTCGTGGCTTCCACACAGGGTGAAGGTGAGCCAGCTGAAGAAGCGGTTGCCCTGCATAAATTCCTGTTCTCGAAAAAAGCGCCAAAACTGGAAGGGACTGCGTTTGCCGTGTTCGGCCTGGGCGATACCTCCTATGAATTCTTCTGCCAGTCCGGTAAAGACTTCGACAGTAAGCTGGCGGAACTGGGTGCTGAGCGCCTGCTGGATCGCGTTGATGCGGATGTGGAATATCAGGCCGCTGCTGCTGAGTGGCGTGCCCGTGTGGTTGAGGTGCTGAAAGCACGTGCACCGAAAGAGAGTGCGACTCAGGTGGTGACTGCTGCGACAGACGCCGTAAATGACATCCATACCAGCCCGTATACCAAAGAAGCCCCGCTGACGGCCAGCCTGTCCGTAAATCAAAAAATTACGGGTCGCGACTCCGAAAAAGACGTTCGCCATATTGAGATCGACCTCGGGGATTCCGGTTTACGCTATCAGCCAGGTGACGCACTGGGTGTGTGGTATCAGAACGATCCCGCGCTCGTGAAAGAGTTGGTTGAGCTGTTATGGCTGAAGGGCGATGAACCGGTTGTGGTTGAAGGCAAAACCCTGGCGCTCACTGAAGCGTTGCAGTGGCATGTTGAACTGACGGTGAATACCGCCAATATCGTTGAGAATTATGCCACGCTGACCCGGAGTGAATCGTTGCTGCCGTTAGTAGGCGAGAAAGCGAAATTGCAGCATTACGCCGCCACGACGCCGATTGTCGATATGGTTCGTTTCTCCCCGGCACAGCTGGATGCCGACAAATTGATTGGCTTGCTTCGTCCGTTGACGCCGCGCCTCTATTCCATCGCCTCTTCTCAGGCGGAAGTGGAAAGTGAAGTGCACGTCACCGTGGGGGTCGTGCGCTACGATATTGAAGGCCGGGCACGGACCGGTGGCGCGTCAGGTTTCCTGGCGGATCGTGTAGAAGAGGAGGGTGAAGTGCGCGTCTTTATCGAGCACAACGACAATTTCCGTCTGCCCGCAAACCCGGAAACACCAGTGATCATGATTGGGCCAGGCACAGGCATTGCGCCGTTCCGTTCCTTTATGCAGCAACGTGCGGCCGATGAAGCGCCGGGTAAAAACTGGCTGTTCTTTGGAAACCCACACTTTACCGAAGATTTCCTTTACCAGGTCGAATGGCAACGCTACGTGAAAGAGGGCGTGTTGAGCCGTATCGATCTGGCCTGGTCTCGTGACCAAAAAGAAAAAATATACGTACAAGATAAGCTGCGCGAACAAGGTGCAGAGCTGTGGCGCTGGATTAATGACGGTGCACATATTTATGTCTGCGGAGACGCCAATCGCATGGCGAAAGACGTTGAGCGGACTTTGCTGGAAGTGATTGCCGAATTCGGCGGTATGGATGCCGAAGCGGCGGATGAATTTTTAAGTGAGCTGCGCGTTGAGCGCCGTTATCAGCGAGATGTCTACTAATGAGCGAAAAACATCCTGGCCCACTGGTGGTCGAAGGCAAACTGACCGATGCCGAGCGTATGAAGGTAGAGAGCAACTACCTGCGCGGCACAATTGCCGAAGATTTGAATGACGGCCTGACGGGCGGATTCAAAGGCGACAACTTCCTGCTGATCCGCTTCCACGGCATGTATCAGCAAGACGATCGCGATATCCGCGCGGAGCGTGCTGAACAAAAGCTGGAGCCGCGTCACGCGATGCTGTTGCGCTGCCGCTTGCCTGGTGGTGTTATCACCACCAAACAATGGCAGGCGATTGATAAATTTGCTGAAGACAACACGATTTACGGCAGCATCCGTCTGACCAACCGTCAGACTTTCCAGTTCCACGGCATTCTGAAGAAGAACGTGAAACCAGTCCACCAGATGCTGCACTCCGTCGGGCTGGATGCGCTGGCGACGGCCAACGACATGAACCGTAACGTGCTCTGTACCTCTAATCCATTTGAGTCTCAGCTTCACGCTGACGCATACGAGTGGGCGAAGAAGATCTCCGAGCATCTGTTGCCGCGCACTCGCGCCTATGCGGAGATCTGGCTCGACCAGGAGAAAGTGGCGACCACGGATGAAGAACCGATCCTCGGCCAGACCTATCTGCCGCGTAAGTTCAAAACCACCGTGGTGATCCCGCCGCAGAACGATATCGATCTGCACGCTAACGACATGAACTTTGTGGCGATTGCCGAAAACGGCAAGCTGGTGGGCTTTAACCTACTGGTGGGCGGTGGTCTGTCTATCGAGCACGGTAACAAGAAAACCTACGCGCGCACCGCGAGCGAATTCGGTTATCTGCCGTTGGAGCACACACTGGCCGTGGCGGAAGCGGTTGTCACAACTCAGCGTGACTGGGGTAACCGTACTGATCGTAAAAATGCGAAGACCAAATACACTCTGGAGCGCGTTGGCGTAGAGACGTTCAAAGAAGAAGTGGAGCGTCGCGCAGGCATTAAATTTGAACCCATTCGTCCTTATGAATTCACGGGGCGCGGCGACCGCATTGGCTGGGTGAAAGGCATCGACAATAAATGGCATCTGACGCTGTTTATTGAAAACGGTCGTATCCTGGATTATCCGGGGCGTCCGCTGAAAACTGGCTTGCTGGAAATTGCCAGGATCCATAAAGGCGAGTTCCGTATTACTGCTAACCAGAACCTGATCATTGCGGGTGTTCCTGAAAGCCAGAAAGCGAAGATTGAGAAACTCGCGCGCGATCACGGGTTGATGAACGCAGTGAAACCGCAGCGTGAAAACTCCATGGCCTGTGTGTCATTCCCGACTTGTCCACTGGCGATGGCGGAAGCTGAGCGTTTCCTGCCGTCGTTTACCGATAAAGTTGAGTCGATTCTGGAAAAACACGGTATTCCCGAAGAGCATATTGTGATGCGCGTGACGGGCTGCCCGAATGGCTGTGGCCGCGCGATGCTGGCGGAACTGGGCCTGGTTGGTAAAGCGCCGGGTCGCTACAACGTTCATCTTGGGGGCAATCGTAGCGGGACGCGTATTCCGCGTATGTATCGCGAAAACATTACGGAACCGGAGATCCTTGACTCGATTGATGAACTGGTCGGGCGCTGGGCGAAAGAGCGTGAAGTTAATGAAGGTTTTGGCGACTTTACGGTACGTGCGGGCATTATTCGCCCGGTACTCGATCCCGCGCGGGATTTCTGGGAGTAACCACGAGAGGTAATTATGTCCGTACTCGATCTAAACGCGCTGAATGAATTGCCAAAAGTTGAACGCATTCTTCAGCTTTCGGAAACGAATGCGCAACTGGAAAAGCTCGATGCCGAAGGGCGCGTGGCATGGGCGTTGGAAAACCTGCCAGGCGACTATGTCCTCTCCTCAAGCTTTGGCATTCAGGCTGCCGTCAGTTTGCATCTGGTGAATCAGATCCGTCCGGATATTCCGGTGATCCTCACCGATACCGGCTACCTGTTCCCGGAAACATACCAGTTTATTGATGAGCTTACGGACAAGCTTAAGCTTAACCTGAAGGTCTATCGTGCTGGACAAAGTGCGGCGTGGCAGGAAGCGCGCTACGGTAAATTGTGGGAGCAGGGCGTTGAGGGCATTGAGAAATACAATGAGATCAACAAAGTTGAGCCCATGAACCGTGCGCTGAAAGAGCTAAAGGCGCAAACCTGGTTTGCCGGGCTGCGCCGTGATCAGTCCGGCAGTCGGGCGAACTTGCCCGTTTTGGCCATTCAGCGCGGTGTGTTCAAAGTATTGCCGATTATCGACTGGGATAACCGAACGGTTTATCAGTACCTGCAAAAACACGGGCTGAAATATCACCCGCTGTGGGACCAGGGATATCTGTCGGTTGGCGATACCCATACCACCCGTAAATGGGAGCCGGGAATGGCCGAAGAAGAGACGCGTTTCTTTGGACTTAAACGCGAGTGCGGGCTGCACGAAGGGTAATCTGATTTTGCCCTCTTCCCTTTGGGGAGAGGGCAAAGAAGACATCTATCACTACACTTTATTGGCTTTGGCCAACTCTTTTACCAGTGGCAACATCACTTTCACCACATCGCGGCTACGGTGCTCAATCCGTTGCGGCAGGGCGCTATCAATGTGCTGTTGATTATCCAGTCTCACGTCATGCCAGCTTGTTCCATCCGGGAAGGCTTTGGATTTCGCGCGTTGCTGATAGCCATCTTTCTTGCCCAGCGTCCAGTTAGTTGCTTCGACATACAGGACGGGAATGCCGGCTTTATCGAACACTTCACCGTCGTTACAGCAGCCCGTACCTCTCGGATATTGTGCATTACCGCCAGGGTTTGTAGTGGCATAAACCCCTACACTACGGGCAATCGACAGCGCACGATCCCGCGTTAATTTGCGCACTGTGCTCGGCGTGCTTTGTCCGCTATTGAAATAGAGTTTGTCCCCGACGATAAGATTATCGAGGTTAATCACCAGTAGCGTATTTTTCTTCTCTTCAGTACTCATTCGCTTGAGGAGATTCTCAGCGCCGAGTTTTCCTTCCTCTTCACCACTGGTTGCGACAAAGCGAATCCCGTATTTTGTTGGGATATTTTTCATGCGCTCAGCCAGTTCGAGCATTACGCCTAATCCTGCCGCGTTATCATCGATTCCCTGTAGCGTAAGGCCACCGAGATTATCATCGGTGTCGGCATCACTCATTGGGGCGAAGGTATCCAGATGCGCCATAACAATAATTTGTTCGGGGCTTTTACCTTCATGCGCGGCAATAACCGTACTGCCGGTCACGTTGTGCCAGTTTTTCGTTTTATTGCGCGAGGTATAAATATAGCGGCTATGAAACGCCCGGATATCGCTCTGGTAGCCCATGTCAGCAAACTGCTGGCGAATATAGTCGGCAGAGAGCATCTCTGCGGGTGTGCCGGTCATTCGACCAGGAAATACCGTTGCAATATGCCGTGCCTGCATATTGGCAATGTCGCCGTAGGGCTGATTCTTTGCCTGGGCCGGAAGGATAAAGCAAACGCCGAGCGCCAGTGCAGCAATACGGTGGCGCGTTGCGGAAAACATAGTGAGTCCTTAAAAGCAGAGCAAAATTTTAACTCGCTTAGTATGAAACTGTGATCCTGTATACACAATTTGAATTGCTCCTAAATGCCCGAAATTTCGCGTGTTAAGCACTTTTTGATATTTGCTTTTTCATGGCGTTATTCCATTGAGTAACTACTCATTCCAATTAGTAATTTCATTCAGTCTAAGCCGCCCCCTATAGTCCCACTATTCCTGGTTGTTAGTGAGTTGTAGCTTGTGGACTATCTGCCCTTATTTGCTGCCTTAAAAGATCGTCCGGTTCTGGTTGTCGGTACGGGCGAAATTGCCGATCGCAAAATTGCTTTTTTACAGCGTGCAGGCGCAAAGGTAGAGGTCGTCACAGGTTCCGAATTCGAGGAATCACAACTCGACCATGTGGTCCTGGTGATTGCGGCAACGGAAGATCGTGCGCTGAACCAGCGTGTTTCAGATGCAGCACATGCCCGCCATCGCCTGGTGAATGTTGTGGACGATCAGCCGTTATGCTCATTTATTTTCCCCTCGATTGTCGATCGTTCTCCTTTAATTGTAGCGATCTCGTCCGGAGGCACTGCGCCTGTTTTGGCTCGCCTGCTGCGAGAGAAAATTGAGGCGTTACTGCCAACAAGTCTGGGGCGAGTGGCCGAAAAAGCCAGTGACTGGCGCAACCATCTGAAAGCCCGGCTGACCAGCGTGACGGAACGTCGCCGCTTCTGGGAGCGGGTGTTTCGTGGGCGTTTTGCCAGCTTGATTCAGTCTGGTAATGAGGCAGCAGCACAGCAGGTTCTGGAAGATGAACTGGAGAACCCCGGCAACGGCGGAGAAATTATTCTGGTGGGAGCCGGTCCTGGTGATGCCGGGCTTCTGACGCTTCGTGGCCTGCAGATTTTGCAGGATGCCGATGTAGTGTTTTATGACCATCTGGTGAGTGATGGCGTGCGCGAGTTGATCCGCCGTGATGCGGAGCAGATTTGCGTGGGCAAACGTGCAGGTGAACACTCCGTGCCACAGCATGAAACTAATCAGATGCTGGTGGCGGCGGCAAAAGAAGGCAAAACCGTTGTACGTCTGAAAGGGGGCGACCCATTCATCTTTGGGCGTGGCGGAGAAGAACTGCAGGCGACTGCTGCTGCGGGTGTGCCGTTCCAGGTGGTTCCTGGCATTACGGCGGCATCCGCGGTAACGGCGTATGCCGGTATTCCACTCACCCATCGTGATTACGCTCAGTGCGTGACCTTTGTGACAGGCCATTACAAAGCAGACAGCACGCCGTTCGACTGGTCACATTTGGCGCAGAGCCGTCAGACGCTGGCGATCTATATGGGCACGATGAAAGCGGCAGATATCAGTGAACAACTTATCCAGCATGGTCGTGAGGCGACAACGCCGGTTGCCGTGATTTCTCGCGGTACGCGCGTCGATCAGCATGTCGCGACCGGCACACTGCAAGACCTTGCAAAGTTGGCGCAAGACGCGCCTATGCCCGCCCTGATTGTGGTGGGTGAAGTGGTGCAGCTGCACAGCACGCTCGCCTGGTTTCAATATACAACAGACGCAGAGGGGTTTGGCTCTTCTGTGGTGAATCTGGCTTAAGGAACGGTTATGGACCAAAAACGACTGACTCACCTGCGGCAACTCGAAGCGGAAAGTATTCATATTATCCGCGAAGTCGCTGCTGAATTTTCTAATCCGGTGATGATGTACTCCATCGGTAAAGATTCCAGCGTAATGCTGCATCTGGCGCGTAAAGCGTTTTACCCAGGCACGCTGCCGTTTCCTCTGCTGCACGTTGACACCGGATGGAAGTTCCGCGAGATGTACGAGTTCCGCGACCGTACTGCGAAGGCCTACGGCTGCGAGCTGCTGGTGCATAAAAACCCGGAAGGGGTGGCGATGGGAATAAACCCATTCGTGCACGGTAGTGCAAAACATACCGACATCATGAAAACCGAAGGGTTGAAACAGGCGCTGAACAAGTACGGTTTTGATGCCGCTTTTGGTGGCGCACGCCGTGATGAAGAGAAATCCCGTGCCAAAGAGCGTATCTACTCCTTCCGCGACCGCTTCCATCGCTGGGATCCAAAAAACCAGCGCCCGGAGCTGTGGCACAACTACAACGGCCAGATTAACAAGGGCGAAAGCATCCGCGTCTTCCCGCTCTCTAACTGGACTGAGCTGGATATTTGGCAATATATCTATCTGGAAAATATCGAGATTGTTCCCCTGTATCTGGCTGCAGAACGCCCGGTGCTGGAGCGTGACGGTATGTTGATGATGATCGATGACGATCGTATCGATTTGCAGCCAGGCGAAGTGATCAAAAAACAGATGGTGCGCTTCCGTACCCTCGGCTGCTGGCCACTGACTGGTGCTGTGGAATCCAGTGCGCAGACATTGCCCGAGATTATTGAAGAGATGCTGGTGTCGACCACCAGTGAGCGACAAGGGCGCGTGATTGACCGCGACCAGGCAGGCTCGATGGAGCTGAAGAAACGTCAGGGTTATTTCTAAGGAGCCGCCATGAACACCACTATTGCCCAACAAATTGCGGATGAAGGCGGCGTAGAAGCCTACCTGCACGCACAACAGCACAAAAGCCTGCTGCGCTTTCTGACCTGCGGCAGCGTCGATGACGGAAAAAGTACACTGATTGGACGTCTGCTGCATGACACTCGTCAGATTTACGAAGATCAGCTCTCTTCGCTGCATAACGACAGTAAACGTCATGGGACGCAGGGCGAGAAACTCGATCTGGCGCTGCTGGTCGACGGTCTGCAAGCTGAGCGTGAGCAGGGCATCACTATCGACGTAGCGTACCGTTATTTCTCGACTGAAAAACGCAAATTTATCATTGCTGATACCCCCGGGCATGAGCAGTACACCCGAAATATGGCGACCGGGGCATCTACCTGCGAGCTGGCGATCCTGCTGATGGATGCGCGTAAAGGCGTACTGGATCAGACTCGCCGCCACAGTTTTATCTCCACGCTGCTGGGGATCAAACATCTGGTGGTTGCCGTTAACAAGATGGACCTGGTAAATTTTGCCGAAGAGAAATTCGACGAGATCCGCCAGAGCTACCTGACATTTGCAGAACAACTGCCAGGCAATCTGGATATCCGTTTTGTACCGCTCTCTGCTCTCGAAGGCGACAACGTCGCGTCTCAGAGCGCGAATATGCCGTGGTACAGCGGTCCAACGCTGCTGGAAGTGCTGGAAACCGTTGAGATTCAGCGCGTAGTGGACAGCCAGCCGATGCGCTTCCCGGTGCAGTATGTTAACCGCCCGAATCTCGATTTTCGTGGCTTCTCTGGCACGATTGCCTCGGGGATCGTGAAAGCCGGCCAGCGCGTTAAAGCACTGCCGTCTGGCGTGGAATCGACCATTGCGCGGATTGTCACGTTTGATGGTGACTTGCAGGAAGCGAGAGCAGGTGAAGCGGTTACGCTGGTGTTGAAAGACGAAATCGATATTAGCCGTGGCGATCTGCTTTTGGATGCGCAGGAAAGTTTACCTGCCGTACAAAGTGCCTCTCTGGATGTTGTGTGGATGGCTGAACAGCCGCTTGCAGCGGGCCAGAGTTACGACATTAAAATTGCGGGCAAGAAAACCCGTGCCCGTGTGGACGGCATTCAGTACCAGGTTGATATCAACAATCTGGCTCAGCATAGCGTGTCTGAATTGCCGCTGAACGGTATTGGCCTGGTGGATCTCACGTTTGATGAGCCTCTGGTTCTGGATAAGTATCAGCAAAATCCAGTTACGGGCGGGCTGATCTTTATCGACCGCCTTACCAATGTCACTGTTGGTGCGGGTATGGTGCGTGAGCCGCATGAGCAGTCTGCCACTTCACCCTCCGCGTTTAGTGCCTTTGAGCTGGAGCTGAATGCTCTGGTGCGCAAACACTTCCCACACTGGGGTGCGCGCGATCTGCTGGGAGGCAAGTAATGGCCCAACATGATGAGAACGTCGTCTGGCATCCTCATCCGGTCACTGTAGGCGCACGCGAACAACTCCACGGTCACCGTGGAGTTGTGCTGTGGTTTACCGGACTTTCTGGCTCCGGTAAGTCCACGGTGGCGGGGGCGCTGGAAGAGGCTTTGCATCAACAAGGTGTGAGTACGTATCTGCTGGATGGGGATAACGTGCGTCACGGTTTGTGCAGTGACCTGGGGTTCAGTGATGAAGACCGCAAAGAGAACATCCGTCGGGTTGGTGAAGTCGCCAGTCTGATGGCTGATGCCGGGCTGGTGGTGCTGACCGCTTTCATCTCGCCTCATCGTGCTGAACGGCAGATGGTGCGCGAACGTGTGGGCCATGACCGCTTCATTGAAGTGTTTGTTGATACGCCGCTGGAGATTTGCGAAGCGCGCGATCCAAAAGGCCTCTACAAGAAAGCGCGTGCGGGTGAGCTGCGAAACTTCACGGGAATTGACTCGGTTTACGAAGCGCCTGAATCCCCAGAGATTCACCTGGAAGGTCAACAATTGGTAACAAATTTAGTAAGCCAATTATTAGACCTGCTCAGACAGGACGATATTATCAGATCCTGAGACGGTATCGTTCGGGAGCCGTTTTCCCGAACGAGGAGTCATGGTCACAGGATTAGCTATGCGTAACAGTGAAAACTACATTATCTCCGGGTCGGAACCGTTAACGACCTATGACGAGACGACCTGGTCGCTTTCTGGGGCCTTTGTCGGCTTCATTTCGTGGTTGCTGGCGCTGGGCATCCCTTTCCTGATCTATGGCGGCAACACATTTTTCTTCTTTCTCTACACCTGGCCATTCTTCCTTGCCCTGATGCCTGTCGCGATTGTTGTCGGCATTGCGCTGCATTCACTCCTCAATGGCAAACTGCTTTACAGTGCCGTCGTCACGATTGTGACGGTGGTTCTGATGTTTGGTCTGTTATTTTTGTGGCTCATGGGCTAACTTCAGCCATAATTCAAACCGTAACCAACTGTGTGACGATATTGAGCAAGGCGATTCTGCGAAAAAAATGTGGTACATTTGCCCGCGATGTTGCGGCATCTCTGTAGCCCCGGCGCGGTGTCCGGGGGAGTGGTATGGGATGATGATGCCGTTTTTCTGGGGGCAGGATGGGTAAACTAACGCTGCTGTTGCTGGCTTTGCTGGTCTGGCTGCAATATTCGCTGTGGTTCGGTAAAAACGGACTGCACGACTATAGCCGGGTGAGCGATGATGTTGCGGCTCAGCAGGCAACAAACGCCAAACTTAAGGCGCGAAACGATCAACTCTTTGCTGAAATTGATGACCTCAATGGTGGGCAGGAAGCGATCGAGGAACGCGCACGTAATGAACTCAGTATGACTAAGCCGGGCGAAACCTTTTATCGTCTGGTTCCGGATGCGTCTAAACGCAGCCAGGGCTCAGCACAAAATAATCGATAATCAGGCCCAGGATTACGACATGGCAGTAACTTTTTCGGACGTCTGTGCCGTTGTACCGGCCGCGGGTTTTGGTCGACGCATGCAGACAGAATGTCCCAAGCAATACCTTTCTATTGGTGATAA
Organism: Enterobacter sp. RHBSTW-00994; assembly: GCF_013782625.1. Taxonomy (NCBI): domain Bacteria; kingdom Pseudomonadati; phylum Pseudomonadota; class Gammaproteobacteria; order Enterobacterales; family Enterobacteriaceae; genus Enterobacter; species Enterobacter sp. RHBSTW-00994. The sequence continues at coordinate 3,701,374 of NZ_CP056199.1, read as the reverse complement.
AACGATTCTTGAACACTCCGTGGCGGCGCTGCTGGCGCACCCCAGGGTGACACATGTCGTTATCGCCATCAGTCCTGGCGATGCTCGCTTCGCCCAGTTGCCGCTGGCAAATCACCCCCAGATTACCGTTGTTGATGGCGGCGCAGAGCGTGCTGATTCGGTGCTGGCGGGCATTCAGGCCGCGGGGTCTGCGCAGTGGGTGCTGGTGCATGATGCTGCTCGCCCGTGCCTGCATCAGAGCGATCTTGCGCGTCTGCTGGCGATCAGTGAAAGCAGTAAGGTCGGCGGTATTCTGGCTTCTCCGGTACGCGACACCATGAAGCGCGCGGAACCGGGGCAACACGCCATCGCGCATACCGTTGAACGTGTCGATTTATGGCATGCACTGACGCCGCAATTTTTCCCCCGCGAATTACTCCGTGACTGCTTAATCCGGGCCCTGGAAGAGGGCGCGACCATTACCGATGAAGCCTCGGCGCTGGAGTATTGCGGTTTTCACCCTGAGCTTGTAGAAGGACGTGCTGATAATATAAAAGTGACGCGTCCCGAAGATTTACAGCTTGCGGAATTTTATCTTACCCGTTCGACCCATCAGGAGAAGTCATAATGCGAATTGGACACGGTTTTGATGTACACGCCTTTGGCGGAGAAGGCCCAATTATCATTGGCGGCGTACGCATCCCTTATGAAAAAGGATTGCTGGCGCATTCTGATGGCGACGTCGCACTGCACGCGTTAACCGATGCGCTGCTCGGTGCAGCAGCACTGGGCGATATTGGCAAACTCTTCCCGGACACCGACCCGGCGTTCAAAGGGGCCGACAGCCGTGAGCTGCTGCGCGAGGCCTGGCGTCGTATTCAGGCCAAAGGCTATACCCTGGGAAATGTCGACGTAACCATTATTGCCCAGGCTCCCAAAATGTTACCGCACATCCCGCAGATGCGAGTGTTTATTGCTGAAGATCTGGGCTGTCATATGGATGACGTCAACGTCAAAGCCACAACGACCGAAAAGCTCGGTTTTACGGGGCGTGGCGAAGGCATCGCCTGTGAAGCCGTGGCGCTTCTGCTGAAGGCGGCCAAATGACAGACGTTGAAAATCTCACCTACCTGCACAGTAAACCGCAAGGGAGTGGCCTGCTAAAAGCCAGTCCCGAAGATTTTGTGGTGATCGAAGATTTAGGGTTTGAACCTGATGGTGAGGGTGAACATATCCTGGTTCGCATCCTGAAAAATGGGTGCAACACCCGGTTTGTGGCTGATGCACTGGCGAAATTCCTGAAGATCCATGCCCGTGAAGTGAGTTTTGCAGGACAGAAAGACAAACAGGCGGTCACCGAACAGTGGCTGTGCGCGCGCGTTCCGGGCAATGCAATGCCTGATTTAAGCCAGTTTGAGCTGGAAGGCTGCAAAGTGCTGGAGTATGCCAGACACAAGCGCAAGCTGCGTCTGGGCGCGCTCAAAGGTAATGCCTTCACGATTATTTTGCGTGAAGTTTCCAGCCGTGATGATGTCGAGAAACGTCTGAACGCGATTGCAGAGCAGGGCGTGCCAAACTATTTTGGCGCACAGCGTTTTGGGATTGCTGGCAGTAACCTGCAAGGCGCTTTGCGCTGGGCGCAAAGCGATGTACCCGTGCGTGACAGGAATAAACGCAGTTTTTGGTTGTCGGCTGCCCGCAGTGCGTTGTTTAATCAGATTGTGAGCGAGCGACTGAAAAAACCAGACGCGAATCAAGTTGTTGTCGGCGATGCGCTACAATTAGCGGGACGCGGAAGCTGGTTCGTGGCAACGGTAGATGAAATGGCCGATGCACAAGCGCGCGTTGACGCAAAAGCATTGATGATTACCGCAGCCTTGCCCGGTTCAGGCGACTGGGGAACTCAGGGCGCTGCGTTGGCCGCTGAGCAATCAGCGATAGCCGATGCGCAGGAATTACAATCATTACTGGTGCGGGAAAAAGTCGAAGCAGCACGCCGTGCGATGTTGCTCTACCCGCAACAGCTTAGCTGGAACTGGTGGGATGATGTAACCGTCGAGTTACGCTTCTGGCTGCCGGCAGGTAGCTTTGCCACCAGTGTTGTCAGGGAACTTATCAACACCTCGGGTGATTATGCGAATATTGCTGAGTAACGATGACGGGATCCATGCCCCAGGTATTCAGACGCTGGCGAAGGCACTGCGTGAGTTTGCTGACGTGCAGGTTGTGGCCCCCGATCGTAACCGCAGTGGGGCGTCTAACTCATTGACGCTGGAATCGTCACTTCGTACTTTTACGTTTGATAACGGTGATATTTCTGTCCAGATGGGCACACCGACCGACTGTGTATTTTTGGGTGTCAATGCGCTGATGCGCCCACGGCCGGACATTGTCGTTTCAGGCATTAATGCAGGCCCAAACCTGGGTGATGACGTGATCTACTCCGGTACGGTTGCGGCCGCAATGGAAGGGCGTCATCTGGGATTCCCGGCACTTGCGGTGTCACTCAATGGCCACAAGCATTACGAAACTGCGGCGGCCGTTACCTGCTCCATTTTGCGAGCGCTTAACCGCGAGCCATTGCGTACCGGGCGTATCCTCAACATTAATGTCCCTGATTTACCACTGGACGACATTAAAGGTATCCGTGTGACACGTTGTGGTAGCCGGCATCCTGCGGACCAGGTTATTCCGCAGCAGGATCCGCGCGGCAACACCTTGTACTGGATTGGCCCTCCTGGCGATAAATGTGATGCGGGGCCGGACACAGACTTCGCCGCGGTGGATGAAGGGTATGTTTCTGTCACGCCATTGCACGTGGATTTAACCGCTTATAGCGCGCATGATGTGGTATCGGGCTGGCTGGATCGCGCCGGAGTGAACACGCAATGGTAAGTAAACGTGTACAAACTCTTCTGGAACAATTACGCACTCAGGGGATAACTGACGAGCATGTGTTAGATGCACTCGCTCAGGTTCCTCGTGAGAAATTTGTGGATGAGGCGTTTGAACACAAAGCCTGGGAAAACGTGGCCCTGCCCATCGGACAAGGCCAGACGATTTCACAGCCTTATATGGTGGCGCGAATGACGGAGCTCCTTGAGCTGACCCCGGAATCGCGCGTGCTGGAAATTGGTACAGGTTCAGGCTATCAAACTGCGATCCTGGCGCATCTTGTGCACCATGTTTGTTCGGTCGAACGTATTAAAGGTTTACAGTGGCAGGCACGACGTCGCCTGAAACAACTTGATTTACATAATGTTTCGACACGTCATGGTGATGGATGGCAGGGTTGGCAGGCGCGCGCGCCGTTTGACGCCATTATCGTGACGGCTGCACCGCCTGAAATACCCGCTGCGCTCTTGTCGCAACTGGATGAAGGGGGCATTCTCGTTTTGCCCGTGGGAGACGAGCAGCAACTTTTGAAGCGCGTTCGTCGGCGTGGCGACGAATTTATTATCGATACCGTGGAAGCCGTACGCTTCGTGCCCCTGGTTAAGGGGGAACTGGCCTGAGACTCGGAATTATCCAGGGTTATTAAGGCAAATTCAGCGTATGGTGTGGCGCGAAAGATTCGAGCCTTCATGGTTTTTAAGTCACTGGTAGTTAACACATTCCTGGGGGATAAATGAGCGCGGGAAGCCCAAAATTCACCATCAGCCGTGTTGCGGCATTATCACTGGTTTCGCTTTGGCTGGCAGGCTGTACAAGTTCGACTAACGCGCCTGCACCTGTGAGTTCGGTAGGCGGAAACAATGGCTCGGGGAGTTCTTCCGGTGGAATGCTGATTACGCCTCCGCCAAAAATGGGTACGGCGACGACAAACCAGACGCCACAAATTCAGCCGGTTCAACGCCCAGTTACCCAGCCAACGCAGATTCAGCCTGTGGCTCAGCCAGTACAGACCGAGAATGGTCGTATTGTGTATAACCGTAAATATGGGAACATTCCAAAAGGCAGTTATACGGGCGGCAGTACCTACACCGTAAAACGGGGTGACACGCTTTTCTATATCGCATGGATCACCGGGAACGATTTCCGTGACCTCGCACAGCGTAACAGTGTCCAGGCTCCTTATTCACTGGAAGTCGGTCAAACGCTTCAGGTGGGTAATGCCACAGGTACGCCACTCACTCCAGGCAATACTGTTTCTGCCGCGGATGTCACTGCGCAGAATAACAATGTCAAGCCTGCACAAAAATCCAGCACAGTGGTTGCTTCGCAACCAGTAATTACGTATTCTGAGGATTCAGGTGATCAGAGTGCTAACAAAATGTTGCCGAATAATAAAGGGACTGCGACGGTTGTCACAGCACCTGTTACGGCTCCTGTGGTTAGCTCTACCGAGCCGACTGCCAGCAGTATGTCGTCCAGTTCGCCGATTTCTACATGGCGCTGGCCTACTGATGGCAAGGTTATCGAGAACTTCTCTTCTACCGAAGGTGGAAATAAAGGGATCGATATCGCAGGAAGTAAGGGACAGGCTATCATCGCGACTGCAGACGGACGCGTTGTATATGCCGGTAACGCTCTGCGCGGTTACGGTAATCTTATTATCATCAAACACAACGATGATTACCTGAGTGCCTACGCCCATAACGATACAATGCTGGTCCGGGAACAACAAGAAATCAAGGCGGGGCAAAAAATCGCTACCATGGGTAGCACCGGAACCAGTTCTACACGCTTGCATTTTGAAATTCGTTACAAGGGGAAATCCGTAAACCCGCTGCAGTACTTGCCGCAGCGATAATTTGACGGGACATACCACATAGGGTGTCTCGTTCAGGGATCACGGGTAGGAGCCACCTTATGAGTCAGAATACGCTGAAAGTTCATGATTTAAATGAAGATGCGGAATTTGATGAGAACGGAGCAGAGGCTTTTGACGAAAAAGCCTTAGTAGAAGAGGAACCCAGTGATAACGATTTAGCTGAAGAAGAGCTGTTATCGCAAGGGGCTACCCAGCGTGTGCTGGACGCGACTCAGCTTTACCTTGGGGAGATTGGTTATTCTCCATTGTTAACGGCCGAAGAAGAAGTTTACTTCGCGCGTCGAGCATTGCGTGGTGATGTTGCCTCACGCCGTCGCATGATTGAAAGTAACTTGCGTCTGGTTGTGAAAATTGCCCGTCGTTACGGCAATCGTGGTCTGGCCTTGCTGGATCTGATTGAAGAGGGCAATTTAGGCTTGATCCGCGCGGTTGAGAAGTTTGACCCGGAACGCGGGTTCCGTTTCTCCACTTACGCGACATGGTGGATCCGCCAGACTATCGAACGGGCGATTATGAACCAAACCCGTACGATTCGACTGCCTATTCACATCGTCAAAGAGTTGAACGTCTATCTGCGTACTGCGCGTGAGTTGTCCCATAAACTGGACCACGAGCCAAGCGCCGAAGAGATTGCCGAACAACTCGATAAACCGGTTGATGACGTGAGCCGTATGCTGCGTCTCAACGAGCGCATTACCTCGGTTGACACCCCATTGGGTGGTGATTCTGAAAAAGCGCTGCTGGACATCCTGGCCGATGAAAAAGATAACGGCCCGGAAGACACCACGCAGGACGATGACATGAAACAGAGCATCGTTAAATGGCTGTTCGAGTTGAACGCCAAACAGCGTGAAGTGCTGGCGCGTCGTTTCGGATTATTGGGGTATGAAGCTGCGACACTGGAAGATGTCGGCCGCGAGATTGGTCTGACTCGTGAACGTGTTCGTCAGATTCAGGTTGAAGGTTTGCGTCGCCTGCGTGAAATTTTGCAGGGGCAAGGGCTGAACATCGAAGCGCTTTTCCGCGAGTAAATATACTATTCGTCAAAAAGGCCAGTCGAGAGACTGGCCTTTTTCTTTTGTGCTAGGGCTGGGTCGTCTCGTGTAACAGACGCCACGTAATTTTTTCGCCTTCCTGATTAAGCACCGCAGTTGACCAGCGCACGTTGACAGGATTATCGGGGCGAGTTTGTGTTTCACGATAGTGAAGAACCGCACCTTTATCCCATGTTTGCAATATCGTTAGTTCATCGATAACGATCTTCAATCCAGAGCGGTTTCCGCGCTGTCCCTCAAAAAAATGGCTCAGGGCAGAAAAGTCAAAGCGAACACCCGTTGGCGCAATCATCATGAAATCAGGACGAAAGCGTGCGAGCAATGCATCAATTTCGCCTTTACCTTTGCCGAGCCAGTCTTCAATTGCGATGTGGGCATCGATAATTTCTGCTTCGTAGCGGGTCATGATTTCTCCTGTTGAAGTTGCATCAGCACCTTCTGGTTGTTAAGACGGAAAATGCGCATTAAGGGGGAACGTTATCTCTGCTACGAAAAGAAACGTCCAGTGCCATACAGCACCGGACTTCACTCGTTTACACCAAGCTTTTCAGCCGGTAAATCCACTCCAGCGCCTGGCGCGGCGTCAGTGAGTCAGGATCGAGATTTTCCAGCGCATCCATTGCCGGGGATGTCTCTTCCGCAGGCATCAGCAGCGACATCTGCGTACCATCAACCTGAGTGGCTGCGGCATTTGGTGACAGGTTTTCCAGCTCGCGTAATTTCTGACGCGCCCGTTTGATCACCTCTTTCGGTACACCTGCGAGAGCGGCAACGGCAAGGCCGTAACTCTTACTTGCTGCACCGTCCTGAACCGTATGCATGAAGGCAATTGTGTCCCCATGCTCCAGGGCATCCAGGTGGACGTTTGCTACGCCCTCCATCTTCTCTGGCAACTGTGTGAGTTCAAAATAGTGAGTGGCGAACAGAGTCATCGCTTTAATCTTGTTGGCCAGGTTTTCAGCACAAGCCCACGCCAGCGACAGACCATCATAAGTAGAGGTTCCGCGACCCACTTCATCCATCAATACCAGGCTGTGTTCTGTTGCATTGTGCAGAATATTGGCGGTCTCGGTCATCTCCACCATAAATGTCGAGCGGCCACTTGCCAGATCGTCCGCAGCCCCCACGCGAGTAAAGATACGGTCTATAGGGCCGATTTCCACATTGTTCGCCGGAACGTAGCTGCCAATATAGGCGAGCAGGGCGATCAACGCGGTCTGGCGCATATAGGTACTTTTACCGCCCATATTCGGACCGGTGATGATCAGCATTCGCCGCTGGGGAGACAGATTAAGCGGGTTAGCAATAAAGGGCTCGTTCAGGACCTGCTCTACTACCGGATGGCGACCTTCGGTAATGCGAATGCCTGGCTTGTCGGTAAAGGTTGGGCAGGTGTAGTTCAGGGCATCTGCGCGCTCTGCCAGATTCACCAGCACATCCAGCTCTGCGAGCGCACTTGCACTCAGTTGCAGATCGGCAAGATGCGGCATCAGCATGTCGAACAGCGCGTCATAAAGCTGTTTTTCCAGGGCTAACGCTTTACCTTTCGAGGTGAGAACCTTGTCTTCATACTCTTTCAGCTCAGGAATAATGTAGCGTTCGGCATTTTTCAGCGTCTGGCGACGGACATAGTGGATCGGTGCCAGGTGGCTTTGCCCACGACTGATCTGAATGTAATAACCGTGGACCGCGTTATACCCAACTTTCAGCGTATCGAGTCCCAGACGTTCGCGTTCGCGGAACTCAAGCTTATCCAGATAATCCGTTGCCCCATCTGCCAGTGCGCGCCATTCGTCCAGCTCTTCGTTATAGCCAGGCGCAATCACGCCGCCATCACGGACCAGAACGGGCGGAGCATCAATGATGGCACGCTCAAGCAGTTCACGCAGTTCTGTAAACTCCCCCATTGTGTCTCTCAGCTTCTGCACCGGCGCGCAGTCTACTTCAGCAAGCTGAGAGCGCAGCTCTGGGAGTTGCTGGAAGGCATGTCGCATACGGGCTAAGTCACGTGGACGCGCAGTACGTAGTGCGAGGCGAGCTAAAATGCGCTCCAGATCGCCAACCTGACGTAACACTGGTTGCAGTTCAGTAAAGCGGTCCTGTAAGGCGGCAATGGTTTGCTGGCGGCTGATCAGCGTGCTGGTATCGCGAATGGGCATATGTAACCAGCGTTTCAGCATGCGACTGCCCATCGGAGTGACCGTGCTGTCGAGCACCGAGGCGAGCGTGTTTTCCATACCACCGGCCAGGTTTTGGGTGATCTCCAGGTTACGGCGAGTTGCAGCATCCATAATGATGCTATCCTGCTGGCGCTCCATGGTAATCGAGCGGATATGCGGCAGGGCAGTACGCTGGGTATCTTTCACATATTGCAGCAGACAGCCCGCCGCACACAGGCCGCGTGGCGCATTTTCAACGCCAAAGCCAATCAGGTCACGCGTGCCAAACTGCAGATTTAATTGCTGGCGCGCAGTGTCAATTTCGAATTCCCACAGTGGACGGCGGCGAAGACCACGACGTCCTTCAATAAGTGATGTCTCGGCGAAGTCTTCAGCATAAAGCAGTTCTGCCGGGTTGGTGCGTTGCAACTCTGCCGCCATGGTTTCACGGTCAGCCGGTTCGCTCACACGAAAACGCCCGGAACTAATATCCAGCGTGGCATAGCCAAAGCCTTTTCCGTCCTGCCAGAGGGCTGCCAGTAAATTATCCTGACGTTCCTGCAGCAGCGCTTCATCGCTGATTGTGCCTGGCGTAACGATGCGTACCACTTTACGCTCGACCGGCCCCTTCGAGGTGGCTGGGTCACCAATTTGCTCACAAATGGCGACGGATTCGCCCTGGTTTACCAGCTTTGCCAGATAGTTTTCGACGGCGTGATGCGGTATCCCGGCCATCGGGATAGGTTCGCCAGCGGATGCGCCACGTTTGGTCAGGGAGATGTCGAGCAATTGCGAGGCTCGTTTAGCATCGTCATAAAAGAGCTCGTAAAAATCCCCCATACGGTAGAACAGCAGAATTTCCGGATGCTGGGCTTTCAGCTTCAGGTACTGCTGCATCATCGGCGTATGGGCGTCAAAATTGTCGATTGTGGTCATGGAGTTATGATATCCATTTCATTGATAATATTGATCTTTGAGCGGCGTAGTGGCCGTAGGTTTCCTCTATTGTCGCATGAAAAAATGACGTAGCGCAGAAAAATGTCGATGCATTACACCGGGCCATCTTCCATAAGCTCAATGACCAACTTTCCCCGCTCGACACCCACTCTGACCTGCGAGTTAGTCGTAAATCCTGCTTTTTCAAGCCAGTCCCCTTTTAAGCTCAGGGCAGCATGTACGCTATAACGTGTCGGGATTTTGGTTTTACGATCTTCGTGACGTTTACGGTAATACCCGACTTTAAGATGACGAAAGGGTTTAGCAATGGTGATGTCTGGCATACAGGCTCCGGGAGTCGCGGGTAAATGTGGTTAATTTTCCTGTATAAAATACCAGTAAATCTGATGCGAAGCAGAGTTAAAACTGGAAGGTCTCTTCAGAAAACAAAATGCAAACGATGAAATCAGCCTGAAATACCTGACACAAAATAGTATTATAAATACATCTTATTATTCGGTACTGGTTATGTCTGGAAAACGTATCTCACGAGAAAAAGAGACGATCGCTAAAATGATTGCGCTGTATGAAACGCAGTGTCCTGAGGCCTCCAAAGAAGAAGGACATTATCAGGCGCTTAACGCGTATGCCGATAAACGCCTGGATAAATGTATTTTTGGTGAGGAAAAGCCCGCCTGCAAGCAGTGTCCTGTGCACTGCTACCAGCCTGCCAAACGTGAGGAGATGAAACAGGTTATGCGTTGGGCCGGACCACGCATGTTGTGGCGACATCCGATCCTCACGATTCGTCATCTGATTGACGACCGTCGTCCTGTTCCTGAACTGCCGGAAAAATACCGTCCCAAAAATCAGTAAGTCAGGGCTGACGAGCCAAAGAGGCACGTACAGGACGGCAGATTATCACCAACGCGATTGCGCTACAGAGCGGGAAAAATGCCAGCAGCAGCCACGGATAAATGGCGGCGGTTGAGGGCGTTAGCGCGTGATCAAGTTGACTGCCAAACACTAAATTCCCCGCCAGAACGGCACAACCACCCGCTGTGGAGAGTGCGCCATAGTGCGCGCCAAGGGTTGATTCCTGGGCAAACCACGGGATCAGATCCTTCGCTGCAGGCACGATCAGCATTTGTCCCAGCGTTAATAGTGAAACGAAGCAGGCCGATGGCAGCAATCGCATCCAGCCTTCTGCCGGTTCGGTTGCTGCAAAACAGGCTACGCTCAGAAAAGAGGCTGAGAGCAGCAAAAATCCAATCGGTATGATTCTGGCTGCGCCTGCCCGACGGGCAAAACGCGCCAGCGGAAGTTGAAAGGCAATGATCAACACCGATGCCAGCATAAATAACGGGCCAAGATCTTTCTCACTGCCGCCAGCTCGCTGGATCTCGACCGGCAACGCCAGATAAAGCTGGTTATAGCTCAGAAGCCACGAGCTATAGGCAATAATAAAGGCGACAAAGCGTGGCTGGCGAAATGTGGTCCACCAGGGGAGGATCGCCAGCGTCTGTTGGGTATTTTGCCTGGAAGGAAGGCAGAAAAACAGGACAACCAGCGCGATGATAAATACCCCCGCTCCAGCAAGAGCTACCTGGCGAAAGCCCAGCCCCGTGAGCAACGCTCCCGCGACAGGGCCGAGCACCGCACCAAGCTCACCGCACACCGCAAACAGAGCAAACCACTCTGCACGACTGCGTTTTCCCTGTGTTTCACTTTGGCTTCCTGCTTTTGCCAGCAGCGCTTCAATCGACGGTGAAAACAGCGCGCCACCGATTCCCGTGAGGCAGGCCCCTAGAATGATTGGCCCGAGTGACGTTCCAAAAGCCAGTAACAGATAACCTACAACCCGGATCACACAGCCACACAGGATAATGACCTTCGCGCCATATCTGTCAGACAACGCACCGCCGACGATAAACATCCCTTGTTGCGAAAAGGTACGTAACCCCAGTACCAGCCCAATCAGCCCGCCAGAAAGCAGCATATCGTCGCGCAGGAAGATAGCCAGAAAGGGGACGACGGCATAGAAACCAATGTTAAAAACAAACTGGCTGCCCAGTAACACGGGCGGCCAGAGTTGCGTCGCGGGGCGCAGGGAAAACAGAGACATGCAGGTTATCCGGCGTTAAACAAGGTAGTGGATGTGCTTATTACCATGATAGGGCGAGATCTCAATTTTGGTTTTCACCCGGAAAACATCCCAGAGAAGTTCCTCGGTTAAGATGTCCTGTGGTGTCCCTGTCGCCACAATTTGGCCTTTTTGCATCACAATCAACGCATCACAAAACATAGCGGCGTGATTGAGATCGTGGATGGCCACAATACTGGTCACCGGTAACTCACTGATCAGATGCATTAACTGCATTTGATGGTGAATGTCCAGGTGGTTGGTCGGCTCATCGAGCAGGATCTCCGTCGGCGTCTGTGCCAGTGCGCGCGCGATGTGTACACGCTGACGCTCCCCGCCCGAAAGGCTCAGCCAGCCTTGCTCGCTCTTTTCCAGCATGTCGACCCTGCGCAGGGCGGCAGTGACGGTTTCGTCATCCTGCGTACTCCAGTTTGAGAACGGCGAATGGTGTGGAATACGTCCCAGCTTTACCACATCGCGCACGCGCATATTGGCATCGGTCATGCCATGTTGTTCAACAAATGCCACCCGCCGGGCAAGCTGTTTTTTGGCTATCCGGGCGATGTTCTGCCCGTCCAGGGAAACACTGCCCGCATCCGGACGTCGCAACCCGGCAAGGACCCGCAGAAGTGACGATTTACCGCAGCCGTTAGGGCCAAGCAGCCCGACAGTTTGTCCACGGGAAACGCTCAATGAGACATTGTTGACGATGACTTTTTTACCCACCTTCCAGGTAATATTTTCAGCGGTGATACTCATCACTTATTCCTTGAACGGTAGATAATAATCGCAAAGAACGGCACTCCGACCAGCGCAGTCACGACCCCAACGGGGAGACTTTGTGGGGCGATCAACAAGCGTGACGCAATATCAGCCAGTACCATCAGAATCGCGCCGGCGAGGGCGCTGGCGATAAGCAAAGTTCGATGCAATGGCCCAAAGAAGAAACGCATAACGTGCGGGACAACTAACCCCACAAAGCCGATCGAACCCGCCATACTGACAATGGTGGCAGTAATCAATGCAGTGGTGGTGAACAGGGCCAGCCGAACCCAGGGAACGGCAATACCCAAAGACGCGGCAGCGTCATCACCAAACGTAAACGCATCCAGGGCTCTGGAGTAGTAAAGGCATACCGCAAGGCCAATCAGTACAACAACCAGCACCAGTTGAAACTCAGGCCATCGCACGCCACTGAAACTGCCGAGCAGCCAGAACATCACATCGCGCGCCTGTTGTGCGCTGGCGGATGTACTGATGGTATACGCGGTGATGGCATTAAAGAGTTGAGAGGCGGCAACCCCGGCCAGAATGGTACGTTCGTTTCCGCCACGCGCGCCGTTCGTCAGGAAGGCGACAAAAGCAAAAGCAGCAAATGCCCCGGCAAACGCGCCAGCGGAAAGTGATACGGCACCTGTCCCAATACCCAGTACCACGACTGACACGGCTCCCGTCGATGCCCCCGCAGAAACACCCAGTACATAAGGTTCAGCGAGCGCATTCTTCAACAGGCTTTGCAGTACCGCACCGCAGATGGCTAACCCTGCGCCGCAGCAGGCGGCAACCAGTGCGCGGCTCAGGCGGAAGTCCCAAATCACACTTTCATAGATGCGATTCAGGGGCTCGTTTGTGAGCCCGAGTTTGTTGCTTATGGCGTAGAACACGCTTTGCAGCGGGATAGAAAGCTCGCCAACGCTGACGCCCATTGCAATCACCAGGAATAACACCACCACGGACAGAACGCCCGACGCACCTAACAGAAATCGCTGTCGTACTGGTTGCGCCACTGCGGTCATTTATCTAATCCCAGTTTTCTGAGCTGTTCGCCAACCTGCTCAGCACCGTAAATCGTGCGGATCGTCGGGTTCATTGCCTGGCCGTCCATGACGACGATGTGCCCTTTTTTCACGGCGTCTAACTGGCTGACGGCAGGATCAGATTTAAGGAACTTAATTTTTTCTTGTGCGTTATCCAGTGCCCAACGATTACGATCAAGGCTTGAAACGACAATGACATCCGGGTTCGCGGCAATGATGCTCTCCCAGCCCACCGTTGGCCACTCGGTTTCTGAGGTGATGGCGTTATGTCCACCTAGCACGTTTGCAATAAAACCGGATGCGCTGTTCTTGCCGCCAACATAGGCGTCAGAAGAAGGGGAGGCACTGGAGAACCAGAATACAAAGGAGAGGTCTTTTTTGTTTTTTCCGAACGCCTGGCGCAGGTCTGCTTCGCGTTTTTTGAAATCAGCAATGACGGCCTGGCCGCGATCTTCGACGTTGAAGATTTTGGCAAAATCTTCAATCTCTTTATACAGGAACGTCATGTCCCACAATTTCTGGCGGCTACCGTACATATCGCCAATGTCTTTTTTGGTCGCACACATACCCGGGGACATATAGCTGTTCACGCCAACGGTGGCGAGATCTTCACGTTTGGCCACTTTACTTTCAGGGCCGAGCAGCAAAGGTAACTGCGCAGGAACAAAATCAGGGTTCTGGGCAAGAATGGATTCGAGCGTCGGGATTTCGACCGTCAGTGTTTTGATTTTTGCATTCTGTTCAGCCAGTTGTGGCAACACTTTGGTTGGCCAAAACGCACTGGCGGCCACGTTATCCTGCAAACCTAAAAGCAGCAGAATTTCGACGGTATTTTGCCCCAGTGCGACGACACGCTCAGGTGCTTTGGTGAACGTCTCTTTATATCCACAGTTTTCAATGGTGAGAGGATAAGTTGTGGCTAAAGCAGAACTGACGGATGCGAACACCATTCCTAATGCGCAGATGACCTTTTTCATAAAACGCTACCTTAATTATTAAAATTATTCTTGCTGACCCAGGAAGTGAATTTAATGCAAATGAAACTCATTATTGAGGCGGGATTTTATACAATGCAATATATTTTGTGTCAATGATTGATGATAAGGTTTTGTTTTATTTGTTTTTTTTGTGGTTTGGACAATGCCGTGCAGAGCACGGCAGAGAGAAATTATGCGCGAGTGGCGATAAGAATGGCGGACGCTTTAATGAGGGCGATGATGCGTTTTCCGGCGGCTAACTGCATTTCTTTGCGGCTTTCGTTGGTCACGACGGCGACAATCTCAAAACCCGCATCGGTCTGAATGTGAACGGTCGCATTAACAGCCCCTTCGGTTACGCTGGCGATAGCACCTGCGAACTGGTTACGGGCGGAAAACTTCAGGCCACAGTCTTCCGTTGCCAGCGTAACCCACGGGGCTTTGATCAGCGCAATGGCCTCTTTTCCCGGGACTAAACCCAGAGCTTCTTTGCTGCTGGTGGTCACAATTGCGACCAGTTTCGCGCCACCTTGCAGGGTTAATTCAACTTCGTCGTTGACTGCACCGTGTGATGTTGCGCTCACGATACCCGTTAGCTGATTACGTGCTGAAACAGACATGTTACCTCCTGTAGAACAGATGAATGTTGGCGTACACCAGAGTTTATACCACAGCCGCAGTGGGCATTATGCGTTAAACCAGACTCTCTTTATCAATCCCCAGACGTTTCATGCGGGAGAGCAGAGTGGTGCGTTTTAGCCCCAGTCTCTGCGCGGCCCCTTTCGGTCCGGCAACGACGCCATTGGTCTCTTTAAGGACGCGCATAATCAACTGGTATTCATCTTCGCCGTCCTGAGCCACTTCGGTGGCCATCATTGGCTCTTCAGACAGGGAGACTTCGGGGAGCGAGAGTTGCAACACGTTTCCGCGCGTCAGCAATACCGCCCGTTCAATCACGTTTTCCAGTTCGCGCACATTGCCTGGCCACTCCATTAACGACAGTGTCCGTAGCGTTTCGGCTGGAATACTGTCGATGTTGCGTCCCATTCGGCGTGCAATTTTCGCCGTAAAGGCTTTGACCAGCAGCGGGATGTCTTCCGGGCGTTCACGCAGTGGCGGCAGGTAAATAGGGAAAACGTTCAGGCGATAATAGAGATCGCTGCGGAACTCACGGTCGGCGACCATTTTTTTCAGATCACGGTTGGTGGCGGCAATTAACCGTACATCGGTCTGAATCAGCTTGTTACTGCCCAGGCGTTCGAACTCTTGCTCCTGCAATACACGCAGGAGCTTAGGTTGCAGCTCCAGCGGCATATCACCGACTTCATCCAGGAACAGCGAGCTTTTATCTGCCAGTTCAAAGCGGCCCAGTCTTTGGCTACTCGCACCGGTAAATGCGCCGCGCTCATGGCCGAAGAGATCGCTTTCCAGCAAGCCTGCGGGCATTGCCGCGCAGTTCATTTTCACCATGCGGCGGCTGTTGCGGTTACTCAGATTATGGATCGCGCGGGCAATCAGCTCTTTGCCCGTTCCCGTTTCTCCCAGGATCAGTACCGTACTGTCACTTTGCGCCACCATCTCAACCTGCTTAAGCACGCTGTACATTGCGTCGCTGCGACCAATGATTTCGCCAAACTCGCTATCAACATTGTTAAGCTGTTCCGTCAGGGCCAGGTTTTCATCCACCAGCCTCTCCTTCAGGCGGTGGATCTCCTGGTAGGCCAGCGCGTTATCGAGTGCAATAGAGATGCGTTCGGCAATCTGGCGTAACAATTTCAGGTTGGCTGTGGTGAATACGGCTTCATCACACTGGGCCAGCTTCAGCACGCCGAGCATGGTATTACCGGACATCAGCGGCAGCAGACACAGCGTCTGGATCTTATTTCCCCAGGTGTTAAACAGCATCCGCTCATAGGGGGCTAACACATCGCGCTCATTAAGATTAAGCAGCAATATCTCTTTGCTTTTAAATACCCGCTCAGAAAGCGTGCCGGCTTCGTCAACCTCGCTCTGCTCGTGCGCGGGGTTCGCTTCGTCGAGGTAGTGCGTGGAGTAGATATTCAGCTTACCTTTTCGGTGACCCCTGAGGGCAATGCTGATGGCATCAATTTTAAAATAGTGGTGGATCTCTTTGGAGACTTCGCTGACCAGTTCATCCATATCAAGCCGCGAAAGTACGGCATTGGTGATCGCCACCAGAATGCGGAAGTTATCCCGTTCGCGGCTCAACAGATCGTAATCGACGTTATTGGTCACGCGGCTTTGGATTTGTTCTGCCACCACGCCGACGATTTGCGTAAAGGTATGCAGACGTTCGTACTCGGCCTCACTCCAGGGCTGGTTAGCGTTGCGGATAAATTCGCAGCCACCAAAAATACGTCCCTCTGCCGCCAGCGGTAGCAGGCAATAGTGACCGAAGGGTTGATACAACGCGCTCTCTGCCAGCAGAGGCCAGGTTTGCCGGAATTCGTCGAAGTTGCAATGCAGGGCCTCCGGGCGCGAGAGAATGCGACGCACCGGGCCATGAGCCAGAATAGTTTCGTCTTCATACTCAAAAGCTTTACCGTTTTCACGCGTCGAAAAGTAGCTCGCGCGATGGCTTCCGCTATGCCAGAGCACAATGGCAGCGCTATCGGCCAGCGCAGATTGCCTGACCAGCCGCGTCAGGGCGTCGCTCAGCGAGCCCAGATCGGGCTGCTGTAAAAGAGTGCGCGTGATATCAAACAGACCCTGCTGTCCAAGATCGCTCATGGGTGTATACGACATAGTGCATTCCAATAGAAACTGGCAAAAAAGAGAGAAAAAAGTGTGCTGACCGCTTTTGGCGCGGTTCTAGCAAATTCGGGGTAACGGTTCTGCGTGTGGGAGATCCAGCGTGCGTTTTACGCCGTACAGTCCGGTCAGGCGCACCCCTTTGCGCTCAACCACCTCACCGATTATGGCGGCCTCTTTCCCTAAAGGATGAGCCCGTAATTGTTCCAGTACGGCTTCTGCTGCATGGCGTTCCACACCGATGACCAGTTTGCCTTCGTTAGCAAAGTTTAGCGGATCGAGTCCAAGTAGCTCGCATAATCCACGAACGGCAGGTTTGACGGGCAATCCGCGTTCGGTCAGTTCGATACCGTATCCGCAACTGGCCGCAAACTCATGCACCACGGCATTCACACCGCCGCGTGTGGCATCGCGCAGGGCTTTTACGCCAGGAAGAGTACGCAAGGTCTGGATAAGCGGCGTCAGTACCGCACAGTCGCTGCGCAATTCACCGTCAAGCCCAAGCCCTTCACGCAGGTTCAGTATCGTCGCGCCATGACAACCCAGCGTTCCGCTGACCAGTAACACATCGCCAGCCGAGAGTTGCTGAGCGCCCCAGTGAATATCTGTGGGGATCGCCCCCATCCCGGCAGTGTTGATAAACAGTTTATCCGCCGCACCACGCTGTACCACCTTGGTATCCCCGGTCACAATAGCGATCCCCGCGTCACGGGCGGTGCGCGCCATGCTGGTGACAACCGTGGTAAGTGTCTCCATCGGCAGTCCCTCTTCCAGGATAAAACCGCAGGAGAGATAGCGGGGAATCGCGCCGCTGACGGCCACATCGTTTGCTGTACCGCAGATCGCCAGCTTGCCGATATCACCGCCAGGGAAAAACAGCGGATCAATGACATAACTGTCAGTAGAAAAGGCCAGTCTGTCGCCCTGGGCGGTGAGGGAGGCGAGGTCAATTCGCGCCTGATCTTCCTGCTCCGCCAGCCAGGGGTTATTAAAGGCCTCCATAAACAGCTGATTAATCAACTGCTGCATGGCCTGACCGCCACTGCCGTGCGCCATTTCCACCGTGGTCATACTTCACACTCCTGATTACGATACTGATACCACGCCGCGCATGCGCCTTCTGAAGAGACCATCAGCGCACCAAATGCGGTTTGCGGGTTACAGGTGTTGCCAAATAACGGGCATTGATGTGGCTTGCATTTACCGGTTAACACTTCGCCACAGCGGGCGCGAGGATCGTCGCAAACCTGCTGAGGCTGCGGGCGGAAATGTGCTTCGGCGTCGAACGAGCGATACGCAGGCGTCAGGTGCACTCCTGATTCGGCAATCAGCCCCAGGCCGCGCCATTCGCTGTCGCCTTTAACGGCAAAGACGTCGGCAATGGCCTGTTGCGCGAGTCGATTTCCGGCATCGGGAACAACACGGCGGTACTGATTTTCCACCGTACTCTGGGCTGCTATTTTCTGCTCAACCAGCATGGTTACGCCTTGCAGTAGATCAAGAGGTTCGAAACCAGCAACGACTAATGGGCGATTGTAGTCTTTGGCGATAAAACCGTAGGCCTCTGTACCGATGACCATACTGACATGGCCGGGGGCCAGGAACGCGTCAATGCCATTGCCCGGTTCTTCCAGCAGGCTGCGCAGTGTTGGAATGAGCGTAATGTGCTGGCAAAAAAAGAAAAAGTTTTCAATGTTACGGGCTTTCGCCTGTTGCAGCGTAATGGCTGTTGCGGGCATGGTGGTTTCAAAACCCAGGCCGAAAAACACCACTTTTCGGGCAGGATTTTCCACCGCCAGCCTGAGCGCATCCACGGGAGAATAGACAATACGGACATCAGCTCCGCGCGCTCTGGCCTGGAGCAGGGATCCCTTTTTTCCCGGGACGCGCATCGCATCGCCAAAGGTGCAGAAAATCACATCAGGCTGGCTGGCGATCTCCAGACAACTGTCGATACGCCCCATGGGCAGGACGCACACCGGGCAGCCAGGCCCGTGGATAAACTCAATGTTTTCCGGTAGCAACTGGTCAAGGCCAAATTTGAAGATCGCATGGGTATGTCCGCCGCACACTTCCATAATGCGCAGAGGTTTTTCGGCAGTGTAATTCAGCCGTGTGGCCCGTATTTTCAAATGCTCTATGAGCTGCATCACCTGTTCAGGTGCGCGATATTCGTCGACGTAGCGCATGGCTTACTGCTCCTCACCATAGAGAAGTGCGCCGACATCAGGCTCAACGTCGAACATATTTTGCAGAGCATCCAGCGTGTCGCGCGCTTCCGCCTCGTTTATCACACTCATCGCAAAACCGACATGCACCAGCACCCACTGGCCGATGCGTGGTGTGCCTGTCTCATCGTCGCTGCCCACCAGCGTCAGGTCGACATCACGTAGCACACCGCAAACGTCCACTTTGGCCTGAACACCGTCGATAGAATGTATTTGCCCTGGAACGCCTATGCACATCGTTCGTTCTCCAGCCAGTTCAGCCAGTTGTCCATCCCGTCACCCTGTGTGGCGGAGACCAGCAGGATCTCAATATCAGGATTCACTTCGCGGGCGTAAGCCAGGCATTTTTCGACATCGAAATTCAGATAAGGCAGAAGGTCGGTTTTATTCAGCAGCATCAGCGATGCGGCGGCGAACATATGCGGGTATTTCAGCGGCTTATCTTCTCCTTCAGTCACGGACAGCACCGCTACCTTGTGGCGCTCGCCGAGATCAAAGCTGGCCGGACACACCAGGTTCCCCACGTTCTCAATAAACAGAATGCCGTTATCTGCCAGCGGCAGACGCGGGGCGGCGTCGGCAATCATCTGTGCATCCAGGTGGCAGCCTTTCCCGGTATTGACCTGAATGGCAGGTGTACCTGTCTCGCGAATACGCGCAGCGTCATTTACCGTCTGCTGATCGCCTTCAATCACCGCGCAGGAAACACGCTCGTTCAGGCGTTTGAGTGTTTCGGTTAACAGGGTGGTTTTACCGGAACCCGGGCTGGAGACCAGGTTAAGCACCAGGTGTTTGCGGGTGGCAAAACGGGCGCGGTTACGGGCCGCCAACTGGTTATTCTTGTCAAGTACGTTGATTTCAACTTCCAGCATTTTACGCTGGCTGATGCCCGGCGCGTGTGTGCCTGCTTCGCCGTGACCGTAGTGAAGATCGCCGGCATCGGATTGCTTAGGTGTGAAGGTGATGCCCGTCAATGCCCCGGAGTGGCGGGGGGCGGGAGAAAATGGCGCGGAGCGAAACGCGGAATGAGGACGATGTTCATCCCCTTCAATATAGAGGTTGCCTTCGGCGCAACCACAGGTGCTACACATAATTTACTCCTGATCGATTTCGAGGCGTTGGATCTGCAACCCGTCATCCGCCACGATGCGAAGCCCGGTGCTCTGGCACTGTGGGCAGCGTTGTACCTTCGACGACAGCAGCGTGACGTATTGCTGGCATTGCTCGCACCAGCACTCCGCCTGCTGTTCTTCAATATGAAGCTGGCAGCCCTCCGCCAGCGTGTCGCGACACACCAGTTCAAAGCAGAAGGTCAGGGCACTGGTTTCGACGCAGGAAAATGCCCCGACTTTCAGCCAGACGCCGGTAACACGTTTTGCGTTATGCAGGGTTGCCTGCTGTTCGATTAATTCCAAAGCCCGTTGGCAGAGGGTGAGTTCGTGCATGACGCCTCCTCAATGAATTGCCCCGTTAATGCAATAACAGTGCCATCTTGATTTTTGTTAAGGCGTGACGGTGTCGGCGCTGTCGAAATGACACGTCGACACCGCTGTTTTGACAGACTGGATTTGGTTAAAATTATTTAAAATCAATATATTAAAAATTGGCATGGAATCTGCTTAATAGCCGCAATCTCCATTAATCGGACACCTTGTATGACCATTTGGGAAATTAGCGAGAAAGCGGATTACATCGCGCAGCGCCATCAGCAGTTACAGGAGCAATGGCATCTCTATTGCAACTCTCTGGTACAGGGGATCACCCTGTCGAAAGCCCGTCTTCATCATGCCATGAGCTGTGCCGCACAAGGTGATATGCGCTTTGTGTTGTTCGGGCATTTTACGGTTTATGTCTCGCTGGCTGACACCTTTAACAGCCACACCATTGAGTATTACGTCGAGACAAAAGAGGGTGAAAAACAACGTATTGCCCAGGCGCAGTTGATGGCCGATGGCATGGTGGATGGTCACGTCAGCAACCGCGATCGTCAGCAGGTTCTGGAACATTATCTGGAGAAAATCGCGCCAGTTTACGAGGGGCTTTATACCGCGGTGGAGCACGATTTACCGGTAAACCTGAAACAGCTGATTGCTGGAAATATTTCAGCCAACGTTGCCTGATTTGTTCCGAGTGTCGAGAAGTGTCGATAAGACAGATTTTCGTCAAAAATGACCATCACCAGAGGATTACCCGGTGAACCGTTTTGTAATTGCTGACTCGACGGTCTGTATTGGCTGTCACACCTGTGAGGCGGCGTGTTCGGAAACACACCGTCAGCACGGGTTACAGTCAATGCCGCGTCTGCGCGTCATGCGTAATGAAAAAGAGTCTGCCCCGCAGCTCTGCCACCATTGTGAGGATGCCCCGTGTGCGGGTGTTTGCCCTGTTAATGCGATCACTCGCGTAGAGGGTGCTGTACAGCTGAACGAAAGCCTGTGCGTAAGCTGCAAACTGTGCGGCATTGCCTGTCCGTTTGGGGCCATTGAGTTTTCCGGCAGCCGTCCGCTGCACATTCCGGCGAACGCCAACTCCCCGAAAGCGCCGCCAGCCCCTCCCGCTCCGGCTCGTGTGAGCACATTGCTGGACTGGGTTCCCGGCGTGCGTGCCATCGCAGTGAAATGCGATCTCTGCAGCTTCGATGAGCAAGGCCCGGCCTGTGTGCGTACCTGCCCGACCAAAGCACTAATTCTGGTCAATATTCGCGATATTGCGCGAACCAGCAAACGTAAACGCGAGCTCACGATCAATTCCGATTTTGGCGATCTTTCGCTGTTTCAGTCTCAGAACGAGGGGGCGAAATGAACGCAACGACCTTGATGAGTAGCGCGGTGATGGTCTTTGCTGCGACGGCTGTTTTGGCGCTGGTCTTCTCCTTCTGTAAAACCCTGAGCGGCTGGATAGCAGGGATTGGTGGCGCACTCGCCAGTGCGATGACCACGGCGACGGGAGCGATTGTGTTGATGGGGGGGCAATCTACCGGGGCGAGTTTGCCGTTGATCCGTCATGCGATTCAGCTCTCACCGCTGAATGCCATCTGGCTGGTGACCTTCGGCCTGTGCGGCTTTTTTATCAGCCTGTTTAATATTGACTGGCATCGTCACCCGCAAATCAAACCGAACGGCCTGCTGGTGAATTTGCTGATGGCGACCGCGATTTGCGCCGTCACCGCCAGTAACCTGGGCGCGCTGGTCGTGATGGCGGAGATCATGGCCCTTTGCGGCGTGTTCCTCACCGGATGTAGTGTATCCGGCAAGCTGTGGTTTGCACTTGGACGACTCGGCACGCTGCTGCTTGCGCTGGCGTGCTGGCTGGTGTGGCAACGCTATGGCACGCTTGAATTTACGCTGCTGCATGAACGCACGCAGGTGCTGCCATTGGGCGCAGATATCTGGCTGTTGGGAGTCATCGGTTTTGGCCTGCTGGCGGGGATCATCCCGCTCCATGGCTGGGTTCCTCAGGCACATGCCAATGCCTCAGCCCCGGCCGCCGCACTGTTTTCGACCGTAGTGATGAAGGTTGGGTTATTCGGCATCCTGACGTTTTCACTGGTGGGGGGGCAGCCTCCGTTGTGGTGGGGTATTGTGCTGATGCTGGCGGGAATGGTCACGGCATTTGTCGGCGGGTTGTACGCGCTAATGGAACACAATATCCAGCGTCTGCTGGCGTACCACACGCTGGAAAACATCGGCATTATTCTTCTCGGTCTCGGGGCGGGTGTGACGGGGCTGGCACTGAATCATCCGGCGCTGATTGCAGCCGGGTTTATTGGCGGTCTGTATCACCTCATTAACCACAGCCTGTTTAAAAGCACCCTGTTCCTGGGCGCGGGCAGCGTCTGGTTCCGTACCGGTCATCGCGATATTGAAAAGCTGGGCGGTATTGGCAAAAAAATGCCGGTGATCGCCTTATGTATGCTGGTCGGGCTGATGGCGATGGCGGCGTTGCCACCGCTGAATGGCTTTGCCGGTGAGTGGGTGATTTACCAGTCCTTCTTTGCGCTCGGCCAAAGTGACGTGTTTATCGCGCGTCTGTTGGGGCCGCTGCTGGCTGTTGGCCTGGCGATCACAGGCGCACTGGCGGTGATGTGCATGGCGAAAGTCTATGGTGTGACGTTCCTTGGCGCACCACGCACCCGTGAAGCGGAAAATGCCTGCTGCGCACCGTTGCTAATGGCAGCCAGTGTGGTGGCTCTGGCGTTGTGCTGCATTATTGGCGGCGTGGCGGCGCCATGGCTTATCCCGCTGCTTGGCAAGGCGGTTCCGCTGCCGCTCACGACCGCACACACCACGGTTTC
Organism: Enterobacter sp. RHBSTW-00994; assembly: GCF_013782625.1. NCBI lineage: Bacteria > Pseudomonadati > Pseudomonadota > Gammaproteobacteria > Enterobacterales > Enterobacteriaceae > Enterobacter > Enterobacter sp. RHBSTW-00994. The sequence continues at coordinate 3,678,240 of NZ_CP056199.1, read as the reverse complement.
CCAGCCGATGATTGCCCTGTTGCTGATTGCTGCCCCGTTGCTGCCGTTTGTGCTGATGCTCTTTTTCCGCCGCGACCGGTTGCCTGCGCGTTCGCGCGGTGCGGCCTGGGCCTGTGGTTACGAACATGAGCAATCCATGGTGATCACTGCCCATGGTTTTGCCATGCCGGTTAAAGAGAACTTTGCCGCTGTGTTGAAGCTGCGTCACTGGCTTAATCCGGTGGGGTGGATCCCGGGCTGGCAAAGTGCCGCTGTACCTGCGTTGTTCCGCCGTCTGGCCGTGATTGAGCTGGCAGTACTGGTGGTGATTGTGATTTCACGAGGAGCCTGACATGAGTCTGTTACTGGCATTACTTCAGGCGCTGGTGTTATTCGCCGTTGCGCCATTGCTATCGGGAGTGAGCCGTGTGGCGCGCGCCAGGATGCATAACCGTCGCGGGCCTGGTGTGCTGCAGGAGTATCGCGATCTCTTCAAATTGCTGACTCGTCAGAGCGTCGCACCGGATGCGGCAGGCTGGGTCTTCCGCCTGACCCCTTTTGTGATGGTTGGCGTGATGTTAACCATCGCGACGGCGTTACCGGTGGTGACGGTAGGGTCTCCGTTGCCTGTGCTTGGCGATCTGATCACGCTGATCTACCTCTTCGCTATCGCCCGTTTCTTCTTTGCTATTGCCGGGCTGGACACCGGAAGCCCGTTTACCGGGCTCGGAGCCAGTCGTGAGGCAATGTTGGGCGTTCTGGTTGAGCCAATCCTGCTGTTGGGGCTGTGGGTTGCCGCGCAGGTTGCGGGCTCTACGCACATCAGTTTTATCACTCACACCGTTTATCACTGGCCTGTCGCCCGTTCCATTCCGCTGATTCTGGCTCTGTGTGCCTGCGCCTTCGCCACCTTTATTGAGATGGGAAAACTACCGTTCGACCTCGCTGAAGCAGAGCAGGAGTTGCAGGAAGGACCGCTCACCGAATACAGCGGCTACGGTTTTGCCGTGCTGAAGTGGGGTATTAGCCTTAAACAACTGGTGGTGTTGCAAATGTTTGTTGGCGTTTTCTTCCCGTGGGGACAGATGACGCATTTCTCCGTTAGTGGTCTGGTGCTGGCCGTGGTGGTTGCGGCGCTCAAGCTGCTGATCGGCGTGCTGGTGATTGCGCTGTTTGAAAACAGCATGGCGCGCCTGCGTTTTGTGGCCACCTCACGGGTTACCTGGGCTGGTTTTGGATTTGCATTTTTAGCGTTCGTCTCCTTGCTGGTGGCGTGATTTAAGAGAGTATTTATGTCTGAAGAAAAAAAAGGTCAGCAGTATCTCGCCGCACTCCACCAGGCCTTTCCCGGCGTGGTGCTGGATGAAAGCTGGCAGACTAAAGACCAGATAACCCTCACTGTGAAAGTGAACTACCTGCCGGAAGTGGTAGAGTTTCTCTATTACCAGCAGGGTGGCTGGCTGTCCGTTCTGTTTGGTAACGACGAGCGTCAGCTTTGCGGCAATTACGCGGTGTACTACGTCATGTCGATGGAGCAGGGCGAGAAGTGCTGGGTAACGGTACGCGTAGAAGTGGACCCGAACAAGCCGGAATATCCGTCAGTCACGCCACGTGTTCCTGCCGCTGTCTGGGGGGAACGTGAAGTCCGCGATATGTACGGCCTGGTTCCGGTTGGCCTGCCGGATGAACGTCGCCTGGTGTTGCCGGATGACTGGCCGGACGAACTTTATCCGCTGCGTAAAGACAGTATGGATTACCGTCAACGTCCTGCGCCCACCACGGACAACGAAACCTACGAGTTCATCAATGAGCTGGGCAGCAAAAAGAACAACGTTGTGCCGATTGGCCCGCTGCATGTGACCTCTGATGAGCCTGGGCATTTTCGCCTGTTTGTCGATGGTGAAAACATCATCGACGCCGACTACCGTCTTTTCTATGTCCACCGGGGTATGGAAAAACTGGCGGAAACCCGTATGGGTTACAACGAAGTGACCTTCCTCTCCGACCGCGTATGCGGCATTTGTGGTTTTGCCCACAGCACCGCCTACACCACGTCGGTGGAAAACGGGATGGGGATTGTCGTACCGGAACGCGCACAGATGATCCGCGCGATTCTGCTGGAAGTGGAGCGTCTGCATTCTCATCTGCTGAATCTGGGGCTGGCCTGTCACTTTGTCGGTTTTGATTCCGGGTTTATGCAGTTCTTCCGCGTGCGCGAAGCGTCCATGAAAATGGCGGAGATCCTGACCGGGGCGCGTAAAACCTACGGGCTGAACCTGATCGGCGGGATTCGCCGCGATCTGCTGAAAGACGACATGATCCAGACTCGCCTGCTGGCACAACAGATGCGCCGTGACGTGCAGGATTTGGTGGATATGCTGCTGAGCACGCCAAACATTGAACAACGTACCGTCGGTATTGGCCGTCTTGATCCGGAAATCGCCCGTGACTTCAGTAACGTTGGTCCCATGGTGCGTGCCAGCGGCCATGCGCGTGATACCCGTGCGGATCACCCGTTTGTCGGTTACGGCCTGCTGCCGATGACGGTGCATAGTGAGCAGGGTTGCGATGTTATCTCTCGTCTGAAAGTGCGTATTAACGAAGTTTTCACCGCGCTCAATATGATCGACTTCGGGCTGGATAATCTGCCTGGTGGCCCGCTGATGGTGGAAGGCTTTACCTATATTCCTGGCCGCTTTGCCCTCGGTTTTTCCGAAGCGCCACGCGGAGACGACATTCACTGGAGCATGACTGGTGACAACCAGAAGCTGTATCGCTGGCGTTGTCGTGCGGCAACATACGCCAACTGGCCGACGCTGCGCTATATGCTGCGTGGCAACACGGTTTCAGATGCGCCACTGATTATCGGCAGCCTTGATCCTTGCTACTCCTGCACCGACCGTATGACGGTGGTGGATGTAAGGAAGAAAAAAAGCCAGGTCGTGCCATATAAAGAGCTTGAACGCTACAGCATCGAGCGTAAGAACTCGCCGCTGAAATAGGGATTTGTCATGTTTACCTTTATCAAAAAAGTGATCAAAACCGGCGCAGTAACCAGCAGTTACCCGCTGGAACCGATGCCGGTCGATAAAAACTTTCGCGGCAAACCTGAACACAACCCGCAGCAGTGTATCGGCTGCGCGGCCTGCGTTAATGCTTGTCCGTCGAATGCCCTGACGGTCGAAACGGATCTTGCCACACAGGAGTTGGCCTGGCAGTTCAATCTGGGGCGCTGCATCTTTTGCGGTCGCTGCGAAGAGGTGTGCCCAACGGCGGCGATTAAATTGTCGCAAGCGTACGAACTGGCGGTCTGGAAAAAAGAGGATTTCCTGCAGCAGTCGCGATTTGCGCTGTGTCATTGCCGTGAGTGCCATAGACCGTTTGCCGTCCAAAAAGAGATCGACTACGCCATTGCGTTGCTGAAACACAACGGGGATATCCGGGCGGAACATCACCGGGAGAGTTTTGAAACCTGTCCGGAATGTAAGCGACAGAAATGCCTGTTGCCATCCGATCGTATTGATTTAACCCGCCATATGAGAGAGGCCAGCTAATGGATAACTTACTGGGCCCATGCGACGACAGAGGGATCCCTGTTCCGATGACGGTGGATGAGTCCATCGCCAGCATGAAAGCGTCGCTGCTGAAAAAAATCAAACGTTCTGCCTACGTCTACCGGGTGGACTGCGGTGGTTGCAACGGCTGCGAGATTGAGATTTTCGCAACACTGTCGCCGCTGTTTGATGCCGAACGCTTTGGTATCAAAGTTGTACCGTCACCGCGTCATGCTGACATTTTGTTGTTTACTGGCGCAGTAACCCGTGCCATGCGTTCGCCTGCGCTACGTGCGTGGCAGTCTGCGCCCGATCCAAAAATCTGTATCTCTTACGGGGCGTGCGGCAACAGCGGCGGTATCTTCCACGACCTCTACTGCGTATGGGGCGGGACGGACAAAATTGTGCCAGTGGATGTGTATATTCCGGGTTGCCCGCCAACACCTGCGGCCACGCTGTACGGTTTTGCGATGGCGCTCGGCCTGCTGGAGCAAAAAATCCACGCCCGCGAACCGGGTGAGATCGACAATCAGCCCGCAACCATTCTTCATCCGGACATGGTGCAACCGCTGCGCGTGAAGGTCGATCGCATGGCGCGCAAACTGGCAGGCTACCGCTATGGTCGCCAGATTGCGGATGATTATCTGCGTTTGCTGGGCCAGGGAGACCACCAGGTTGCCCGCTGGCTGGAAGCGGAAAACGATCCGCGGCTGAATGAGATTGTGGCAAACCTGAATCAGGTGGTGGATGAGGCGCGTATCCGATGAGTGAAAAGGTGGTGTTCAGTCAGCTGAGCCGTAAGTTTATTGATGAGAACGATGCCACGCCGGATGCGGCGCAGCAGGTGGTCTATTACAGCCTGGCGATTGGCCATCACCTGGGGGTGATCGACTGCCTTGAAGCGGCGCTAAGTTGTCCGTGGCCGGAGTATCTGGCGTGGATCGCCACACTGGAAGAGGGCAGTACCGCGCGGCGCAAAATGGAGGGCGTACCGAAGTACGGCGAGATCGTTATCGACGCCAACCATATTGCGATGCTGGCGAATGCCTTTGATGCAGCACTCAGCCAGCAAACCCCCGAGCAGCAGGCCTGGAGTAAAATTGTCCTCAGTATGCTGCACGATATTCATCAGGAGAGCGCCATCTATCTGATGGTGAGGAGATTACGTGACTGACGTTTTATTGTGTGTCGGCAACAGCATGATGGGTGATGATGGCGCAGGTCCACTGCTGGCGGAGATGTGCGCCGCTAATCCCCTGGGGAACTGGGTAGTGATTGACGGCGGCAGCGCACCGGAAAACGATGTGGTCGCCATTCGTGAACTGCACCCGGACAGATTGCTGATTGTTGATGCCACCGATATGGGGCTAAACCCCGGCGAGATCCGCCTGATTGACCCTGATGACATCGCGGAAATGTTCATGATGACCACCCACAACATGCCGCTGAACTACCTGGTCGATCAGATTAAGGATGACGTGGGGGAGGTGCTGTTTCTGGGCATTCAGCCGGATATCGTTGGGTTTTACTACCCGATGACGCCCCCGATCAAAGAGGCGGTGGAAGTGGTTTATTCCCGGCTTGGTTCGTGGGTGGGGAAGGGGGGATTTGACCTTCTCACTCCGGCCTGAAAACCGCACCGGGCAATCCCCTCTTCCCTTCGGGATGAGGGGAAACCGCATGTTACGCCAGATCCGCCCCGTTACTCGCAATCACTTTCTTATACCACCAGAACGATTTCTTGCGCTTACGATCCAGCGTTCCGTTGCCTGCATCGTCGCGATCGACATAAATAAACCCGTAACGCTTGCTCATTTCACCCGTGGAGGCAGCCACCAGGTCGATACAGCCCCATGTGGTGTAACCGATAAGCGGAATACCGTCTTCGATGGCGTCGCCCATTGCGCGGATATGTTCGCGCAGGTAGCTGATACGATAGTCATCGTTAATCTCGCCGTTGGCATCAATGTCATCTTTCGCACCGAGGCCATTTTCCACCAGGAACAGGGGTTTCTGGTAGCGGTCGTACATCATGTTCATGGTGATACGCAGACCCAGCGGGTCAATACCCCAGCCCCATTCACTGACTTCGATATGCGGATTGCGCAGGGACTTCACGATATTCGCCGCATTGGTATTGTTTGCATTCATATCCGCAGACGCACAGCGCGAGGCGTAATAGCTGAATGAGACAAAATCGACCGTGTGTTTCAGCAGGTCGTCATCGCCCGGATCCTTAACAATCACCACCCCTTTTTCGCGGAACACGCGCGCCGAGTAGGCCGGGTAGCTGCCGCGCGCCTGCACGTCGATAAAGAACAGGTTTTCACGGTCTTTTTCCAGCGCCATCCATACGTCTTCTGGTTTGCAGGAGTACGGGTAGAAGTTACCGCCCGCCAACATACAGCCGACCTGGTTTTCCGGGTTGATCTCGTGGGCGATTTTGGTTGCCAGCGCACTTGCTACCAGCTCGTGGTGCGCGGCCTGGTATTTCACCTGATCTTCGTTTTCACCCGCTTCAAACACCAGACCCGCGCCGGAGAAAGGACTGTGCAACATGATGTTGATTTCATTGAAGGTCAGCCAGTATTTCACCAGACCGTCAAATTCTTCAAAGCAGGTACGCGCATAACGGGCGAAGAAATCGACCATTTTACGGTTGCGCCAGGAGCCATACTCCGTGACCAGATGCATAGGCACATCGAAGTGGCAGAGTGTGACCAGTGGCTCAATGTTGTATTTTCTGCACTCTTCAAACACGGCGCGGTAAAAGGCGATACCTTCCTGGTTTGGCTGCGGTTCGTCGCCGTTTGGGTAGAGGCGGCTCCAGGCAATCGAGGTGCGGAATACGGTGAAACCCATCTCCGCCATCAGCGCGATGTCTTCTTTATAGCGATGGTAAAAATCAATCGCCTCGTGGCTTGGATAAAACTCGTCATCACGCAGCGAAAAACGTTTTTCCTTCCCGACTTTTACCGCCAGACGGTTTGCGCCGTGGGGGATCATGTCGACTGTGGTGAGTCCTTTTCCGCCTTCACGGTAAGCCCCTTCACTCTGGTTGGCGGCCAGCGCACCACCCCATAAAAATCCTTGTGGAAAAACAGACATTTTTACCTCGCTATAGAATTATGCTCGTGCTGCTTGTGCCTGAACCGGCGCAGTGTGCAGGGCGCGGGTTTTTTCCGCGTCATCCTCAACCGGGATATCTTCAAAGCCGAGAATCAACGTCAGGACAAACGATAACACCACTGCCAGCGCCATCACGCCAAATACCCAGACGATGGACATTGGATTGGCCGGGTCGAAGAACTGTACGCTGGTAAACAACCCTGGTGCGGCCATCGAATGGCTGGCGAGCCCGGCAATCCCGGCAACTGCGCCGCAGATAAAGCCGCTGATAAGACTCGCAATCAGCGGACGCTTCAGACGAACCGCCACGCCGTACAAAGCAGGTTCGGAGATCCCCGCCATGATGGCAGAGGCTGCCGCCGCCAGCGCGGTTTGACGCAATTCCGGGTTTTTCGTTTTCCAGGCGACCGCCAGCGATGAACCGCCGAGTGACAGGTTAGCGCCAATTTCCGATGGCATTACCATGCCTTCTTTGCCTGTTTCGGCAATGGTCTGAATGATGGTGGGGGTAAATACGCGGTGCATCCCGGTCATCACCAGCAGTGGCCAGAGTGCGCCCATGATGGCAACGGACAGCCAGCCCAGATAACCATGAATGGTGTAAACCAGCGCGGAGATCGCGCTTCCGATCCAGATCCCGAGCGGGCCAATCAGTACGATGGCGAGCGGCGCGGCAATCAGCACAATCAGCATCGGTTTGAGGAAGTTTTTGGTCACGGCCGGGGTAATTTTATCTACCCAGCGTTCGATGTAGGACAGACACCAGGTCATCACCAGCGCCGGGATCACGGTGTAAGTGTATTTCACCGCAGTGACCGGAATAAAGGCGAACTCGACGTGTTCACCTTGTGCAGCTTTTGCCATCAGCTCAATGAAACTGGGGTGAACCAGTACGCCTGCAATAGCAATCGCCAGTGACATGTTGGTTTTGAATTTCACGGCAGCAGAGGCGGCGACCATCAGTGGCAGGAAGAAAAATGCGCCGTCCCCAATCACCGTCAGTATGGTCAGTGTTGGCGCACCTTTGGTCAACACGCCGGTCATTTCCAGGATCATCGCCAGCAGTTTGACCATCGACCCACCGATAATCGCCGGGATCAGTGGTGACATGGTTCCGATCAGCGCATCCAGGATCCCCGCACCAATGCGGCGGAAAGTCAGCTTTTGCGGGCCTTCGGGAAGGGCTGGCTGCATCTCTGTCGGCAGCAGATTCACGACTTCGCGGTAGGCCTGAGAAACGGTATTGCCAATGATTACCTGACACTGGTTATCGTTACGTACCACGCCGAGTACGCCGCTGATGCTTTTGAGCTGTGCGCTGTCGAGCTGGCTTTCGTCTTTCAGGACGAAACGCAGGCGCGTCATGCAGTGGGTGACGGCGACAACGTTGTCTTTGCCGCCGAGTGCGCTAACAACGTCTTTCGCCAGCGCAGCGTAATTTTTGGCCATCGGATGTGATCCTGTTGTCGTTATGAGAATAGATAGGAAACCGGTTCCACATAATCATCATGAGTTTCTTTGAATGAAACAAGATCATGTTTTGTACATTTTTTATATTCGTGATGATGATCACTATGGGGTGTTGAAAGCGTGATATTCGTGCTGGGACAATTTTTCTGTGGTGCAGTACACTGCGCCCCATCAGTTTCAAACGGAATAAAAACATGACCACGATGCTGGAAGTGGCGAAGCGGGCGGGCGTTTCGAAAGCGACGGTATCCAGGGTGCTGTCGGGAAATGGCTACGTGAGCCAGGAGACGAAAGACCGGGTGTTTCAGGCGATTGACGAGAGCGGCTATCGTCCCAATTTACTTGCGCGCAATCTGGCCACCAAACGGACGCAAACCCTTGGGCTGGTCGTCACGAACACGCTATATCACGGGGTCTACTTCAGCGAGTTGCTGTTCCATGCTGCCCGAATGACGGAAGAGAAGGGGCGACAGCTGATTCTGGCGGATGGTAAGCACAGCGCAGAAGAAGAGCGTAAGGCGATCCAGTATCTGCTCGATATGCGCTGCGATGCGGTGATCATCTACCCGCGTTTCTTAAGCGTGGACGAGATGGACGACATCATCGAGAAGTGCGAGCAGCCGATTATGGTGCTTAACCGTCGCTTGCGTAAAAACAGCAGCCATTGCGTCTGGTCTGATCATAAAGCCTCCTGCCAGGCGGCGGTGTCGCAACTCATCGAACAGGGGCATCGGGATGTCGCCTTTATCACCGGATCTCTGGACTCCCCAACCGGCATTGAGCGTCTTTCCGGCTACAAAGAGGCACTGGCGCAGCACCAGATCCCGCTTCGTCCTGAATTGATTGCCCAGGGAAAATGGAACCCGGCCAGCGGTGCGGCGGCGGTATCTGAGCTGTTATCCCGTGGCGAGACCTTTACAGCACTGGTGGCGAGCAATGACGACATGGCGATCGGCGCCATGAAACAGCTTCACGATAGCGGGATTGCTACCCCTGCGGCGGTGTCGGTGATTGGCTTTGATGATGTGGCGATTGCGCCGTATCTCACCCCCTCTCTCTCCAGCGTGCGAATTCCGGTAACGGAGATGATCAAAGAGACGATTAGTCGTCTGATCTTCATGCTGGATGGCGGTGAGTTTATCTCCCAACAAACCTTCTCTGGTGAGTTGATTTTGCGCGACTCCGTTACGCCGGGCCCTCATCTTTGACGTCGACACCTGTCATCGTCACTTGTGACGATGACAGCGTGGGAGTCTTTCTAAATTCAGTTAAATCAATACATTAAAAATTGGCACGTTTTATGAATGCTTCCGCGCATGACTGTTATGCTGGAGAAGCAGATGAACCGTTTTATGATGGCCGATGCCAGTAAGTGTATTGGTTGCCGTACCTGTGAAGTCGCGTGCGTAGTATCCCATCAGGCGGAGCAGGATTGTGCATCCCTGACCCCGGAATCTTTCCTGCCACGAATCCACGTCATTAAGGGCGTGAATATTTCAACGGCGGCCATCTGTCGTCAGTGTGAAGATGCCCCCTGTGCCAATGTGTGCCCTAACGGCGCGATCAGCCGTGAAAAAGGCTTTGTACATGTAATGCAGGAACGTTGCATTGGGTGCAAAACCTGCGTAGTAGCGTGTCCTTACGGCGCGATGGAAGTCGTGGTGCGCCCGGTTGTCCGTAACAGCGGCGTCGGGCTGAGCGTGCGAGCAGATAAAGCTGAAGCTAACAAATGTGACCTGTGCTACCACCGTGAGGCAGGGCCAGCCTGTATGGAAGCCTGTCCGACGCACGCGCTGGTTTGTGTGGATCGTGACAAGCTTGAACAGATGAGCGCGGAAAAACGCCGCCGGGCGGCATTCGACACGTCGTCATCTTTGCTGTTCTGAGTGACGATGAACGGTAACGGCGTACAACTGCGGGTGCGCGGCAAAGTACAGGGCGTGGGGTTTCGTCCTTTCGTCTGGCAACTGGCGCATCAGATGCAGTTAACTGGCGACGTGTGTAATGACGGTGAGGGTGTGCTGGTGCGTCTCCTCGGTAATGGGGGGGATTTTACCGCGAGGTTGCGCCAGCAGTGCCCACCGTTAGCCCGTATCGACGAGGTTGAAACGCAGCCTTACGCCTGGCTGGCTGAACCTGCCGGTTTCACCATCCGGCAGAGTGCGGGTGGGGTGATGGACACACAGATTGTGCCGGATGCCGCCACCTGCCCCGCGTGTCTGGCGGAGATGCGCGATCCCCATGAACGCCGCTACCGTTACCCGTTTATCAACTGCACGCATTGCGGACCCCGCTTTACCATCATTCGTGCGATGCCTTATGACCGTCCCGCGACCGTCATGGCGCGGTTCCCGCTCTGTAAGCCATGTGATGCGGAGTACCGTAATCCTGCCGATCGACGCTTTCACGCCCAGCCTGTAGCCTGCCCGGATTGCGGGCCTGAGCTTGAATGGCGAGCCGAAGGCGTGCACGCGACGCGCGACGCGGCTCTGAATGCCGCGGTTGAAATGCTAAAAAATGGCGGGATTGTGGCCATCAAAGGCCTGGGCGGTTTTCATCTGGCATGTGATGCGCAAAATGGACAGGCGGTGGCGCGGTTACGGGCACGAAAACACCGCCCGACGAAGCCGCTGGCGGTGATGATCCCGCAGGCGGATGGTCTGCCTGACACGCTTAGTGTGCGCCTGCACTCTCCCGCAGCTCCCATTGTGCTCACCCCCAAAGTATGGCTTCCCGATTTGCCACACGACATCGCACCGGGTCTGGAGACCATTGGCATCATGTTACCTGCAAACCCGCTTCAGCATCTGTTGATGATGGATCTTCAGCGCCCACTGGTGATGACATCTGGCAATCTCAGCGGTAAGCCGCCGGCAACCAGCAACACACACGCGCTGGCGATGTTGGGGAATATTGCCGATGGCGTGCTGCTGCACAACCGCGACATCCTGCAACGCATGGATGATTCTGTACTCGATCAGGATGGTGCGATGCTGCGCCGCGCACGTGGTTTTGTACCGGATGCAATTCCGTTGCCTTCAGGCTTCACCGCAATCCCGGCCATGTTGTGTCTGGGAGCGGAGATGAAAAATACCTTCTGCCTGGTGCGTGATGGCCAGGCGGTGTTGAGCCAGCATTTTGGCGATCTCAGTGATGACGGTGTCGAAAGACAGTGGCGTACTGCGCTGTCGGTGATCCAGCAGATGTATGCCTTCACACCAGAACGCGTGGTGTGCGATGCTCACCCTGGATACCGCGCCCGTCAATGGGCGCAAGACCAGATGTTGCCTGTCGAGGCCGTGTTGCATCACCATGCCCATGCAGCGGCATGCCTGGCGGAGAACGGCTGGCCACTGGAAGGTGAGGATGTGATTGCCCTGACGCTGGATGGCATTGGCATGGGGGATAATGGCGAACTGTGGGGCGGTGAATGCCTGCGGGTGAATTATCTCGAATGTGAGCATCTTGGCGGTTTACCCGCTGTGGCGCTACCAGGCGGCGATCTGGCTGCTTCGCAACCGTGGCGTAACCTGCTCGCTCACTGCCTGGCATTTGTGCCGGACTGGCAGCA